>CAZETC010000027.1:8697-10264 GCA_964515435.1 uncultured Candidatus Nitrosotenuis sp.
GGCCTGACGAGCTCATCTATAGGCTGTCACCACTAATCGCGGTGCTGCTTGCCACGCAGTATATCGATTCTCGTTTTATAAAAAACAAGGAATACTCCAAGACACTGCACCTGTCCTTGTTTGGAAACCTGATGTGGGTCGGAATAGTCCTGTCTGGAATCGCAGCATCTTCAATCCTCTCAAAGCCGGAACTTCCGATGTTCTATGTGGCAGAAGGGATGATGATTTTTGCAAGCTTTAGAATAGGAATTTTCACAACAACTCTTGGCACGTCGATGAAAAGGGCCTGGGCACTTTGCTTTGTGCAGCCAATAGCAATGTACCTGATCTTGGTTCCGCAGGGTTTGTGGGCTGTCTCTCTGAACGAGTCTGTCCTGGGAATTGGAGCGGCGTTCTTGGCAATTGCGACAGTGTGGTCTTTTGCAACCGACAGGGCGGGACGACCCGGTGTCGAAAGTACACACAAGCTAGTGCAGGCATACCTAGCGTCCAGATCAAGGGGAAACTTTGACGAAGTCGAATCAATAATTGAATCAAGATCAAAACCATCGAGCGTCACCACATCGCAGATTCGCCTCTATTCCAAAGGCGGTGACTTTAGAATGGTGCTGCCGGAAATTCACCCAGGGCCATACCATCCAATTGGCGGAAGCAACATAACATATCGCATCTACAAGACGATGAACTCTTCTGCGATGGTGATGCACAGCATATCTGACCATGCGCTGAATCTACCATCAAAAACCGAGGTTGAAAACTACCTGGCAAGCCTTGCAAACAATTTTGTCTTGAAAAAGGGTGCAATGTGCACAGAGCCAGTTACAGTTCAGGTGAACAAGGCAAGGGTGATTGGAATCCTGTTTGAAAAGACAGCAGTGCTGTTCCTATCGCTCTCACCGCACGGAATGGAGGACGTGCCAAGCTACATAAAAAAAGAAATAGAGCAATTCGCAAGCAACAGAAACTTTGAACGGCTCTTGATAGTTGATTGTCACAATGCAATGGGTGAGGAAATATCGGAGTCAGATTCGCAGGACATGCTTAAGGCTGCAAAGGCCATGTTTGAAACGCTCATCACAAAACAAAGCTATCCAATGGAGTTTGGCTATGCAAATTTTGACGAGATGCACATTACGGCACCGGATCTTGGTCCAGGCGGAATCGGAATCCTGTGCCTGAAGATAAACGACGCGAAATACTTTCTTGGGTGGGCTGACGCCAACAACATGGAAAATGGGGCGCGAGAGGAGATAGTGGGCCATTTTTCAAAAAACAACTTTACTCTTTTGGAACTCTGCACGTCTGATACGCATTTCAGCTCGACAGTTGTCAGAAACCGCACTGGATACTACCCGCTTGGCAAGGTAACAAAGCCCGAAGACATTGCGTCCTGGTACCTAAAGCTCGCAGAGCAGGCGGAAAAAAAGCTAGAGCCAGCATCATTTGAAATACTGGAACATAAAACCGACGTAAAGGTCATGGGCACAGCGATTCTTGAGGATTTTTCAGTTGCACTTGACCGCTCGATGCTTTTTTCCAAACTATTCATGGCCGGAAGTGTGACTCT
>CAZETC010000027.1:10274-13466 GCA_964515435.1 uncultured Candidatus Nitrosotenuis sp.
CTCTTTATTGCTTCTTTGTTCCTACAGTCTTGACCCGTTCTAGGTTTCCGTAGAATTCTTCAACAAACGACGCGAACTGGTAAATCGGGACTATTGGGACCTTGTCAATAAAGCTGATCTCATCCTGGTATAGGGTGACTATTGCGGGTGCTGCGACAGCACCGTTTGTCTTTGTGACATAGTGTCTTGTGCGCTCGACCTGCTTTCTTACCACTTCCTGAAGGGCAGACTGGCTGTGCCGTTTCCAGTGCTTACAGTCAATCAGTATCGCAACGCCGAACTTGATTCCAACTACGTCGATTTCCATGCGTGGTTTTGTCAGAACTAGATTTCGTATGGTGACAAAGTCCATCATTTCAAGCACCCTTGCAGCAAGGCCCTCAAAGTCCTTCCAGTCAAGGTGCTCGGCGGCCTCGTCTATCTGAGCCCCTTTCTGCAGCGCCAAAACCGTGGCCCTCAGCTTGTCCCCGCCCTCAAACTTGATGGTTCGCCCGTCAAAGCTGCCAATCGCATTCTGATCCATCTCTTGGAGTATTCTTCTTGCAGTGTTTTTGTCCGTGTTGACAACGGCCGCAAAATCCTCAACAGAAACCTCGCCGGGAATTACTCCATCCAGTGCATCAAGCCAGAGTTTTTGGTTCACGGCCTTTTTTTGAGGTTTTGCGAATTTTAAATCTTGCATACAAATCACACTTGATGGTAAAATAGCAGGCGTTCACATTGGAGCTTTAAATTGGCTTATGTTATACCAAGTTTGTGAAAGCATTTCTGATTTTTTTGGTGCTTGCGTCCTTGGTAGGTGTTGCCTTTGCAGAAAAGGGAACATACGTCGACTCGGTCCAGTTCATCCAGTATCTAGATGAGAGCACTGCGATTGAAGAAGTGAAGAGGGGGAACCTCGACATGTATTATTCCAGAGTACCGTCTGAGCTGATACAGAACCAGGACTTGAAAAACCTTCAGGTCTTTTACACGACGGGAGGATCGTACAGCCTTTTGGTAAATCCAGCAGAGGGGGAGGAGTTCAACCCGTTTTACTATCAAAAGGTGAGGTTTGCGCTCAATTACCTGGTGGACAGGAAACTGATAGTCGATGAGCTCATGGGCGGGTATGGGGTCTCGATGGTTTCAAACTATGGGCCATTCGATCCTGACTATCTCTCAATAGTAGACGAGCTTGAGCGGTTCCACTTTAGATACAACCCAGAGCTTGCCGACCAAATGATAACTGACGAGCTGCTCAAGGCCGGGGCGCAAAAAACCGGGGGGAAATGGTACTACGGGCAAAAGCCGGTAACTGTTACGATTTTCATCAGAAACGACGACCCGGTGCGCAAATCCATAGGGGAGACAGTTTCATCAGAACTTGAAAAAATAGGGTTTGCCATCAAAAAGGACTTTGGGGACCTCAACAAGGCGTTTGTCTTGGTGTACGGCTCAGACCCATCAGAACTAAAGTGGAGCATGTACACCGAAGGATATGCCGGCAGGTCTGCGTTTGTCAGGTACGATCCACTCGGCCTTGCGCAAATGTACTCGCCGTGGTTTTCAAACATGCCGGGCTTTAACAACCCAGCATACTGGAACTATCAGAACCAAAAGCTCGACGAGCTGACCCAAAAAATCTACTCTAGCAACTATACCTCAGCAGAGCAGCGGGTGGACCTTATCCGGCAGGCAACCAAAGAGGGCGTGAACGAGTCTGTGCGAGTGTTTCTTGCAGCAAAGACAGATCCGTTTGTTGCAAACAAAAATGTCCACGGGATAATAAACGACTTTGGCGGCGGAATAACGACGCGATATACGCCAATAAACGCAAGAACCGACGATGGCAAGCTCAAGGTAGGCGTCAAGCAAATCTATCAGGGGGCTTGGAACTCGGTTCGGGGCCTAGGTGATGCATACAGCAAAAATATCTGGGACGTACTGTATGACCCAGGAATTTTCAAAAACCCATATTCTGGAGAAAACTTTGCAGTAAGGCAGAACTGGAAGGTGGAGACTGCGGGGCCTGGTAATACACTGGATGCCCCGTCAGATGCAATAATTTGGGACGTGGATAAACAAGAATGGAAAAACGTCGGAGCTGGGGCCAGGGCCACAAGCAAGATAACGTATGATCTTTTGTGGGGCAGCTGGCACCACGGCCAAAAAATGGACATAAACGATGTCTTGTACTCGGTGTATTTTGGGCAGGAATGGGCGCTATCGTCGGGCGAAAACGACAAGACCTTCGATCCGGAGCACTCCCCGACTGCAGCCCAGGCGGCAAAGACCCTTGTGGGAATAAGGCAGCTTGATGATGACACAATCGAAGTTTACGTGAATTACTGGCATTTTGACGAATCCGAGATTGCCGACTGGGGTGGGATATGGGTCACGCAGCCATGGGAGATAATGTATGCCATGGAGCAGGCAGTAGTTGACGGCAAAGCCGCGTTTTCAAGGACAGAGTCACAGACAAAAAGCGTCAGCTGGATCTCACTGATCATACCAAGAGACGCGGCGATGCTCAGAGAATACATTCAGGATTTTTCAGAGTCTGGCAAAATCCCAAAGGCACTTGAGATGTCTAAAAATTCGCCTGAGTACTATCACTCAAGATATGCCGCAGCAGCAAAGTGGATAGCAGAGAAAAACCACGCCGTAATTAGCAACGGCCCGTTCTATCTTGAGGGGTACTCGCCTGAGGCAAGGACTATTACGATAATGTCTTTTGATGACCCTGGTTATCCGTTCGGAACCGGCATGTGGGAAAAATTCGAAACGGTGCGATTCCCAGAGATAACGCAAATCGACGTACCTGATAATTTAGTGAAGGGAATGAGGACAGAGATTCCTATACGTACTGACGATACGACGCATCTTTATTATTTCATAAACGATGCGTCAGGATTGCAAGTTGACAGGGGCGTAATACCAGTCCAGGATAACTCTGCAACGCTTGTACTCCAAGAAGAACTCACAGACACAATGCAGCCCGGAGCAACTGATCTAAAAATATATGCAATTTCCGACTCGGTTCTAAGGCCTGATATCTACACAACGAGCTTTCTTGTCGTGACGTCTGATGGGGGCGCGCTAAAAGAAACAACAATTGTCACTGCCGCAAGGGAGCAAGGCGCAGATAATCTCGGCACCATCGCAATTATTGTTGGCGCAGCAATTTTAGGCGTGATCTTTTACCTGAAG
>CAZETC010000027.1:13476-14825 GCA_964515435.1 uncultured Candidatus Nitrosotenuis sp.
GAAGAAGGCAAGGCAGGCGCAAAAATCCAAAGCCTGCTGATCTTTTCTACGAACGAATTCTACCATATTTTTATTGACTGCGAGCGGTAAACCCCAAACCCTTCAGAATTGGGATGAATAGCGAGTACATCATAGCTGAGCTGAGAGCGCACAGCACTGTTTTTAGGCAAAACACATCACAGAATACCATTGCAAAGAACCTACAAATTCAGGCTGTATCCAAATCTCATGCAATCAAAACAGCTCTACCATACCCTTGGTGCATGCAGGTGGGTCTACAATACCATGATAGAAAAAATAAACAACGAGGGCTTTCAGAGCAGAAACGATCTCAACTATTTTCTGACCGAACTAAAGGAATCAGAAGGCTGGCTGTATTCATACCATTCCAAAATGCTCCAGATGGTATCGACTCAGGTTGACGGGGCACAAAAGGCACTAGTGCAACTGCGCAAAAACGGCCACAAAACAGGAGCTCTCAGATTCGCCAGATTCTCAGAATATCATACCTTCACATACAACCAATCTGGATTTGATATCGTGGATGGCTTTTTGCACCTTTCCAAGATAGGCGGGATCAAAATAATCCAACACAGACAAATCCCAGAAAACCACACCATCAAACAAGTAACAATATCAAAATCAAAGACAGGAAAATGGCACGCATGCGTCACATGTGAGATTGATGCCATCCTGCCAAAAACCAGCCTGACAAAACCAGCTGGAATCGACGTTGGGATCAGGAATTTCGCATATGATTCTGACGGATTTTCAACGCCAAACCCGCTGAACCTTCAAAAAATGCTAAAACCGTTGGCAAGAGTCCAGAGAAAGATATCAAGACGGCAAAAGGGATCAAACAACAGAAAGAAGGCGGTACGATTCTACCAAATAATCCACGAAAGAATCAAAAACCGCAGAAAGGATTTTCTTCACAAGCTGTCAACGCAGTATGCAAAAAAATACGATGTCATATTTGTCGAGAGACTGGCAAAACTAAACATGACAAAAAACCACAAACTTGCCAGAAACATTCTGGATTCTGGATGGGGAATATTCACAAACATGCTTGACTACAAGACCATTCTGGCAGGAGTTCCGGCAAGGAACACGACTGTGCAATGTTCAAGATGTGGCGGTATGGTGCCAAAAACTCTTGCAGTTAGAACTCATCGATGTGACAAATGTGGCCTGATTCTGGACAGGGATCACAACGCCGCAATCAATGTTTTGAAAAAAGGATTGGAAATTTTTGGACTGTCGCCTAAAGCGACCATACCAGTACCGCAGGAACTGCGGGAATTGACGCCTGTAGAGATCTCGATGAGGTCAAGGAAGCAGGAAGCCAC
>CAZETC010000028.1:0-4013 GCA_964515435.1 uncultured Candidatus Nitrosotenuis sp.
AGCATTCAAAAGATGCAGAGCAGATTGTGTTGAGTCAAGTTTCCAGTCAGCCGCCGAAAACTTGACAAGCCTAATTTAAACTACCATTAGATGAAAACTCAAGTTTTTAATCATAAATTAGAGTTATACATTATGGTGGAAATAGAACTCGAAACAATTGCGAAATATCCATTCTTATCTGAAGCTGGTGAATATCTAAAAGAAAAGAAATTTACACTTGAACAATTTGGTACAGATCCAGATCTTCAATCTGTGATCACTAATGCCTATAATAGAATTCTAATCGCAGTAAAGGGGGAAATCTATAAGCCAAATGTAGAAAAGAAAGATTTGGATAGAGAGTTATTTTCTTTTCTTATTGCAGTAATATTGCTAAAGCTAAGTGGGATGAATGTTCTCATTAGGAGATTTTCTCTTCAGGAGGCTCGTAGAGCAGAAAAAAACTTAGAATCTGATCTAAATACACGCATGCCTAGTGATGACTATGATTATAAAATATGGAAGAATAAGAGAAATTATCATCTTGAATTAGCTATTCAAATTATAAAAAAACAATTTTTAATGAATATTCAAAAACAGGAAGATTATTTTCTTGTTCCAGTAGTAGACTATCTGCAGAGTGCAATAAATTTTCATGAACAAGAATGGAAGCTTGTTAATAGACTTGTGAATAATGGAAATGTTTTCCTCACATCGCACGAAGCTGTTAGGTTGATCAGAAATGAGCTTGATAATCTTATTAAAACAAAAATTCATGCGACAACTATACAAGATGTACCGGAATCGTTCAAAAAACCAATAGCTGATTTGATACAACTTGGAAATGATTTAACACCAAAATTCATGGAAACCACAGAATACCCACCATGCATAAAACACGCAATAGATGTCCTAAACAAGGGTGAAAATCTCCCACACTCGGGGCGCTTTATGCTGGCAACATACCTGCTAAACAAAGGACAGACGATTGAGGAGATTGCCCCGCTTTTCAAAAATGCACCTGACTATAACGAAAAGGTAACACTTTATCAGCTCAAACATGTGGCGGGAAACTTTGGGAGCGGAACAAAGTATGCCTGTCCGTCATGTGAGAAGCTAAGAAGTGAAAATCTTTGTTTTGCAATACCGGAATGTAACAATATCATCAACCCGTTACAGTTCGGAAGGAAAAAAATACCCAATGCTTGAAAAAGATGTAAGACTATTAGAAGAGTCCTTCAAAAAATTCTACTTTGAACACTTTGAGCTGATTCATGCGCCAAAAAATCCGGAAATGCGGGAGTTTGGATACCAGAAGCTAAATTCCGGAATGAACAGGCACATCTCGCTCAAGTCCGACAAGGAGTTACACCTTCTACTCATGACGCAGATACCATCGGATGTTTATTGCTCAAATGCCCGCTATTTGTTTCCTAACCTCCCAATGGCAGAAAAAGAGTGGCAAGACGCAGACCTGATCTTTGATATTGACGCAAAAGATCTAAACCTTCCATGCAGGGCACACCATACGTGCAAAAAATGCACCAACTGTGGGAATGTTTTTGTGAATTTGCCGCAATGCAGTCAGTGCAATGGAACAAAATTTGAGACAACATCGGTGCTCTGTACCGAATGTATATCTGCAGCAAAAAACCAAGTAAAAAAACTGATTACAGTCCTAAATGAGGATCTCGGAATAAAAAAGGAAGACATTATGGTGTATTTTTCAGGAAACGAGGGATTCCATGTGTACGTATCAAATTCTAACTATGAAAAACTGGACTCGAGACAAAGGGCAGAACTTGTAGACTATGTAATGCTCAAGGGAGCAATGCCGGAAACCTTTGGCGCAGAATACAGCTTTGCAAGATCCCAGTTTGCAGATCTTGATGATAAAGGCTGGCTTGGCCGCGTATCAAGACAGATCTTTGGCTCAAAATCAAACAAACCCAAGCTCTCAAAGCAGTTGATATCTGAAGGGTATTCTGCCTTCAAAAAAAGGTTGGAGACTGCACAGATAGAAATCGGGGCCAGAGTCGATCCAAACGTAACAATCGATGTCCACAGAATTTTTAGGCTCGGGGGCACGATCAATAGCAAAAGTGGCTTGGCAAAGACACCTTGCAAGGATTTGGTAAAATTCAACCCAACGCATGACTCTTGTTTTATTGACGGTGACACAGTAACGGTAACGGCAAACTGTCCAGTCGAATTCCGGCTCAAGTCCAAAAAATTTGGCCCCTACAACAACGAACAGCTGACCATCCCAAAATACGCAGCAGTATATATGATCTGCAAGGGCTATGCTACTGCTGTCTAGCAGGCCATGCGTCAAAAATACTAAGACATTAATTTGTCCCTAAAGGAAAAACCGTGATTTTGTATAATTCGTCCACTGAATCCACACCACAACCAAACGCGGGCAAGCTCATACGCCTAGGCATAATTGCAATAATTGGAATTATTGTCCTGGTGATTGTGGGAAACCAAGGCGTCATCTTGTCAATGAATATGACGGAATTTGGCGACCAGTTCACAAAACCGATATACTATTCTATCATCTCAGCTATTGCTCTTTCTGCTATAGCACTCTTCAACGTGGATATAAAGAATAGATCCTCAATAGTCTGGTATTCGTTGCACATAGCAATCACATTTTTGAACAGAACCACACACGATCCCGTTTCAAAAAACATCTCAAGTTTCAAGGATTACAAGCTAGGCGTCCCACAATTTGTAATCTGGCAGATAACCAAGATCTTCCTGTTTGGTGCATTCTTTGTCAACATCATGTTTGGCCTAGCACTAGTACACATGCTTGATGGCAATGACTTGGGAGTCAACAACATACCGACCATTTTCTCATTACCATTTATCTCACCACAATCATCCGAGGCAGCACAAACCGTAATCGGCCTGATTCCTGCACTAACAATCATCATTCCCCCACTATTGGGAGTCATAGGAATGAGGCTGGCATTGTACGTTGGCCTCCACTCCATAATCAGAGTAATCACATCATACATATCTGACTCTTCGCAGGGCAAGCCCAAGTTTCTAAACTATATCTCTACAATAGAGGCAGTGATAGGAATTGGCGTGATCTGGGCAGCCATCAACATGTTCTTTACAGATCAAATCGACTACAACACCCGCTATGTCATTGGAGGAACTCTTGCAGCGGGATTTGCGCTTGTTGCGTTTGCGATATTTGATAAGCTCCGCTCCAAGGTCCTGACACACCCGATAAAACGCGATATCTACATTCGAATTTTCACGCTGATTGCAATAGGCGTAATCGTTGGCTCTATAATGGCAGTAAACAACAGCATCGCAGACACGCGAAAAATAGAGTATCTGGGGCCGTACACACAACAACAAATCTATGTAAACAGGTATCTAGGCGAGCTTGATAAAGTCAAGATAACAGAAAATGATGTCAACCTGCAGTCGATTTCACCAAACAACATCAAAGCTTACATGGAAAAAAACCGTGACGTCCTTGGCGCTATTAGAATTTGGGACTGGGAAGCCGCATATGCAAAATTAAAGCCAGAAATCGGGCTCATACCGTACATTGATTTTGAAGACAATGATATTCTTAGATTCAATGACACTCTATACTGGACTGCATCAATGAAACCTGTTCTTCCGTCCACTGTCAGCCTAGAAAACCGATGGTACAACGAACACCTGGTGTATACACACGTTCCAAACGGATTTTTGACACTAGAGGCGACAACAGGACAATCCGTAGAAAGCAACAAGCTCTTCTCACAAAGGGCAATCTATTACGGGGAGGGAGGGTTGTTTGAGCAAACATGGTCAGCATATCCAACAAACCGCGGAGGTACCAGTGCGGAGCTCAACGGCGCATTGTATTCAGGTACTGGAGGCATCGACATATCGCCGCCCTTGAGCTGGATCTTTGAACCAAACTTCCTCCTGTCGTATCCAAATGACCCCATACACGTGATGCGATACAAAGACATCTACGATAGAATGGAAGTGATGTATCCATATTTTCTCTACAG
>CAZETC010000028.1:4023-7877 GCA_964515435.1 uncultured Candidatus Nitrosotenuis sp.
ACATTCGGTTCCATGGTCTATTGGAAACCCATATCTCAGACTGGTGGGATTTGCCTTGGTCGACACCTATGATGGAAACATCACGCTGCTCAAGTATGGTGACGATTATTTTGCAAAAATTCTTGAGAGCCAATACGGAGACAAATTCCAGCCAATACCTTCTTGGTTAAATGAACAGATCAGATATCCGCAAGAGCTTTTCACTTGGAAAACCGAAATGTTCAACATTTATCATGTGACAAACACCGAGACATTCATCCAGGCAAGCACATTCTACGAAATCCCAGAAAAGCTTGAAGCGTACTATGTTGAGGCAAAGCCTCCAGGATATGATCGTACCAAGTTTTTGGGCCTGCTTTCATTGGAGCTCAGGGGCTCGCAGGGAAAGAACCTCTCAGGATACATGATAGTCGAAAACGACCTGCCGACCCTTGGCAATATGCAGTTCTACGAAGTCCCGCTTAACTCTACCACAAAGCTAATCGGCCCAACGGCGGTCCGGGAGGCGCTGGAAAAAGACAATGACTTTAGACAGCTAAAAACTCTGTTGCAATCCCCACGCATTGGTGAGAATATTCTGTATAGGGTTGGTGATCATGATGTCTACTTTATACCAGTTTATACTGCCGGCACTGGAGGTGTGGTGGCCCAGCTTGGTACGATTGCAGCGGTGGGAGCTGCATTTGATGGCGAGTACTATGTCGGCCTTGGGAATACCCAGCAAGAAGCTTTTGAGGCATTTCTAAAAAAGCTCTCAGGTGTAGTGCCCACCTCATCATCTCCCAGCGAGTCAGGATTTGACAAAAACGCCAGAGTCGAAGCAATCAAGTCTGCGTTTGAAGATAAGGGCATTAAGATAGTAACGCCAACGTCGCTCCAAGCCCCGATCTCGTTTAGGGAGGGTGAAGTCTCGTTCTTTACACAAGCTGACCTTGAGGCAACAAATGACGTGCTAGACAAGTTTGCCGAAGACTTTGTTGTCCCGAGATCAACACGCGTATTCATGTGGCAAGACGAAGACACCGTAAACATTGGAACAATAGTAACAATTGACAACGTAGCAGAGCTGCACTACATCTCAATTGAAGTTGGCAAGTAAGTCCTAAATGCTGCTGCTAGTTGATAACGGATCTGTATTTACAAAAAACATAGCAGACTTTCTCTCGGGAAAAAAACTAGAGTTCACTGCGATACCATTTGACAAAATAAAACCCCCAGAAATTGCCAAGTTCGAATCATTCATCCTGTCTGGGAGGAGGCAAAACAACAAAGAGATGAACGCCCTGAACTCGAAAATAGTTAATCATGCCATTTCTGAAAAAAAATCATTGCTTGGGATCTGCTACGGAGCTGAGATCCTAGCTCTTACAGTTGGCGGTACAATTCGAAAAATGAGTAAAATGCAAAAAGGGAACAGTACCGTCAAAGTAACAAGCAAAAACCCATTATGTGACGGAGTGATAAGTGTATACCAAAGCCATAACTTTGAGATATCGAATCTTGGCAGCTCGCTTGTTCGACTCGCAAGCTCTGAGCACTGTGATTATGAAATTGTGCGGTATCAAAACTCGAAAATCTTTGGGACACAATTTCATCCCGAGATGACAAAGGACGGCCTGTCGCTAATTGAGAGGTTTGTTTCACTTTGATTAGTTTAATTAAGAAAAAAACAAAGCTAAGCCATGAGCGAGCACGAACTCTTACTTCCTTCAGTTTCTGAGGAAAATATCTGTCTGCCTCTAGCTGTAAGTGCAGTATCAAAATACTGGAACGTTAATCTGCCATTTGCCGAGGCAAGGGAGATTGCAAAAAAATACACAAACGTCCGTGGAAGTATCCTAATCGAAGGAATGGAGTTAGCAGAGCGACATGGCCTTGGAAGTCTTATATTGCATTCGTCTCTGTCTGAGCTAAAAAAAATAATCGACATGGGAATACCGCCAATTGTAATTCTCCCCGGGCTGTTTGAGGTGGTACAGCACGCATCAGTGATTTCAGGCTATGATGAAAAGGAAAAATCCATTATCCACTACATGCCGCAACCGGATCAAATAGGCATGATTCCAGAAAAACAGTTTGATAAGCTTTGGGAAGAAGATGGAAAACTAGCAATACTTGTAGCTCCTACTGACATCATATCTACTATAAGAATTGAGAATAATTCCAGGGAAAAATCAAACCGACTTTGCTTTGTCTCAGAAAAGCTAAATCTACAAGGCATGACGGAGGACGCAATCAAAACTCTAAAGGAAGCAATCTATCTTGACAAGACAAACTCCACCGCGCTGTGTCTTCTCGGTGGAATCTATAACGAAAAAAACTCTCAAGAATGCATCCAGTATTACGAGCAAAGCATACAAAACAACAATAGATGCTATCTGGCATACAGGGGACTTGGGAACTACTATCTAAAGACAAAACAGTATGAAAAGGCAGATTCGTACTACACCAAAGCAGTTGACATCAACTCTAACAGATTCGGGCCAATCTACAAAAATCGGGGACTGGCAAGACTAGAACAAAAGAAAAACAAAGAGGCAAAACAAGACTTTGAGAACTATCTGAAATACACACCAAATGCAAAGGACAAGGACAGCATTATACAAGCAATAAAGGAATTGTAAGTGCGGAGTGCGGGAATTGAACCCGCGACCTTCAGCTTGGGAAGCTGACGTCCTGCCAGGCTGGACTAACTCCGCTTACTGAATTTGGTAAGAATCTTACTAAAAACGGTAATTATCTAGTTGATGCATCCTAATCGATTGGGCTTAAGAATCACAAACCTTTTTACGATTGAATCTGTTATCAGTAGCATGGCAGTTAAAACAGAAACGAAGAACAAAGAGGACTCTTTCTTAGATGGTATGATAAAAGCAAAAGAAGATAATCCAAGATTCTTCAAAAAACTAGAGAAAATATAGATCATTTCAATTGCTTTTCCAGAAACTCCCTTACTATAGCAATTCCTTGTTCTGATTGATCTTCGAAAAGATACATTGCGCTTTCTAATATCTGCAGTAATTCATCTTGTATCTTCTCTGATTTTAAATCCAATTCATATCCATTCAATTTCAAAAACTGAATTGCCGAAGATGTAGCAGTTGCTTTATTTGCATTATTAAAGGGCTGCTCAAAGACAATTAATCCTATCAATGTAGACGCTTGTCTTAGCACTCGTTCTCTATCACCTGAAACATCTGACAGGTGGTTTACTTTTTTGATGATATCATTCAATAATTCCATTTTGACACCAAACGATTCTTTTCTCTCGGTTGTTTCTTTTTTATTCCATGATGCCATGTCTTCAACATGCTGCGATTCAAATCGCTTCATTCACTGTTACAGTGTAACGCACAGATATCAAGGCTGTCTATTGACTAACATCAATCAATTGTGAATGATCGATAAATTTTGATAAAAAGAACTCCCAAATCGCCTTACGTTATTATAGATTTAAACCCATATAGAATCATGGATGCTCGTTGCCCAGAGTGCGAAAAAGTAGCCATCCTTGACGATGACATGAAATCCGTAAAATGCCCGCACTGCAACTTTGAATCAGACTATGACACATATCTGGAAATCATGAAGGACAAGGCAGTAAACATGGCAGCCGACTATATTCCAGACAGACCTGGCTTTTAATCACCAGAAAGAGCCCTTGTCTGAGCAGTCAAGGTGCGTTCCACAATTACCGCAAATCATATGGCATGCTTGCATGTCGACCATCTTTTTGTTGCAGCGTGGACAGGTGATCTCTTCTTTCATACAGCGTCGATTATGCGGATCAACCTTAAAGATTTTCTCCAAACATTAATTAGCCTCCCAAATTTCTTGGCCAATACTTGGCTAAC
>CAZETC010000028.1:7887-8790 GCA_964515435.1 uncultured Candidatus Nitrosotenuis sp.
GTTCTGCACGAAAGCCAGTTTTGATTTCAAAAGGAGTCGGCCTAAAAAATGCAGAAAAGGGACAGCGCAGGAGAAGACTGATCAGAGGAAATACAATTTCAGAAGAAATCTATCAGCTCAACTGCTCGTATGACGGCGAGATAAAAGTAGAAGAAGCTCCAAAAGAAGAAGAAAAAAAGGCATAACTTAACATATTGCGGTTTTTGAGATTTGGTAATGCATTGGCGTGATACTCTCCCAGAATGGTATGTAAAAAAATATGGATACCAACCATGCGTTAACATCGGAACCGCAGGACACGTAGATCACGGAAAAACCACTTTAATCCAGGCGCTGACCGGTCAGTGGACCAGCGTTCACAGCCAAGAGCTAAAGCGTGGAATCACAATTCGTGTGGGATATTCTGATGCAGCATTCTACAAATGCAAAAGCTGCGAAGTTCCGCTTGGCTATTCAACCACACCAAACTGCCCAAACTGTGGACAGGAAAGCGAGCTGTCCAGAGTAGTAAGCTTTGTGGATAGCCCTGGGCATGAAAGCCTGATGGCAAACATGCTTTCAGGCGCTGCATTGATGGATGGAGCGATGCTCTTGGTTGCAGCAAATCAAAAAGTGCCACAGCCACAGACAAAAGAACACCTCCTAGCCCTGCAGATTCTTGGCATCCAACAAATTGTAATTGTCCAAAATAAAGTAGATCTAATTTCATACAAGGACGCCACTGCGAATTATGCTGACATTGTAAAGTTTGTCAAGGGAACAAAGGCCACCAAGTCTCCAATCATACCGGTATCTGCGCAGTCACGACTAAACATTGACGCGTTAATAGGTGCTATCGAGGAAACGATTTTGACACCAAAAAGAACCGAAGCAAAAGAACCAGTAATGCATGTTCTGCGATCC
>CAZETC010000028.1:8800-9738 GCA_964515435.1 uncultured Candidatus Nitrosotenuis sp.
CCTTTGATGTGAACAAGCCAGGTACAAAAATCAAGGATATCAAAGGCGGAATAATCGGGGGAAGCTTAACTCAGGGAACTTTTTCAATAGGCGATGAAATCGAAATAAAGCCAGGAATTTTAAATCCAAAGAAAAACACGTACGAACCAATACACACTCAGATTGTTTCTCTTGGAACTGCGGCCGGAATTGTAAACGATGTAAAACCGGGAGGCTTGGTCGCAATTGGAACAAAGCTAGACCCTTCGATGACAAGAAGCGATTCGCTTGTAGGTTCCGTGATTGGCAAGCCGGAAACACTACCTGAAAACTCTGTCAGTACAAAATTGTCAGTGAACCTGTTTGACTCTGCAGTCGGGACGGTAAATGACATCAAAGTGACACCAATTCAGGTTGGGGAATCATTAAGACTAAACATTGGCACTGCGCCAGTTCTTGCCAAGATAAACAAGGTCAAGGCAGAACAAATCGAGGTTCAGTTCAAAAGACCAGTCTGCCTGTTTGATAACAGTAATGTGGCCCTGAGCCGCAAAATCGAGGATCGATGGAGACTAATTGGAGCAGGGATAGTTGGTTGAGGTAATATGCGACACCAATTTCCTTATTCATCTAGCTAACAACAGAATAAAAAATATCTCTACAATTGAGACTGAAATAGGAAACATTAGATTTGTGGTTCCAGACGTCGTTCTGGCTGAACTTGAGAAACTTGGGCACATGGAGGAAAAAAAACAAGAAATCGACACCACTACACAATACATCAAATCCTTCAAGACAGTAAAGATTGGAGGCAGATTTGCAGACGACTCCTTTATTTCTCATGTCAAAAAAAATGGCGGAATAATTGCAACAATGGACAAAGACTTGAAGCTGGAAATAAAAAAAGCCGGCGGATCTGTAATCTCTATCTCAAACAACAAAATTGTACTTGAAACAAG
>CAZETC010000028.1:9748-13050 GCA_964515435.1 uncultured Candidatus Nitrosotenuis sp.
AAGATTTGACTAATTTTTGCCCAAATTGGCAGCTACTTCACTTATGGTGCAAAAGTTCCGCACAATGAAGTTTGGGCTATTATGTGATCCCGCATTGCATCTTCTACTTGTTTTTTGTTAGAGCCTTTTTGAAGTGAGAGCTTTGAATTTAATGCATACATCTTAAACACATAGACATGTCTTTTATCTGGAGGTGCTGGACCACCATATCCAATCTCACCAAAATCAGTTACTCCTTCAATTGCATCTTTTGGGATGGAAGATTCCGCAATATCTGAAATCTTTGGATCAATATTCCAGACAACCCAATGAATCCATAGTCTGCCTACCGCACCCATTGCGTCTGGGTCATCCATTATTAATACAAGAGATTTAGCATCGGAAGGAGCATCCATTATCTTAAGGGGCGGACTGATGTTATCTTTTTTGTATCCATATTTTTTTGGAATCTCTCCCCAATCACTGAAGGCTGGACTTTCTAAAATCAAGTTATATCAACCATCTGATACTTCTTAAAGTTAAATTTTTCTACCCTTCTTAACACAAAAAAATTTGTTCATTGATTAAATTCTACACGCATACCAATCAAAAAAGCCCAAAAGAGTAATAAACGCATATTCTTGAAAAGAGTCAATTGCTTTCTAACAAAAAACTGTTTTCAATAGGCAGCTTTGACTTTCATTTACATCATCTACTAATAATCGGAGTTCTTTCGCTGTCATTTTCAATATCTGCGATGATCAGATCACAACCGGCAGAATATGGTTTTGAGCTAAACGAGTTTGATCCTTTCTTCAACTACAGGGCGACTAAATTCATTGTAGAAAACGGCATAACCGATTATTTCCAGTGGCACGATACAATGAGTTGGTATCCGTTTGGACGGGACGTGGCCAATACATCACAAGTCATGCTGCATGTCACTGCTGCCACTTTATACTCGGTATTTGGAGGAGGATCTGGACTCTATGGCTTTACCATTTTGTTTCCCGTCATATTTGGCTCACTTACAACCATCATTGTCTTTGCTCTGGTTCGAGTCATGGGTGGCACAACTGCAGGACTGTTTGCGTCATTGATGTACTCGATATCACTGCCCGTACTCACTAGGGGCTCAATCGGCTGGTTCAAATCCGAGCCGCTCGGACTGTTTTACGGCTTACTCTCGATTTATCTATTCTTGAGCGGAATCAAGTCATCTTCGCGCAAAGTCGCCGTTTCTAAATTAATTGGAGGCGGAATATTCCTTGGCTTTGCGTTTTCAGCGTGGGGCGGAACTGACTTTTTCGTCATACCGTTAGGATTGTTTATTCTCATATTGCCGTTTGTCAGAAAGGACACGAACTTTCTTAGATGGGCAGTGCCTGTGTTTGTTCTCGGCCTGGCCATATCTCTGGCGCCATTTGAGAGACCTGGGTTGGGATTTTTTACAAAGGCAAGCGGGTTCATGATAATCGGGCCTACAGCCTTTCTTGTCGCATGCTCCTTCATTCAAAATTTGAGCAGTGAGGAAAAAAGGCGGCGAAACTGTGCCTTGTTACTAATTGCGGTGATTGCAATAGGAATCGGCATACTATCGTCAAGTGTATTTGGACTACCAAGTTTTAGGTATCTAAACGCGATAAATCCATTTTTGACTACTACGGACCCTCTGGTGGACTCGGTTGCAGAGCATTCGACTACAACAATATTTCAATCGTTTCTGTACCATTCTGTTTTTATGATATTTGCTGCAATAGGAGTCTGGCTCATCTTCAAAAATCTCTTAAACGATTCTAACAAGAGGCACGACGCACATGTTTTTGCGTTAATTATCGGCCTTTTAGGGGCGTACATCAGCTCTGCATTCATAAGACTTGAGATATTCTCGTCACTCTCTGTTATCATATTGGGCTCTGTGGGTCTTGCAATGATTACAAAAGAAATCTTTAGGCAAGAACAAAAAGAAAACAAAAAACTAACCAGGTCACACCCGAAAACTCTCAAAATCTCCTACTCTGTTATAATTGCAATTTTGTTAATCGTGCCAATGATTGTACCTGTAGACTCTAACTGGGTAAACGGTGCAAAAGCACCCCCCACCATACTTAACGGCGGAAGTAACTTCAACATAGCCACAAATGACTGGCCTGATGCGATGCGCTGGCTTAGGGAAAACACAGCAGAGGACGCTGTTGTAGCATCGTGGTGGGACTATGGATACTGGATTACTACGCTTGGAGAACGACATTCCATTGCTGATAATGCTACCTTGATAGACTGGCGCATCAAACAGATGGCCAAGATCTTTCTAAGTACGCCAGACGAGGCTTGGAAACTCCTGCAGGAAATGGATGCAGATTATATTCTAGTTTACGTCGCAGCCCAGCGAATAAACAGCGAAGAGCCGCCACTATATCTGGTTCAGGGGGGTGGGGATGAAAGCAAAAAACATTGGTTCATGAGGATCGCTGGTGCCCCCCTTGAAAAATATCTCTATAGCGATGGAATTAGTCCCACAAAAGAATTCTGGAATGATACAGTGCTTGGAAAAATGATTCCATTTACCACTTTTGCGTACATTGATCTGGTAAATCAGAAACAAGCTGATGCGTACGTGTTGGGATTTTCTCCAGTGTACCTAGATGACATCAAGTTTCCAAAAGACAGAAATGGGCCTCTGAAACTAGCTTACATGTCGCCTGGATTTTTGAGACCAGATGCAGGACCGATAAACGGTGTATTGATTTATGAAATAAACAAGGAATACAAACCGCAAGAAATCGTAACAACAACTGCAATCGAAAGTGAGAGCGAAATCAAACCTGAGGGAAAAGACCTGATCGCAACACTTTCTACAAATCTTGGCGACATAGTCATTTCACTAAATTCGGATGTGGCGCCAAAGACTGTTGAAAACTTTGTAACACTGGCAAACTCGAATTTCTATGATGGGACACTCTTCCACAGGATAGTACCTGGATTTGTAATACAGGGCGGAGATCCAAACACGATTGATAACCCGCCTGGAACATGGGGAACTGGAGGGCCAGGATACTTTATTGACGCTGAGATAAGCAACCTAAAACACACCAAATACATAGTCTCGATGGCACGGGGCCAAGACATCAACAGCGCAAGCTCACAGTTCTTCATAGTGCTTGGTGATGCGCCATGGCTTGACGGGCAATATACAATATTTGGGGAGGTAGTCGAAGGAAAAGATGTAGTAGACAAAATTGGCGCTCTGAAAACAAACTTGAATGATCAGCCAGTAGATCTAGAGGCCGCACGAGTCAAAAGCATAAAGATTTCTTCGCCTT
>CAZETC010000028.1:13060-14064 GCA_964515435.1 uncultured Candidatus Nitrosotenuis sp.
CCTTAGCTTTCATCTTTGAATTTATCCATTATCCGATAACGCGCGTATTTGTCATCAGGTGAAAACTTGGCAGGATGTGCAGTTACCGTCTTGGAATTGCATTTTGGACACGTGTCCTTTAGAGTGTATTTGCTGCAGTTAGGGCATCTGCGAAGCTGGAATTTCAGGTGCTATCCCTCTCTTGTCTTTTTGGATTCTTCTCGGGCAAAACTAAATGTGCCGTTAGTCTTTTCTATGATCTTCTGAATTTTGTCCAGTACGGGTTTTAGCATTTTTTCCGCAGTTTTAAAGTCTTGACCCTTTACGCTGATTCTGTACTTTGGTGCGCCAATATACGTCACAGAAATGTTGGATGCTTGGTCACCAATAGAGTCCAAAATTGCGTTTTTTATTACCTCGATGCCACTTGACTGATTGCAGGAAATTTCGCATATTCCACGTATCTCGACAGATGGCGGTTTTATCTTTGAGCTAGCCTCTTCGATTGCAGACAATGTTTTCTTTGGCAGCTTTAGCTCGTCAAGAACGGCAATGCCTTTTGTTACTACATCCAAGAACGCGTCATATACAAAATCATATTTTGAAAAAATTGCATCCTCAAGCTTCTCAAGCTCCTTGTCTGTAAGAGACGTCAGCTCTTTGACTGCCTGCAAAAGTGTTTTGCCTTTTTCAATTCTTTTCACCTCAAGGAGTTTTTTCTTTTGCTGATCCTTTGAGACCTGTTTTAGTGACAGGTCAATTTCGGATCTGCTCGGATTTATCTTTTTTACAAGTAGGACTTTTTTTTCTCCTTCCCTGACAAACTTGCTCACAGAGCGAACCCAGCCAGGAGCTATCTCAGATACGTGCAAAAATCCCTGCATTTTGTTATATTCATCAAGCATCACATACGCACCATGATCAGTAAGCTTTGTTATAGTTGCGACTACGATCTCTCCGATTTCTGGAAGTTCTTGTGATTCTGTGGCCAATGCAACTTTGGCTTGAGCTAGATAATTTAAGGT
>CAZETC010000028.1:14074-14798 GCA_964515435.1 uncultured Candidatus Nitrosotenuis sp.
TGTGTTACCTAACTCGTTTAAATCAGCGCTGGTTCCTTTTTTTGCGCGTATTCCGCGTTGAAAGGGGTGTTTTATCTCCTTCATCTCAGTTACCAAATCTGCGGCGTCAATGATCTCTTGTCTCGCATGGTTTCCAGTTAACACCAAGCTCACCTTATGTGGTTTGTTTTTTATCAAATCAAGAACTTGCTGCATCTTGACTAGTCCAAGGTTTACTGCATAGTTTATCTCGTCTAAAATAACAATATCATATTTTTCAGAAAGAATTTTTTCTCTGCTAATTTGAATCGCCTCTTGCGCAATTTTTTCGTGTATGTCTTTTGGTGTTTTGTCATCCAGTATTCCCACAAAGCCCTTGCCAACAGCAGTAAGCTCAAACTCTGGCTCGAGTCTTTTTGATGAGCTCATCTCTCCATAATGCCATGATCCCTTGATGAACTGGATCATGCAGATCTTGTTGTCGTGCCCGATTGCTCTTAGCGCCATTCCCAAGGCAGCAGTAGTCTTTCCTTTGCCCTTGCCGGTATAAACAATTACGAGTCCATCTTCTGCCATAATCAAAAATCGTTGATGAATAGTAAAAAGATTGGTATATTCGTCCTTTCAAAGATGAAGTGGTAAAATTGAAGATACCACGAATCGTAGTTGCGGGTGCTACAAGCGGAGTCGGAAAGACATCCATTACATGCTCCATCATACATGGAATGAAAGCCAGGGGGTACTC
>CAZETC010000029.1:0-9831 GCA_964515435.1 uncultured Candidatus Nitrosotenuis sp.
AAACGAGGTGGACATGGTTGTGGCAGCCCAGTTTGTGACGCCTGAGCACATATCGAGAATGCGACAGAACGCCGGCGGACTCATCTGCATGGCAATAAAGGACTCATTTGCAAAATCACTCAACTTGCAGTACATGCATAACATTTTGTCCCGTTCCTCTGATATAGATGATGAATCAAAGACTATGATAATGGGCACTGCCCCGTATGGCGATCACCCCACATTTTCAATCTCAGTTAACCACAAGCAAACATACACTGGAATCACAGACAGTGACAGGGCACTCACAATCAAAGAGATGGCAAACCTGTGCAATCTTGACAATCCAAAAAAAGAGTTTGTTTCATCGTTTATTGCACCTGGACACGTACCGCTACTTTTGGCATCAAACGGATTACTTGCAAGCAGAAAGGGACACACTGAAATGTCCGTATATTTAGCTGAGCTTGCAAAGCTTACGCCAGTAACTGCCATATGCGAGATGATGGATTCACAAACATACTCTGCTCTGACAGTAGAGAAAGCACAAAAATTTGCAAAGGAAAACGCCATCCCATTTATTGACGGCAAAGAATTGCTGGAATTCTCAAGGGTGCACTGATTTTGAAGATTGCAATTGTCACGGCGGAGTTCAATGAGGAAATAACATCTAGAATGCTTGAAGTGGCACTAGAGAAGGCAAAGGCGCTAAAACTGGACGTTCGATATTCGTGTATGGTGCCAGGGTCCTACGACATGCCTATAGTAGTGGATACGCTTTTACAAAAAAGCGACGTCGATGCGGTAGTCACGCTTGGAGCCATAGTAAAGGGCCAAACAAAGCACGACGAGGTGATTGCAAACGTCACTGCAAAATCGCTGACTGAGCTCTCACTCAGGCACAGAAAACCAGTGTCACTTGGCATATCGGGTCCAGGAATGCAGGAACGCCACGCCCACGCACGAATAAGGCCGGTAGCAGAAAGGGCAGTTGAAGCCGTAATCAAAATTGCAAAGGAGCTGGAAAAGATCCGATGATTCAGCTAACCATAATCAAAATCACAGAATATGGTCCATGGACGCTTACGCTCGGAAGCGACAGGGAGCACGAGCTGCAAATGCTTCAGGCAGGCCTGTACAGGGAGATCCAAAAATTATTCTCTGAGAAAAACTGCCTCGTCTTTTCCAACAGATTTGACGAGTTTTTTGTAATTACAAACGGCCTGACACTTGACGATCACAAGGAAATCCAAAAGGAGCTAGCTCAAGTTTCCTCACTAAGACTATCGATGTCCATCGGATATGCAAACACGCCGTTTGATGCAAACCTAAAGGCATATGAGGGAAAAATGGCACCAGTCATTTTGGACAAAGAACATACAATCTATGGCTTTGTGGATGGCAAGTCAGAGCAAAAAGTGACAATAATGCACCTTGACGTAGAAGACATCACGTCTACAAGAAAAACCAAATCCCCGTACGAAATCTCCTCAATTATTTTTGGCCTGTATGCAAGAATGTCGGAATTCTTTTTGGCAAAAAAGTCGCTCACGTTTTTCATGGGCGGTGATAACTTTATGGTAGTGAGCGCTGACAATTCCAAGGAAAGCGCAAGAGAGTTTCTTGAGCTGGCAAAAAAAGAATTCGGGATCACCTTCAACTGCGGCATAGGCACCGGCAGGACTGCAAGGGAAGCAGCCAAGCTTGCGACAAAATCGCTTGACACGATACGCGAGATTCGAAAATCTGGAAAGGAAAAACCAGAAATCTATGAGTTGTCATGCTTTTAGCAAACATCAGCGTCCTTTATGGAAAAAACCTAGAATACATCAAATCGACAAATTTGCAGATATCAAACCAAATTTTTGCAAAGAAGTCTGGCTCTAAAAAAGACAAAATTGACTGTGAGGGGTTCTTGCTTGTACCTGGATTTGTAAACTCCCACACACACATAGGCGACTCGGTCGCAAAGGACGTAACACTATCTGGCTCGGTAGACAGCAAAGTCCACCCGGTATTGGGCGCAAAAAAGCGCATTTTGAGCAGGACTGCCCCCACACATCTTGCAAGCTTTATGAAAAACACGTGCCATTCCATGATAAAAAAGGGGATTACAACATTTGTCGATTTTCGGGAAGGCGGCCTTGACGGAGTCTTGTTGATAAAAAAAGTGTTGGCCCAAGTTCCAATCCGCGGACTAGTCCTAGGAAGAATAGAGTACTACCAAGACGCAAGCCAAATTAAAAAAAACCTGCCGCTTCCAAATGCCCAAAAAAAAGCGCTGGTGTCTGTCCTCAAAAACTCCGACGGGATAGGAATCAGCGGCCCCAACGAAAACAGCAGCTCCGTTTTACGATATTATTCGGGAACAAGCAAAATCCGGGCAATTCACAGTGCAGAGACGACAGAAAGCTCAGCCAAGTCACGTAAGATCGCAGGGAAAACGGAAACTGCCAGAGCGCTGATCGCAAAACCGCACTTTCTTGTTCACATGACATACGCAACAAAGCCAGATCTGAGAGCCGCGGCAAAAAAGACGCGGGGAATAGTAATCTGCCCAAGAGCAAACTCATCGTTGGCAGAGGGAATACCAGATTTTGTATCAATGGAAAAGAGTGGCTGCACTGTAGCAATCGGGACAGACAACGTCATGATAAACTCGCCTGACATGTTCAAGGAAATGGACTATATCTGGAAGGTGCAGATGGGAACACACAAACAAAGAATCGATCCAAAACAAGTGCTAAGAATGGCCACGGTAAACGGCGGAATCATACTTGGCAAAAAAATTGGCTCGATTGAGTCAGGATACCTTGCAGACGGAATATTCTTGGACAAACACGCAATTGATCTTGAGCCAATGCACAACCCGTATGCCGCAATAGTGCACAGGGCTTCGGAATCTACAATTCGAGCAGTAATGATTGGAGGCAAAATAATCCATGGTAGGCTCTAGGCCACACGTAACTTTGAGCGCAGCGATATCCCTTGATGGCAAAATAGCTACAAAAAGCGGCGATTCCTCGCTTTCTTCAAGGCAAGACAAGATTCGTGTTCACAAGCTGCGGGCAAAATTCGACGCAATACTTGTCGGCAAAAATACGGTAAAAGTAGACGACCCTCTCCTAACTGTAAGACATGCAAAGGGGAAAAATCCCACAAGAATCGTCTTGGACTCTCGGGCCGAAATTCCACTAGGTTCCAAAATAATCAGAACCTCGTATCGTGTCCCAACAATAATCGCAGTGTCAAAAAAGGCGCCAAGGAAAAACCTAGAAAAACTCGCAAAGTACCCGGTCAGAGTCATTCCTGTTGGAAATGACAAAGTCGAGCTCAAAAGACTCTTGCAAATTCTGCACAAACAAAAGATCAGGACGATTTTGCTTGAGGGAGGCGGCACGACAAACTGGGAATTTATCCAAAAAGGCATGGTCGATAAAATTATTGTTACAGTCACACCCTATGTGGTCGGGGGCAGAAATGCAAAAACCCTCATTGAAGGGGAGGGGTTTTCAAAAATTGCTAGCTCATTTAAGCTAAAACTGGAAAACGTGAAGAGGCAAAACAACGAAATCGTCTTGTATTATAGCTGACGACGCATGTCGTTTCTAATGTCCGTAATTTTCGATTCAAGCGCCTTTTTGAGCTTATCATTTTTCTTGAGGTTGACTACCTGTCCACAGCGAGGACACTTGAAAAACTGCTCTAGCGCTGTCTCAAACGTAATCCTTGGGCAGTCCTCATTCCCGCAATGGTAAAACTGGGACGAGTTCTCATAGTCTAGCCTTTGTTGTAGTCGCTCTGCAATCTTTTTTTTCTGGTTTTCGATAAAGTTCTCAACTTCGTCCTTTCGGGAGCGCCACCTGTAAACAAACCAGCCTTTTCTCTCATCCTTGACGCGTATTCCGGTGATGAGTGCCTTACCGAAGAGATCATAGAGGACCTTTCTGACCATGTTTATTCTCAAGCCTGTGGAGCTCGCAATTTCCTCGTCGGTTGCGTCTTCTGCCTTGAGTAATGCGCGTGCTACCTTGAGATATTCGTCTCCACCAATCATTGCAGAGATCCTAACAAACGGATCTTCGAAAGACTCTACCAACGATTCCCGATCTATTCTGTCTATAATTAATCAATCGCTTTTTGCGATGACTTTTTTGCCCTTCTTTGTCGGCACTATCTCAAGTTTTGCATTGTCGTATTTTGCATCGAACTGTTTTCCGTTCTGTATTCTGTCAAGAGTTATGCCAAGTGCGCTAATTTCGGAATGTGGTTGGTTCCCGACTGCAACATTGTAGTCTGCATATTCATATATCTCGCGCGGAACCTTTTCGGCACCTACAACTATTAGGATGCTATCCTCACGTCTAATTTTCTCCTGCACGTCGTTAATGTTTTCGCCATACATTGTGAGATGGACAATTTTGGAGGACTTTTTCTTTGATTTCAAAAGCTTTTTCCAGTCATCGATGAACTCTATTTCGAAATTGCTACCCCAAGACCTATTCACCTTCTCAAGTGTGTCCTTGATTTCGGGATTTACCTCGTTCATGAAAATCTTTGATGCGCCAAACGCGCGTGAAACAAGCGCCACATGCGTAGTGACCCTGTCGTCCCGGACTAGTCTTTGCCCAATTCTTAGCACTTCAATCTTCATTTTCTTCATAGAATTTTGCCAAGTCTTGCTTTCTTGGAACCTCTTTTATCTCTGGCCTTGGTCGTTCTAGCATTACATTTACCAGCTCCTGCATCTTTTGGATATTTTGACCAGTAATCGAGGAAATTGGAACCCATTTTTTGCTGTCGCCAAGACCAATGGATTCTGCCCTCTGCAAAATCTCTTCTGGGTTTACCAGATCAGACTTGTTTAGAGCGTAGATGACACGTTCCTGGTCTACATCCAAGTCTGAGAGGGTTTTGAGACAGCTTCTGTACTTTTTTCTTAGTTCCATTACAGAATCGCTTACATCAATTACGACAACCACCGCAGCTGCATACTTGAGCTCCTCAAGAGTCGACTTGAAGGCCTCGATCATGTATGCCGGAAGCTTGCTGATAAAGCCGACAGTGTCTGATATCAAAACCGGATTTTTTTCAATGAGAATTTTTCTTGTAGTAGTTGAAAGTGTAGTGAACAGCTCCGGGCTTTCCTCCTTTGTCTCACCTGTCAGTAAATTGAACAGGGTTGTTTTCCCTGCAGATGTGTATCCTGCAAGCGAGATGGTCTTTAGGCCTACTCTTCTACGCGCTTCCCTGTGCAGTGCCCTTTGTTTTCCTGCCTTTGCAAGCTTTGACTTGACGCTTTTCATTCTGTTTTGAATGTCGTTAAAGTACGTGTCCACTTCGTACATTCCGATTCCCATGAACCCTGGCTGTTCGCCCATCTTTGAAAGACGCACCTTTTCTTTTGCCCTCGACATTTCGTATCGGAGCTGCGCTAGCTTGATCTGAAGATGGGATTCGAAGCTTGATGATCTCTTCTCAAATATTCCCAGAATCAATGACTCTCTATCAAGTATGTTGATTTTTAGCTTGGATGCAAGGTTATAGTTTTGGCTCGGCTTTAGGACCTCGTCGTAAATTATGGCATCTGGCTTTATCTTGTCTGAAATCTCTTTGATCTCAAGCACTTTTCCTTCCCCTATCCCGTATTTGGTCTTGTTGAGCATTTTCTGTCTGATTATCCTTATAGCCTTGTAACCTGCAGCCTCGCAAAGCCCGAGCGCCTCCTTTATCGAGTCCTCGTTGTCATATGTGATTAGAATAGCAGTCTGCGTCATAAAAAGTGGGTTTACAATTTTGACCTTTTTAACATTCTTTCTATGTTCATGTTTATTACGATCTCAGCAATGTCGCTTGCGTATTCGGCGATTCTTGTGATGTTTTCCGACATTCTTCTTATCCTGTACGCTTCTTCTTCGTCCTTTATCGATTTGATGGATTCCAGTATCTTTTTCTCGTATTTTGATACCTCGGATGACTTTTTGATCGCAAGCTCTGCCTGATTGAAATCCTCTTTGAAGAGCGCAAGGCATGCCTGGTCTAGAACTGCTATTGCAAAATCCGTCAGGTCCCCTATTTTGTCCATCGCGTCCTTTCTTACTGGCCTTTTGAACTCCAAAAGATCCTTTGAAATCAGCACTGCATGGTCGCCAGTCCTTTCAATGTTTTTCACAATAAGCCTGTATCCAAGACACTGCCTTGAGTTTGTAAATCCCATGTCTTTTAGCATGAACTCATTCTGAATTGCGATTTTCAGCTGCCTGATAATATAGAAACCAAACCTGTCCACTTCGTCATCAGCATCGATCACCTCTCTTGCAAGCTCCAAGTTTCCTTCTTTTACTGCCAGAAGCGAATCCCTCAGCATTGATTTTGCCAGGTGCAGCATCCGCTTAAACGCCCCGTCTACTGACAGCTCAAGCAAATTGACAAGAACTTGAATAGTTATCCCTTCCACGGAATCGGAAATTATCTCGGCGCCCATCAGCATTCCCTTTACTGCCGACTTTATCACGTTTCGCTGTCCTGGCTGGAGTCTCTCCGTTTTTGGTTTTATCTGGATTATTTTGTAACCAAGAAAGTAAAGTGAGATGAGCTTTCTTACAATTGTCGCATTATCGTCCTCTCGAGCAATTTCCAAAACGGCATCTTCTGACTGTGAGGATTTTGCATGTTCTTTTGTAGGAAGTAATTTCAGAGAAGACTTGCCATCGCGTGTAATTGTTATCTGGTCTCCTTGTTTTAGGCCCAGATCTAAAACCCATTGCTTTGGCAGTGAAACAATGTATGATGATTTTCCTGTAAATTGGATTCTTCTTGTCTCTTCGCGTTCTTGCACGACTTTGATTGTAAGCTCTTCTATATAGATTGTTGAATAAATATGCGAAGTATAGATGGACTTTCCATTAAATAACAGATAATTTACGAGCATGATAATGGACCAAGTTTTGAAGCTAAAGCATACAATCGACGCATTGTTTGGATCTGGCATCTCAAAACAACTGCCAAAAGACATTGAAATCATGTTTTCCAAAAAGACTGGGAGGATAAGGGAGGTATACTGCAACAAAAAACTATTGTGTACATTAAGAATTGACGGCGGCCTTGCAATAACCCCACATTTTGCACAGATTCTCCTAAAGAGCAAAAAGTTCCGCTAAAACTGTATCGAAATTGATGAAGACTCTAAACCGTTTGTGCAAGAAGGCAAGTCGGTCTTCTGCAAACACGTGACTTGGGCTGGAAAAAAAATCCTAATCGGTGCAGACGTACCGGTCCTATACCAAGACAAAGTAATAGCCGTCGGACGAGCCATAGTAAACTCAGAAATGATGATGTCGCTAAAACGGGGAGTCGCAGTCAGGGTTCGAAATAGTTTAAAGCCGAGTTTGGAGGAAAAGCAGTCATGATGCGCGGCGGCGGCAACCGTGAAATGCGAAGAATGCTGGACAAGATGGGCCTTGACATGAAGGAGCTCACAAATGTCCAGGAGGTAATAATCAAGACCGACAAAAAAGAGATCATTATTGCCAAACCAGCAGTAACGGAAATGAAATCAAAGGACAACTCTATTTTTCAGGTAATTGCAAACAGCTATGAGGAAAAAGAACTGGAAACTCCAGTTTTTTCAGAAGAAGACATCATGCTTGTGTGTCAACAGGCAAACGTAACCGCAGAAGTTGCTACAAACGCGCTAAAGGAAACGGGCGGCGATCTTGCAAGGGCAATTTTGCTTTTGAGTACAAAATGAGAGGATTTATTTATGGATTTGAGAGGTTTTTAGCCATATGAAGGAAGCCGCACAAGCAACAGTTGCAGATTCCAAAATCAGTAAAATAATCAAATCCCTGGCTGAACTTGAGGATGATTTGGACTCACTTAACGTAAAGGTAGCCGACATGAAAAAAAGCCTTGGATCCAAGACCCAAAAAGAGATAGATTCGCTCAAAGAAAAGGTCACCAAAATGGCAATGAAAGAAGCGGAATCAATGATTTCTGAAACCAAATCAAAGGCAGAACAGCAGGCAAAAAAGATTGCCTCGGATGGGGCAGCAAAGATTGAAAAGCTAAAGTCAACGATTGACTCTAAATTCGATGAAGCAGTGGACAGCGTAGTGTCAACAATTTTGAAGCCCTAAAGCCTTAAATCAGCAAATCAGTAATGATAGGTATCAGCGCATTAGACGATCGCCGTATCGGAATTGCCACCACCTATGGTAAACCCTACTTTCGATTTGTTAAGGCACTCAAATTCCTCAATCTCACGTATGACTCGCTACTCCCAGCCGAGATCCAAAGCTATTCTGGGAGCCTCATATTTACAACAGAAAACGAGTCTCCCAAATATGCAAGCCAAGCGATACTGAACGAAGAGATCCTAAAGGAAGATCCGACGGTAATCCAGGGAATAATAATCGAAAAGCTGGACAATGGCCTAAACAAGCAAGAACTCATAATCGGTATAGATCCAGGGCAGCGAATCGGCCTGGTGGTGTTGTACATGGGAAAAGAAATAGAGCGCAGTCTGTATACTTCTCCAGATGAGCTTGCATCGCACGTGGCCAAGATTCTTGGCGGCCTAAGGGCCGAGAGGAAAATCGTAAAAATAGGGAACGGAAACATGCAGGTCGCAAAACAAATCACCACTCTTTTGAATTTGAAATTCTGCTCGCATTTTGAGCTGGAGCTTGTCGACGAACGAAAAACCACGAGAAAGATAAAAAATTACAACAAGCGGGGTGAGCGTGACATGTTGTCGGCAAAATACATTGCAGAACGCCAGGGGTACAGGCGCTTTGTCTTGCCCCTCTCAAGAACAGGCTGATGCTCTACAAGCACCACAAAAACGTAAAAAAATGTTCAAAAAAATGACCAAAAATAGCCCAAAACCACGCCTGAGGGGTCTAATATACCGTGGGTGGAAAAATCGTAAGATATTTATATAACTTTTTGAGTTTTTGTCAAATTGCTCGCGTAGATCGCCAAGATCTGTTAGAATTTTTACAATTTATTTAAGAGAAATCTATAGAAAATTTAGATCTATACTTAAATATTTACGAATCCTATAATGTGTAGACAAAATATGACATGTAAAGGAATTTGCTCCAGATACAAGGCACAGAAGCCAGTAGGAACTGGACGTTATGCTTCAGGTCAAAGACGTTGTCAAATTTGTGAAATCTTCATCAAATGGGAAGGCCTATGGTGCCCATGCTGTGGATATAGACTGAGAACCAAACCACGAAATCTCAAGTACAAAGCCAAGCTGCGTGCCAGAGTTGAGGCTGAAGCTCAAGAAGCAGAAGCAATAGCAATAAAGGCATAAGTCTATCCAAGCAGTTAATGTCAAGTTCTGACCACAGAGTAATATCTGTGGAAACAGAAAATCGGAAATTTGATGTTTCCATCTCAAAGTACGATAACGGTTTTTTTATTTCGATTACTGAAGGTGCCAACAAGCTCGGCGCCATGATGTTATCTGTCGCTGCAGGTCCTGCAGCAAGCTCATCTGAAATTATTCCAATACGCCAGGACCAGCTCTTTCTGAAATTGCTTTCTCAAAAAATCGCATCCGAAATAAGGGGCCTCTGCATAGTTTCTTTGTTTGTACAACGTGAGCTTGGGCCAAACGCAAGCAAGGTTCTAATTGAGAAGATAACGGAGGCAGTCAGGAATTGACCGATATTCGCAGCTACGTCGATCAGGTAAAAAAATTAGGCCAGCTTTCTATCATAAAAAGCAAGGTTTCCACAAAATATGAGATTGCCGCACTAACTGCAAAAGTGGACGGCGGTAATGCCATATTATTTGAAAACATAAAGGAAAGCAAGCTGCGACTGGTTACAAATCTAG
>CAZETC010000029.1:9841-13661 GCA_964515435.1 uncultured Candidatus Nitrosotenuis sp.
GGCTGATGCCGCTTGATAAGAGGCATTTTTCCGTCAGGATGGTGGAAGGAAGGCACCTACACCGCGCATTTATGGCTGCAAAAGAGCACGGAAAGGACCTCAAAGTGGCAATAACTGTTGGTGTCCATCCTGCCGTATCTATTGCAGGCGCATACCAGGCAGAATGGGGAGAAGATGAAATAGAGATAGCAAACAGGATACTTTCTGGCAAGCTCACCCTGACAAGACTTCCGTATTCTTCCATGGCAGTGCCTTCTGGAGCAGAAATAGTGATGGAGGGAAGGATTCTGTCAGACAAGACCCACAAGGAATGGATGGTTGAGATGCTCAGGACATATGACTTTGCAAGGCAGCAGCCAGTCTTTGAGCTTGAAAAACTATACTATAGAAACAATGCCATTTTCCATGATATCCTGTCTGGATACTCTGAGCACAGGTTGTTGATGGGGATGCCGATTGAAGCAAAGCTGAACCGCGATGTCAGAAAAGCAGTGCCGCAAACAAAACAAGTTGTCATGACAGACGGTGGATGCAACTGGCTACATGCAGTTGTGCAAATATCAAAGAAAAAAGAATCCGATGTAATAAAGGCAATCGAAAAAACCTTTGCTGCTCATCGCTCGCTCAAAATGGTCACAGTAGTAGATGATGACATAAATCCTGCAGACCCAGTATCAGTGGAATACGCCATGGCGACAAGGTTCCAGGCAGACAGGGGCCTTACAATAATCAAAAAGGTTCGAGGTTCTAGTCTTGACCCATCAAGTGATCAAAAAAATCTCTTGACTGCAAAGCTTGGAATAGATGCCACAAAATCGCTCTCAAAAAGGCAGGAAGGCTTTGAGATTGCAAAGATTCCGGGTCTAGGCAAAGCTTGATTAAAACACCTAAAATGAGTATGATGATAACATGGAAGTAAAAAGACGCAGCGCCTGGTGGTTTATTTTGCCCATTTTGTTTAATGTCATTGGAGGAGTAATTGCTTATTTTGTGATCAAAGAAGACGATCCAAAGAAAGCGAGGGACTGCTTGCTTCTTGGAATAATACTTACCACGATAGGATTTGCAATATTTTTCATCCCGTTTCTGATTGGTGTATCGTTCATGCCAGACATGTACACGCCACACATGTTTGATAACAGCTTCTGATTTTTTACAATTAGATCTGGAAGAACTCTTAATTAGCAAACATCTCATTTGTTCTCTAATATGAGAACAACTGACATATCAAAAATCAGTACCAAGCTAACGGCGATTGTCTTCAGCACGGTGATCTTGCTTTCGGCAAGTATTGTTCCGTCGTATGCACTAATGCAGGAGCTAAAAGGCACCAGTATTCCAGTGGATATCCCGCTTGTAATGGGATATGCGGACGGAAACGAGGTATTTTACATCACAACTGAGGCATCAGTCGAGGAAGTAGCAAACCATCTTACCGATCTTACGGGATTTCGAGTAGTTTACGCACCAGCAATAGCAAACACTCCAAAAACTGCACTGGCAAACATCTATGAATTTACAAATGGCGTTGAGGGTCCAGGCCCTGCCGGATTCCAGCCAAACGTTGCAGATTCACAACCAGGCGATCCAGAATACAGCCCAGCGTGGGCAGTACAGCGTGTCACATGGACAGACGAATCTACTGCACGAGAGCTGACATCAGAGGATGAAATTCTTGCAGCAAGGGACGCAGGTGAGCTTACAATCGAAGAGACTGGGGTCGTGGTGAACTGTCCATTCATACAATGGAATGACGGAAATCTGCAAATTCGAGAAGACCAGGAGCTTACAGACGAAACACCATATGGTGGCGGCCAAGTCCTTGAAATCGATACAGAAAACATGGTAGTAACATTTGTTGCACACCGAGGATTTGCACCAGACGGCTCAACCATATACTATATCGCAACAGACGCATCGACACAAGAGGTAGCAGACATGTTAGGCATCATAGCTGTTGAAAAAATTGGAAACACATTTGTATCTTCTGCGGCATCTGACCTGTACGTTTTCACAAACGGTATCACAGGTTCAGGCCCAGCAGGATTCCAAGCAAGCATAGGCTCAACAAATGCAGGTGACAAATTCTACAGCCCATTCTGGAGAATCCAGACCGCAACATGGGCTGATGCAGAGAGTGCACAATTTCTAACAACAACTGCAGAAATCACAGAAGCCTCAACAAATGAGGAGCTAAGTACGGCAGTCGGAGGATTCGTCGTAAACTGTCCCTTTGTCGAAGTCGTGCTGGAATCTCAAGAAATGGAAGACACCACGGAAGACGTCATGACAGAAGAACTCATGTCTCCAAAGATGCAGATGGACGAGGGAGTCGCACCACAAGACGTTGAATGCAAAGAAGGACTAGAACTGGTTCTCAAGGCATCTGACGGCTCTGCGGCATGCGTAAAACCTGGTACAAAAGAACTCTTGATTACACGTGGCTGGGCAGTATCGCCTTAGGGCCAAAACTCTTCTTTTTTTATTTTATAATTGCATGTTTAGACTTTGGATTTTCTTGATGATTTCGTCATGGTCTGCCTCTACGTCGATTGAAAAGATGAGTAGCCCCTCGTCCAAAAACAGTGTTACCAGCTTCACCTTTTCCTTTGCGGTTATCATCCAGTTAGTCTTTCCAAGAGCGCCATCGAACATTTCTTCCATGCTTGCCTTGACTGACGCGTGATAGTGAGCAAGGTTCCCAAGCTCTGAATCCAAAAGCGGTTTTTTTTCTGGGTGCCTGGCAAATGCGATGACCTTTCTGTTCTTGATCCTTCCAACAAACCTTATGGAATCATCAAGGTTCAAAATACGATTGCATGTCTCAAGTGGGTTAATCTGTCTGTGCACCGTTTTCCCCTTACGCACAGGCCTCTGGCGACTTTTTAAAAGTCTTTTTATTGAATCAGAGGTTCGTACAATAAGCTACAAATTCTTCGCAGATCGGTGTTAATTTTATAGATTATTTTCATGTTGTTTTTGGATATGGAAATGATCCGATTCAAAACTGCAGGGGAAAGGGAACTGACTATATGTGATCCACAGCGTTGAATCGAATCGAAAATTCATTGTCCAGATGACAAAAAAGGATTTTCCCAAATTTGACCCCAGTTGAAAATCTGGAAAAATCATTAAATACAAAAAATCGCGTTTGTAGGTAATGCAAAACCTGGGGCTCTTGACAGCGGTTACGTCTGTCATGTTGCTAGTTTTTGTCACAATTTCAAATTTTGAGGTACAAGCTATGGAAGAAAAGCCTTCCAACGCTACCAAAACAATGGCCGAAAAGAAGGCTATGGAAAAGAAAACCATGGAAAAAAAGAAGGCTATGGCAAAAAAACTAGCTGAAAAGAAAGCTATGGCAAAAAAACTGGCTGAAAAGAAAGCTATGGCCGAAAAAAAAGCCATGGAAAAGAAGACAATGGAAGAAAAGAAAAAAGTAATGATAGAGAAAAAACCCACATCCCTTGGTGGAGTAGACCTTTCTATGGCCTCACCAATACAGGGTTCATCTGATGCAAAAATCACAATTATCGAGTTTGGTGACTATCAATGCCCCAAATGTTACTCGTGGTTTACAAAGGAAAAACCGACCATTGAATCCCAATACATTTCCACCGGGAAGGCAAATTTGGTTTTTGTAGACATCCCATTTTTAGGCGCTGATTCAGATTCTGCCGCAATAGCATCTTACTGCGCTGACGAGCAAGGAAAATACTGGGAGTATCATTCAAAGTTATACAAAAGCCAGGACGGAATCCAGAGCGGTTGGGCAAGTACTACAAATCTGAAAAAATTCGCCTCTGACCTAGAACTTGAT
>CAZETC010000030.1:0-8709 GCA_964515435.1 uncultured Candidatus Nitrosotenuis sp.
ATTATCCATTACCTCTTATCGTCGGAGTTGAGATCTTGGTGACAGTTATTCTGATATCGATGATCATTTTGGTCGTACGCACAAAAGGGCTCAAAGGGTTTGGAAGTGTTGCAATCGGAAGCATGATATTTTTTGATATTTTCATTTTCTCGTTTATTTCAGGCGCATCAATGAACCCGATACGCTCTCTTGCACCGGCCCTCTTGTCAGGTTCTGTGAGTGACTTGTGGCTTTATTTGACTGCCCCGTTTGCGGCGTCTGCAATTGCTGCAATAGTGTACAGGAAAATATCTGATAGGCATCAAAAATAGCGTCACTTTTACGAACAAAAATCAAATTTTTAGTCTATTTTTAAGCCAGATGTTCAGATCGGAACCGAGTTAATATTTGCATATTTATAATAGTTCGAAGGAAAAATGGCATGCCAATTAGGAATGGGCAAGAATACATCCAAAGCCTAAGGGGAAGAAAACTTACGGTGTATCTTTTTGGTGAGCAGGTAAAAGAGCCAGTAGATCACCCGATGATCAGGCCTTCCATAAACGCAGTTGCAGAAACATATGATCTCGCAGCGCGCGAGGAAGAGCTGGCATCGCCAATGTCAAAAATTTCCGGAAAAAAGGTAAACCGATTCTTGCACATTGCTGAATCTGCAAACGACTTGGTCCTACAAAACAAAATGCAAAGAAAGCTCGGGCAGCTTACCGGCACCTGCTTTCAGCGCTGTGTAGGAATGGATGCACTAAATTCACTTCATTCAACCACATTTGAAATCGACGAGAAGCATCATACCAATTACCACAAAAGATTACTGGAGTTTATCAAAAAAATGCAGGAAGAAAATCTCGTCATCGGCGGCGCAATGACTGATGTAAAGGGAGACAGAAGCAAGGCACCTTCCGAGCAAGCAGATCCGGACATGTTCGTACACATAACAAAAAGAACAGCGGATGGGGTCTATGTGACGGGAGCAAAGGCTCACCAGACTGGAGTAATCAACTCTCACTGGATGATAATCATGCCAACAATTCGTCTTACAGAAAATGACAAGGATTGGGGAATAGTGGGCGCGATCCCAGTAGATGCACCAGGTATAACATACATCTATGGACGCCAGTCGTGCGATACCAGAAGCATGGAGGAAGGCGACATGGACTCTGGAAACTCCCAGTTCGCAGGCCAAGAAGCGATGGTGATTCTCAATGACGTGTTTATTCCAAATGATCTCATCTTCATGAATGGCGAAGTAGAGTACGCAGCAATGCTAATTGAGCGATTCACCTGTTATCACAGAAGAAGCTATGTGTGCAAGACCGGCCTAGGGGATGTCCTGATTGGTGCAGCAGCAGCAGTTTCTGATTATAACGGAATCCCAGACGTTACACACATTCGAGACAAGCTAGTGGAGATGACGCACCTAAACGAGTCAATCTATGCCGCAGGAATCGCATCATCCTATCAAGCACAACAGATGAAGTCTGGCGTCTGGCTAAACGACGAGATGCTTGCAAATGTCTGCAAACACAACGTAACTCGATTCCCATACGAGCTATCAAGACTTGCACAAGACATCGCAGGCGGTATCATGGTTACAATGCCGTCAGAAAAAGACTTTAGAAATCCGGTAACAGGACCACTGCTTAAAAAATACCTAGCTGGAAGAAAGGGAGTCGACACAGAAAACAGGATGCGTGTTCTTCGACTAATTGAAAACATGACGCTTGGAAGAAACGCAGTAGGTTACCTGACAGAATCGATGCACGGGGCAGGCTCTCCGCAGGCACAGAGAATCCAAATAGCGCGACAGATGCAGCTTGGATACAAGAAAAAGCTAGCGAAGAATTTGGCAAATGTCAATGAAGACGAGCAGGAAGACAGGGAAAACTCGGACTACTTCAAGCGCGTATTCAAAATCCCAAAATAATCTCTAGTCTATTTTTTGAATTGATCCTTATTGTCTGAACCAGCACTTGGTTCAACATTTGGTCTCATTGTATCTGATCTGGAATCATTGTATTCCAAGTCATCCTGCTTTGAAAGCTCTTTTTCCGCATTGGGGTCTTTTTGCGGCTCAGAATCGAATTTGGGCTCGTGTTTTTTACCCTTGGTGTATTGTTTTACCACCATTATTCCAATTATGACTGCAATTATGATGTAGTTGATTGGAGGTGTCAGGATCCTAGTCACATATCCTATTTGTGGTATGATGTACGCAACTTTTCCGATGTATTCCTCATCAGTTATAGGATAATCGGTTCCAGGAATTGAAATTGGGTTCGCGTCCCCTTTTGTTCTGACCGTTTTTGATTCCTCGCGCTCATCCAAAATGGCAACAACGCGATGGACAATCACCCTGTCATGACCGCTTGGGCGGTTAAAGACAATTATGTCATCAATCTGGACATCCTTGAAAGGAACCTTCCCGTCAACTACTAGTACGTCATACACTTCCAAGACGGGAATCATACTTCCACTTGATACCACGTAAAACGGATTTTGTGTACCAAAAACTATCTGCAGGCCGATCCAGATTGCAGCTACTCCTACTGCAACTATGATTACATCCTTTACAATATTCTTGGCAGTTCGATTCATGTTAAAGCTTGTTTCCGCAACTCTCACAAAACTTGGAGCCAGCTTTGTTATCCAAGCCACATTTTGTGCATTTCATGCCGCTAGTAGCCTGAGAATCGTCTCCTAACAGAACAATTTCGCCGATCTTTTTGATCTTGGACCATTCAATAGCTTGATCCTGGCCATCGTTTTTTGTTATGTTCAGAACAACTTGGTTTGAAGAGTTTATGCCAACCTGCTTTGCAACACCAACCCTCTTTGCGTTCGAATCGTATACTAACATCCCGATAATGGAGTTGATGGTAGAATCTGCAGCCGGGGTGGAAAATGTCGTGGATTCTGGCTGTGGTACGGCCTCAAGAGTGGGAGCCGGAATTGACTGGTCAAAACTTGGAGTTATTGGCTTTGCCAACCCAACATCTGCCTGCTGGTTTGGCTTTTGGAACTCCCTATATTCTGCAATTGTAGAGCCGCAAACGGTGCATCTGTACTGGCCTCGCTCAAGCAAAACAAGGTTCTGAGCTACTTCCTCGTTTGGGTTTTCGTACTCGATTTTCGGGCTTCCCTCAGACTCCTTTTCACACGTATTGCAATAATACTTTGAAATTCGCTCAGGTTCCAGTCTTCCGATTGGGGCCAAAAACAAGTCAGGTCCGCCAAGGTTTCCCTTTCGCTGCTGATCGTCAGAAACCTGAGCCATAACAAATCCTCCCGATCCACGCAATTTTTTGAGGCGCAGCTCTGAACTCATAATTTGCATCAATGTCAGATCCCATTTAAGTATTGGCGCTTTTACCAGAACTCATCTGAAGATATTTAGGTGTCCTTGATTGGAGAATTTTTGGTAAAAATGTCACTTACTCACGTCTCAAGCACAAAAGACTGGCAAGCGCAGGTAGTGGATTCACCAAACCCTGTCTTTGTTGACTTTTGGGCGGAATGGTGCGGTCCGTGCAGAATGGTAGGGCCAGTAGTGGAGGAGCTGGCAAAAGACTATGACGGCAAGGTCAACTTTGTCAAGGTAAATGTCGATGAAGCAAACGAGCTTGCGGCAAAATATAACGTCTTTTCAATTCCCACACTGATACTCTTGCACAAGGGCCAAGTCATTGCACAACAAGTTGGTGCCGCTTCAAAAGAAGCATACAAAAACATGATTGAGCGAGCACTCGCGAAAATCTAAACTCTTTTTTCATTCGTAAACTAATTAATAACAGAATAATCAATTCCTGACATGTCATTAGGCGAAGTCGACACTCTGAACCTTTTAGCGGAAAAACTAGATAATCTCTTCAAGGACTCACAAGACTACTACGAGTCGTTTCTGGATGCAAACACCATGTACAAGCAAGGAAAGCTATCTGACAAAGAATTCTTTGAGAAGCTGGGTGACTACGTGGTAGCATATTCCGCTCTGGAATTTTTGGCAGTCAAGGTAATTTTTGAGATAAAAAAAGTAATTGACAAGTTGGGTGCAGGAGGCATGGGAACAACCCAGTCCCCAGGTTTGATGCCTGGCATGGGAGGCGGAATGATGGGTGGTATGGGGGCGCGTGTTCCAGTGATGCCTGCACAAACTCCGGGCAGGCCACCATCTGTAGTCTCTGCAAAAGAGGGATTTGGTACGCCAGGTACACTTCCTTCACCTGATCCTGCCATGATGCCTAGATCTGCATCATCAAATGTGTGTAGGTCATGTGGTGCAGGCTTGAGAGCCGGCGCAAAGTTCTGCACAAAATGCGGAACCAGGGCCTAGTTTATTTTCTCCACATTTTCTGCCATGTTTGGGCAAATGTATCCATAAGATCACCGTATGCCTTGAGCTGTTCCATCCCTGATTCGCTTGTCACCTTTTGCCAGTTCTTGCCATATTCCTTGAATGCATTCACAGCAGCATCATTCATGGATTTTTGCCAGTTCTGATAGAACTCCTTTAGTGTTTTTTCACTTGACTCGCTTACTGCCTTTTGCATCACGTCATTATATTTTGTCTGGACATCTGAGCTAACCTTTTGAAGTGACTCGAAGGCCTGTGTCCATTTTTTTAACAGATTGGTATATTCAGCCCAAAGACTGTCCCAGTCTTTTGCCTTTCTTGGCTTTGCCTTTGTTTTGCCTTTTGCCATGGTATGACACGGCCCGTATACTCATAAACATTATTGGGAGAAATTGGCTGAAACTAGTCCTGATTTGTGCCACACTCTGTGCAGAATTTTGCCGAAGCAGAGAGTTTTGCGCCACACTCTGAGCAAAACCTTGCATTAGGCTCTGTTACCTTGTTGACGCTCCCGTACATGCCTGTATTTCTTACCGCCCCTGTTGGCTCATAGTGCTCATCATCAATTATCTCAACTGGCGCAAAGTCTTTTTCATCAACATATGCCATTATTCGCGGAATCGTGTTTTCCCTGTCCTTCGGGTCTGGGATCATGTCGCCAAGCCAAAACGAGTATCTCATTAGGGTAAGCTCAGGTGTAGAAAATGCAAGTGTATGGGCAGACATGTAGTCCTGGGCTGCAGCCTTTCCGTTGAATACTTTCATCAACTTGTTTCCAATACAAAGATGTATAACGTTTACTGGGTTTTTTACGCGGTCAATATACCCTGTGTGCTGTTCGTTTGGCCAAGCTTGCCCTTAAAAATAAACAAGTCGTAATGTATTTGTGAAGATCAACATTCCATTACCCTGTCCAAAATGTGGGGGGAAAATGTATTCCACCTGTTATGACGTGTCTCTAAAAATCTTAAAGCATCGAACTTGGCATGTGTGCAAAGAATGCGTTTTTACAAGAAGCACTGACGATTTTAAAAAAACGCTTTTCTGTGTCTAAGGTTTTGAGAGGGACTCTATTCTGCCTTTGTACTTTTCTTTGTAAAGTGTCCTACATGAGGTACAGCAAAAGAACCGCTCAAAATTTCCAAACTTTAGCGCTGTTGGTTTGTGGGGCACAGGGCCTTGGCAAAAATCGCACGACATTTTCACCAGCATGTCTTTGCGTATCTTGACATTGTGATGCTTGAGTGTTTTTGAGCGGACGCCATCCAATCGTATTCCGGTCTTGTTCTCAAGCATGCCTGAATCGATTATCGGCAAGACTCCTTTTATCAAACCTATGTTGACTAGTCTCTCGTATCTTGCCTGCACTGTGGGCGTGCTTATCTTGATCTCTCGCGATATCTGACGAAAGGACTTGCGACCGTCTTTAATCAAAGACTCTAGAATCGCAACATCCGTATCGTCAAGCTTGAATGGCATGGTACAGTTAGTTCTACGTTGTATTTATTCTCATTTTTCTGATTTTACAATTGTAAAGTATGGATGTTAAGTAACATGCATTCTAACGGTATGTAGAAAGATGCACGAACAATTCAAAAGAACTGCAGTCAAAATAGGCGGAATGCACTGCGCAGGCTGTGTAAACTCGATTCAGTCCTATGTCAGCAGTCTGAAGGGTGTAAAAAAATGCGAGGTAAATCTAGCATCAGAAAAAGCACTCATTGAGTTCGACCCACTATCTGTAGAAATGCCGCAAATAGAAAAGGCAATCCAGAATGCTGGCTACAAAATAGTATACGAAAAACTTACGATAAACGTGACAGGCATCACGGACTCGTCTGATGCCAACAAGCTGGAAGGAAAGATACAAACCCTTGAAGGGGTCAAATACGTGTCGGTCAACTATGGGACGAATCAAATCCTCTTGGAATACAATTCTGCCCTGGTCTCGCTGTCGGATATTCGGCAGTTTGTGACAAATAACGGTTATCAAATCATCTCAGAGAATATCGCCGCAACTGCAGAAGAGCTAGAGGCAAAAAAGCTAAAAAGGTTCCTAGCAGTTGGAATCATCTTTACCATACCTGTTATGATCTTTGGCTATCCGGAATATCTTTCGTTTATCCCGCTTGCGGGAACTGATATGTCTGCATTTTTGCTGTTTGGGTGTGCAGGTTTGGTTCAGTTTGTAGCCGGAAGCAGGTTCTATGTAGGCGCATTTAGAATCGCAAAAATGAGATCTGCAAACATGGATACACTAATAGTGCTTGGAACTACCGCTGCCTATCTGTTTAGCGCATACAATACATTTCCAACACCAATATGGCACAACATCTACTATGATGCTGGATCGGTCGTCATAGTTTTCATAGTGCTTGGAAAATATCTGGAGAACAAGACCAAGGGCAAGACGTCATCAATTATCAAAAAAATGCTGCAACTCCAACCAAAGACTGCTAAAGTGAAGAAAGGTGGCACGGAACAAGAAATACCAATAGAGCAGATCAAGGAAGGTGACATCATAATTGTAAGACCTGGTGAAAAGATTCCAGTTGACAGCATAGTAGTTGAGGGGTATTCTGCGGTGGACGAATCTATGATCACTGGAGAGTCGATGCCTGTAGAAAAAAAACCAGAAGATCTGGTAATAGGAGGAACGGTAAATCGAGAAGGAGTATTACAAATCAAAGCAGAAAATGTTGGCGCAGACACGATTCTTTCACAAATTGTCAAGCTCGTCGAAGATGCGATGGGACGCAAGCCACCAATGCAAAAAATGGTCGACAAGATAGCAGGCTATTTCGCATTTTTTGTAATGGGAATAGCAATTGCAACGTTTGCTGGCTGGTATCTTCTTACAAGCGGCGAGCATCATTTTGCGGCATCACTGATTCCTGCAGTCGCAATTTTGGTAGTTGCATGTCCGTGCGCTCTAGGCCTTGCTACGCCTACTGCAGTAATGGTTGGAATGAGCAAGGGAGCCCAAAACGGGGTGCTGTTTAAAAGCGGAGAGGCACTTGAGGCAATGGGAAAAGTCAACGTCATAGTATTTGACAAGACTGGTACCCTTACTGAGGGAAAGCCGCAGGTAACTGACGTCATTGCGCTTGCCGGTTCTGATGAAAACAGGATTCTTCAGCTAGCATCTGCCGCGGAAAAAAACTCGGAGCACCCGTTGGCAAAAGCCATCCTGCAAAAGGCTACCGAAAAAGGCCTTTCCATTGAAGATTCTGAAGACTTTACCGTGGTTCCAGGCAAGGGAGTTGTGGTCGTATATGAAAATTCCAGAGTCATAGTAGGCAGCAGCAAATTACTGACAGAGCAAGGAGTTCAGACAAATGCTGCAAAAAAAACCATGAGTGAATTGCAGCAGCAAGGCAAAACTACCATCCTTGTTTCCTTAGACGAAAAACTACTCGGGATAATTGGAATACTAGATATTCCAAGGAAGGAATCAAAAGTGGCCATAGAACAGCTAAAACAAAGAGGGATGCAGATAGTCATGCTTACCGGAGACAATCAAAATACTGCAGATACCATAGCAAAAGAGCTTGGAATAGACATGGCAGTAGCTAACGTCCTGCCGCATCAAAAAACTGACGTGATAAGGAAATTACAGGAAGAAGGAAATCGGACTGCCATGGTTGGTGACGGAATAAACGACGCAGCAGCTCTGATCCAGGCAGACATTGGAATTGCAATTGGCAGCGGTACAGACATTGCAATAGAGGCGGGCAAAATAATGCTTGTACGCAATAACCTTCAGGATGTGGTCTCTGCTTTTGATATCAGTAAAAAGACAGTAAGCAAGATAAAACAGAACCTGTTTTACGCATTTGCATATAATGTGGCACTGATTCCAATTGCGGGCCTTGGCCTTCTTTATCCAGCAATTGCTGGAATGGCAATGGCCGCTAGCTCTGTATCAGTAACCGGAAGTTCTTTGCTTCTAAAACGGTGGAGCCCAAAACCCCACTGAATGGCTATTTTGTTGTACTAGTCCGACCATTCTTCTGATCTAATGTCATTTTTTCACATATTGCTATTTGTATAGTTTGTAGTGGACTGGGAGGGAATTGAACCCTCGACTTCTGCATTGCGAATGCAGCGCTATACCACTAAGCCACCAGCCCTCAAATTAGCAAAAACATCGCCTCTATTTTTACTCATTTCTGCAAATCATTATTTTACAGACAAGTCTAACTAGAATAGTTGAAAGTTTCAGGCCTCATAGAACAAGGAAGACTCGAGTACGAATGGGCAAAAAACCACATGGAAATTCTTACAAATTCGATTAGCCGGTTAAAAAAATCAAAACCGCTAAAGGGAATAACACTCGGATTTTGCCTTCAAATAAC
>CAZETC010000030.1:8719-11884 GCA_964515435.1 uncultured Candidatus Nitrosotenuis sp.
CCCGCTTACCACCCAAGACGACATCGCGGTATTTCTGGAATCACAAGGAGTCACCATCTATGCGTGGTCAAACCAGTCAAAATCAGAATATGCATGGTGCCAAGATCAAGTGCTGTCACACAAACCACAAATCATTATTGATGACGGGGGAGATCTTAACACAAAGGCCCATTTTGATAAGAAATTCAAGGATTTGGAAATTTTTGGCGCAACCGAAGAAACCACAACAGGTGTAAACCGCTATCGAGCAATGCAAAAAAAAGGAAGACTACGCTATCCGATAATCGCAGTAAACAATGCAAAAACCAAGATGATGTTTGATAACAGGTATGGTACAGGCCAATCAACAATCGACGGTTACCTGCAGGCAATGAACCTGCTTTTTGCATCAAAGAGGGTAGTAGTCTGTGGCTATGGGTGGCTCGGAAGGGGCGTAGCACAAAGATGCTCAGGCATGGGCTCAAAGATAATCGTAACCGAGGTAGACCCAATAAAGGCCCTTGAGGCTCACATGGATGGATTTGAGGTGATGCAGATAAAAGATGCAGCAAAGCTTGGGGACATTTTCATCACGTGCACCGGCATGACAGACGTGATCAAAAAAGAACACCTACTCGCAATGAAAAACGGCGCCGTGGTTGGTAATGTAGGCCACTTTAACGTAGAAATCGACACAAAGTTCCTGCTAAGCCAATCAAAGTCGGTAAGACAAGTACGAAAAAACCTTGACGAGTGCATGCTGCAAAATGGGAAAAAGATCTACCTTGTCAGCAAGGGCCGCGTAGCTAATCTGATTGCATCAGGTGGGCATCCACCCGAAGTTATGGCCTTGTCGTTTTCAAATCAACTATATTCGATTCTCTACATTTTACAAAATTGCAAAAAAATGGAAAACCAAGTCTACGACGTACCAGAAAAAATAGACAACCAAGTAGCAATTGACGCGCTAGATTCCATGGATGTAAAAACTGACAAGCTCACAAAAAGACAGCTTTCGTACATGCAAAATTGGTAAGCTAAGCATAATAGCAAGGATCCTTTCAAACAGAATAGTTGACTGTAGATTCTGTAATCACCGGCTCCCACATAATGACGCCAAAGGGAATCATCGAGAGAAATATTGTGATAAACGATGAAAAAATAATAGATTTTACTACCGATATACCGCAGTGCGACAAAAAAATCTCAGCCAAAGGGCTTGTGGCAATTCCGGGCCTGATTGATACTCATGTACACTATGGAGTATACTCACCAATAGAGGAGGCAGCAAAGACAGAGTCAAGAGCAGCAGCACTTGGGGGAGTTACCACAATGATGAGAATGTTAAGGCTTGGCCGCTCCTACAAGAACCACCTACAAGCGCAGCTTAGTGCATCTGCCGCCTCGCATTATGTGGACTATGCGGTACATGCGACTATTTTTGATGAAAAGCAGGCAGATGAAATGAAACTCTGTACAGAAAGTGGGATCACTTCATTCAAAATATACATGAATCTTGGCGGCGAAGTTGGACATGTATACATGGATATGGATCCAGGAGCAAGTAACCCCTTCGAGTCAAAGGTTCAACTAGAAACGCAAACAATTCGTAAGGTTCTCGAAAATGCAGCAAAGATTGGTGCACCGGTGCTAGTCCATGCAGAGGATTATCAGATGTGCGAATGCGGAATAAAAAAGGCAAAACAAGAAAACAAGGACGGCCTTCCGGCATGGTCACAAAGCAGGCCACCTGACTCAGAAGCAAAGGCAATCCAAAAAGTATCAGAAATTGCACGCGAGTTTGGTACAACGCTTTACATTGTGCATGTCGGGTCTGCAGAAGCGCTATTTGCAATAAATGAAGAAAAAAAGAAAGGAACCAAAATTTTTGTAGAAACCTGCCCGCACTATCTCACACTGTCATACGAGAAACAATCTGGATATCTGGCAAAGGTAATGCCGCCAATCAGAACCACGCAGGACATAAAGGAGGTCTGGTCAGCTATATCAAAGTCGCAAATCGATACGATTGGAACAGATCATGTGGCCAACAGACTGAGTCTCAAGGTAGGCCAAAACGTCTGGTCGTCCTTGTCTGGCTTTCCAGGAATTGGTACACTACTCCCAATTTTGCTGTCAGAAGGAGTAAACAAAAACAGAATTGATCTCACACAACTGGTAAATCTCACCAGCACAAATGCAGCAAAAATCTTTGGCATGTTCCCACAAAAGGGCGTAATCCAAAAAGGCTCTGATGCCGATATAACTCTGGTAGACCTAAAAAAAGAGCAAAAGGTGTCTGCCGAGTTTTTTGGTGCCTATTCGGACTATCTGGTATATGAGGGATGGAGCCTAAAGGGCTGGCCGCAGACTACTCTAGTTCGGGGAAAACTAGTCACGGAAAACATGGAAATTGTTGGAAAATCAGGACACGGGATGCTCGTTCCACGCAAGCTCTAGCGCAAAATCTCGAATTTTCCGTTTTCCTTTGCCTTGTAGATTACATCCGGTTTGCGTGTAAATATGCCGACTTCGAGCACGCCTGGAATCTGCTTTATTTTTGCAGCTAACTGTCTTGGAGATTTAATCGTGCCAAAATCACAGTCGTAAATGATGTTGCCGTTTTCCGTAATGAACGGATAACCGCGATCTATTGTTCTAAGAATCGGCTTTCCACCCAGCCTTTCAATGAACCTTTTTACCGTCGTTCTGGCAAATGGATGAACCTCGACTGGTATCGCTCGGTCAAAATATTTTACAAATTTAGAAGAATCTGCCATGATGATCACCATGTTCGCAGAAGAGATCAAAATGTTCTCCCGCAGTAACGCGCCTCCTCCCCCTTTGACCAAGTTTTTCTGTGAGTCAATTTGGTCCGCTCCGTCAAAGACTATATCTATTTTTTTGATTTGGCCTGAGCTGATTATCTGGATGCCACTTTCCTCTGCTACTAGCTTTATCTGAAGCGATGTGGGCACTGCCTTGATTGAAAATTTTTTTCGTTTTATGTATCTGCCAAGCTCTTTTACAAATGTAGTAGCTGCACGACCACTACCTAGTCCTAAAACAGAATTGTTCTTGACAAATTTTAACGCGTCTTTAGACAATGCCGAAATGGCATCATCAAATGACAATTACTCTACCTCGGCCTGCTCTAGCTTGGATAGGGTTTTCATTATTTCGCGT
>CAZETC010000030.1:11894-13199 GCA_964515435.1 uncultured Candidatus Nitrosotenuis sp.
CTCCTCTGGACCTTTGAATTCAAGCTTCGGAGGTTCAGCCTTTACTTGCTTTGCAATGTCTATTGGCACTGTGATTGTAGGTTTCTGAGTTTCTTGGAATTGTCTGATCTGCTCTGCAAGTTTTTGACTTGGAGGATTTGGCTGCGTTATCGTTTGGCGCACGATCTCAGCTTGTGGTCCGGTTCGTATGGTTGGGGTCTGAACTGGCGATTCCTCTGTTACCATAATCTCAACTGGTGGGATGGCAGACATTGGTGGGATCTCGGTGAGTGTAGTTATTTCTAATCTCTTGTGGGGTTCTGTAAATGACTTGATCATTTCTTCGATACTTTCCATTTTTACCACTTGTGGTTTTTCGATGACTTGATTTTTCGGCTCATCCTTTCCGGCTTCTGTTTTTTCAAGCTGGACAGGTGGGACGGAGATCTTTGATGATATCTCTGTGAGTCTTTTGTCAAGTGCAGAAAGTTTCTGATCCATGAGGCTCATCAATCCGTCTCCGAGTGGACCAAGATCTGGGTACTTGGATGACTCTTCAAGTTTCTCAATCTTTGCTAAAATGATACCGAGCTGGTGCTGATATCTTGTTAAAAGTTTGTCACGCTGAATCTTTGTTAAATCTGAGCCATCCGAGTATAGTCTTGAAATTGTCTTTGTCAGGATTTCTTTTTCTATTTTCAGGGTCTCGATCTGGGCTCTTATCTGAGAGTTTGCACCCAAAAGTGGCATTTTGTTTTTGTTTTTCGGGAATTTGTTTAATGTGGCCGCAGTAGCAGCTCCGGCAATGGAACTAAGAATTAGTGCAACTTCCATTTAGGCGTACCATTTGATCCAAGAGTACTTGCGAATTCTTGCATCTGGGAAGCCGCAGCTTGAGCAGCGGTGGTTACGCTTATGATACGAGTTTTTACCGCATCTTCTGCATCTGATGTGGGTCCTTTTCCTTGTGAAAAGGCCCATCGAGGGAGTTCCTCTAGTCATGCATCATCACGCAGGAGGGGGGGAAATCATAACTACATTATCCCCTCGTACAACAATTGTCCCAATGCTCTTTGTATCGCCTTCAGAAGGGATCTCTTCTGAACCGTCGAGTAGCAGATTCATGTGCTGGTCAAAACCTCTGAGGTTTCCTCTGATGGTCTTGCCGCCTTTGAGCTTGATTAGAACTATCTTGTCTATGCTCTCATCCAGTACTTTTACTGCCATGTCAACTGACATTTAATTCACTTATTGGCTCTCCTAACTAGGGATTATATTAAAATTTCATTGGTGAAAATTAGAGTTTCAGTCACTAAGTCAACTTTG
>CAZETC010000031.1:0-293 GCA_964515435.1 uncultured Candidatus Nitrosotenuis sp.
CTATTGCCTCCATGGACTGAATCTGGGTCTTTGATTTGAGCCCTTCTTGTACAAAAACGGGACAGATCAGGTCATTTGAAGAAAGCAAAATCTCCTGTACTAGGTTGCGCATCTTTTCGTTTTTGCGCAGCCTTCGTAATCTTCTGGTAGGGAAAGAGGCTGTCATGAAAAAAATCAGTTCCCATTCAATATAATCCTAGGCTGGAAAATTATTCCTCTTTTTTCTTGTAATCAAAAAGCTTCGAGACTGCTTTTAGCAGTTCTTCGTCTGACTGCTCAGAGGCACGTCTCAA
>CAZETC010000031.1:303-12999 GCA_964515435.1 uncultured Candidatus Nitrosotenuis sp.
ATTCCTTCAACTACTGCCTTTGTCAAATCTTCAATTATCTTGATTTTCTCAGAGTCTTTTTCTCCAAGCATGCTTAGCGCCTTTTGCAGTTCCTTTGCCCTTCTGATGTCAATGTCCTTGAATATTTCCTTGACTACCGGTTCGACTTCGAGTCTTCTCATGTGTGCTTGCAGTACTTGTAATTCTTCGTTAATTATTTTTTCCGCACTGGAGCGCTGGTTTGAGCGGTACCTGATGTTTTTGTCAACCATTTCGGCTATCTGGTCAAGGTTCATCATCTTTATTCCGTGGATGGTTGCGACCTTTTCGTCAACAGTCCTTGGGTTTGAGAGGTCCAGAATCATCATGCCTTTCTTCTTGTCCTTCATGGCTTGCTTGATTCTCTCAAATGTCACCAGAAAATACGGCGCAATGGTTGCAACAAACAAGACATCATAGTTTGAAAATTCGTCAAGTACGTCGTCGAACTCTGTTGGAGCTCCGCCAACAGTCTCTGCAAATGCCTTTGAACGTTCCATGGTTCGGCTTGTCACAAAAAACCGATAGCCCCTTTTGTTTAGCGATTTTGCAACCAGTGTTGCCGCCTCACCTGTCCCAATCAGGAGAATTTTTTTTGATTTGAGATCATCAATGTTCTCCTCTGCTAGTTTTACTGCCATGGAGCCAACTGAGATGATTCCCTTGTTGATTCCAGTCGAGTTTCGTACCCTCGTGCCAATCCTGATTGCCTTGTCAAACAACGTGTTTAGTCGCTCGCCTGACACGTGAATTTCCCTTGCAGCTGTAATAGAGTCTTTGATCTGCCCCAAGATCTGCTCCTCGCCTATCACCATGGAATCAAGGCCTGACGTAAGCTTCAGGAGGTGCTCATATACTTCGACGTTTTCAGAGACCTCGAAATTTTCCTTAAAGGCCACCTCTTCTAGGCCTGCAAGCGACGCCCATGTTTTTTTGATCTTCTCAAGGTTTGACTCGTCTGTCGAGCCAAAAATCTCGACTCTGTTGCATGTCTGCAAAATGACAAATTCATTTAGGCCAGAATATTTGCGAAACGACTCGTATGCAGAGTCCATGTCCTTGAAGGTGAACTTTTCCAGTATATGGACTGGCGACTTGCGAAATGTAACTCGCGCGTTTATTATGTTCATTTCATCTTCTCCAGAATTTTCATTACTTCCCTTTCTGCACTTGGCAAGTCATCTTCTTTTAATAATTGTTTTATCCTGTTGTTATTTAAAATGGAATAAAGAAACTTTTTCCTTCCAAGAACGGTTGGGATCTTGGCCTTTGCTGCTTCGCGCGCCATTTTTTGCAGCCTGATCTGGTAGATGTCCTCTTTGTTAATTATGTCTCTGAACAGCTTTTCTGCCTTTAGCTTTATTTTTCGTGCCATTGCAGGGCTTCGGCCGCCGGTAGAGATTGCAATCTGGACTGTGTCCTCTATGTTGATGACAGACGGGTGCGCAAAGTCGCTGATCTCGGGGTCGTCTGCCGCATATGCATAACAGCGCATTTTTTTTGCCTTTTCCACTATCTTCCTGTTGAGCTGCTTATCGTCAGTTGCTGCCATTACCAAAAACGGTTCATAGTCATCAAGAAAATCAGCACTATCAAGCTTGATTTTCTTAAACTCTATTTTTTTGGCTTTTGCAAAATCTCGAATCTGGGTGTTTGCCTTGTCCGAGACTACCAAAATCTTGCAGTCCTGCGTGAGAAGCGAATTTACTTTTTTTAGTCCCTCTCCTCCGGCGCCGACAACTATGACCAAGTTGCCCTTGAGGTTTAGGTCAACAATCACGATCTGCCATTCCGTGATTTGTATTTATAGGATTCCGAGATTCTCGCTACATTTTTAATTCAAAAGTAAATTCTACAGACTCATGGTTATGGATGCACTCGACAAAGAAATCCTAAACGAAATACAGTGGTCTTTTCCGCTAGTACCAGAACCGTACAAGGAGCTTGCAAACAGATTCCATGTGACTAATGATGAGATGAAAAAAAGAATCTCCAATCTAAAATCCATTGGGGTCTTACGACAACTCTCTGCAATCTTCGATACAAGGAGGCTAGGATACAAGAGCTCCCTTGTCGCAATGGCAATAGAGCCTGACAGGCTGGACTATGTCGCAAATCAGGTCAACCGTCATCCGGGCGTTTCTCACAACTATGAGCGAAACCATGAATACAATCTCTGGTTTACCTTGGCAACACCGCCAGGCTCTGATCTCAAAACCGAGGTTGACAAGTTTGGCAAACTTGCAGGAATCAAAAAAATTCGCCTCTTGCCGACAATCAAGCTATTCAAAATCGGCGTAAAGCTCGACATGGTGGATGAAAAAAAGAAAGAGATAGCACCTACCGAGGAAAAGAAAAAGATCAAAGAAACCAAATTCTCGCCAACAGAGCAAGACAAGGAGTTCATCAGGCAGCTGCAAAAAGACTTGGAGGTGACAGACAGGCCATTTTTGCCGGCAGCGCAAAGCCTCGGCATGAGCGAAGCCCAGGTATTTGAAAAGCTGCGACACTATGAGGAAATTGGCGTGATGCGAAGATTTGCAGCTATCCTCAGACATAGGGATGTTGGTTTTACGGCAAACGGCATGATTGTGTGGCGCGTTCCAGAACAAAGAATAGAGCAGGTCGGGGAAATCCTTGGGGCGTTTCCGCAGGTAAGTCACTGCTACCAGAGGCCTGTATATGCTGACTGGCCGTACAACGTATTTTCAATGGTCCACTGCAAGTCAATTGCGGAGGCAGAGTCCATGGCAAAAGAAATCCAAAACCACATCAAAGTTGATGATTACAGAATTTTGTTCAGCTCACGCGAATTCAAAAAGACGCGCGTAGAGTATTTTGTAGAGTCAGAGTTCACTCTGGAAGAGACAGTTACTGCATAAGGCTGTTCTTTGTAGCGCCAAAAATCCTAACGTGGCTGTATGCACCAAATATGAAGAGCAGCCACTTCCAAGCAAAAAACAGGTTTGCAAAACTGCTTGCGGAATACAACCCAAGGTGCCTCTCCACCAGAAATATGGTGTCTGCAGCTGCCATGCATATTACGCCAAGAGTTACTGTGACCCATAGGAAATTTACTTCGCCTCTAAAAAACAAAACAATTGCGACAAATGCAGGAACAAAGACAACCATATCAAGAAACGGATAGACAAGGTTTATCGTGGTTTCAAAGTCCGTGCTCGGCTTTTGTGAAAGGAAATACAAGCTTGGTACGATAAACGCCATAGAAATTATGGTGCCAAGAAGTATGATCTCTTTTGAGATGATGTCTCTTCTGGGCCTCAGATAAAATATCATGAATCCAAAGTACAGAAAATAGCTTAGATAGTAAAGAAAATCCACGAGATACGATTCGTTGTTTTGAACAGCATACTCTGCATTGTAATAATATGTCATATCTGCAGTATACCAGAACACAGAACCCGCCAAAAACAGGATCCATGCAATGGAATGGTTTCCAGTGGTACCGTGCCTATAGACTAGGATTGCAGAGAATGCGATGGCAAGAGGAGATACTGCGATAAAAAAAATGTCAGTGTAATACAGGCTGTCCTCAATTATTGGATAGTCGTCTTGGTGGAGATAATTTGCAAGCATAAACAATACGCTCATTACCACGACGGATGCTGCCAGTCCCTTGCCCTGTGAAAACCTCAAAATGGATTCCTATTTCACAATGATCCTCTTAATAATTATTTTTCCATGACAGCCATAAAGTCTACAAAATATTTCTTAGAGTGCACCTCGCCAATCTCTTTTTTTATCTCGTTTATTATGTCTGAATAAGCATCTCCAAAAATGTCCTGCAGGACCCTTTTCAGAAATTCTGGGTTTTTGTCGCAGTCTGAAATGGCGTAATTGTAGTCTTTTTGCAGCTTTGAGATCACTTTTTCATATTCTGGCACGCCTATTCTCAGCAAAACTATCTCGATACAAAATGACAAAAGATCCTTGTCCATTTTGTCCTCTTGATATATTCCAACCATTTCAAGACCTCTGCTTTGATGGGCGATGTATCTTTATAATGTAATCTGAAAATGATCCATTTTTTTGGTTCCAAAATGGAAATAGTTCTAAGCATCTTGCGCCACTGCCTTGGGCGTGGTCATGATGGACGCTATTTCGATTTTTGATGGTTGTGTTGTGATTTGTTTTCACATATTGGGCATTTCAGCCCATTTGTCTTGTACCCACATTTTTTGCAATAAAGGCTAAACAACACTGGAGTTCGTGGCGATGTCTTGACTATCTTTTTTATCAGGATTATTGCCACTAGAATTCCTAAAGCGATTCCAATCCAAACTAGAACCATGGGAATAATACGTCATCCTGAGATAAATCTAGATCGTAATCATGCGCCTTGGGCTTCCTTAGGCTGCCTGTGCCGTTGCCTTGAGCTCGTACGGCGGCCACCCTGAATACAGGCCTGCTATTTCTGACATGTCTGAGCTGCTCAGATATCTCCCATCTGACATTGCGGAAAACTGCTCTATCTCCTCAATGCTCACAACAGTCGGCAGGACAGAAGAGACCGGGTCTTTTGATAAAATGAACTTGATTGCAAGCTCGGTAATGCCAAAACCGTTTCTTGCCGCAATGGGCTTGAGCTGCTCGACTTTGGCAAGGGCTGATTTCACCCATTCACCCCTTCGAACGGAGCGGTGGTCCTTTTCGTCTATTTTTGTGTCTGCCTTTACCTTTCCTGTGAGTATGCCAGATGCATCAGGGACACGAACCAGTATTCCGACGTTTCTTTTTGCCGCATTTTCTATTAGCTCGTTTCCTGGTGTCTGCTCTAAAATATTGTAAACTGTCTGGACTGCGGAAACGTTCTTTCTATTCATGGACTCAAGGCCCTCATGTGTCCACCCTATTGCGGGGCCGAGTGCCACCTGGTACGCGCCTATTGCCCCCTCGTTTATCTTGCCGTCAAGCGTGTTGAAAATGACGTCGTCTCTGATGTGGTGCATTTTTGGGTTGTGCAGGCCATATACGTCAATGTAATCAGTCTGGAGCCTTGCCATGCTATTCCGCAACGCGTGCTCTGTGAACAACGGATCGAATCTTTGCGGCAGCTCACTGTGCCCAATTTGCTGTGCCCCCTCAAACTCGTATCCGTATTTTGTAGAAATGACGATCTCGTTTCGCATCCCCTTGAAGGCCTCGCCAATCAGCTTTTCGCTTTTGCCCTTGCCATACATGTCTCCAGTTTCAAAAAAGTTGATTCCAACATCGTATGCTCTTTTTAGCATTCTTTTTGCCTCGTCGTCCTCGATTTTCTTGCCCCACCAGTCCAAAGCAATGGTCCATGCGCCAAACCCTATCTCGGACACGCGGATCCCGCTTTTTCCCAAGGTCCTATACTTCAACTTGTAATCTCCATGAACTTTTCTAACCTTGCGCGTAATTCTGCCTCGCTCATCACTGGCTTTCCCGAATCAAGTTTTGCATTTATGTCTATCCAAGATTTGCATCCGTGATATTCTTCTTTGAGCGGAATTTCAAAGCTTGGCACTTTGTATGTTCTAAGAAAGATTGCTTTAGTTGCCATGTCTGGCATCCAATTTATCCTGGTTTTGATGTATGTGTCACTCCAAATGTGGAACTCTGAGAGCTGGTTGATCTTTTGCTCAGAACTTAGGTCTGCCTCTGCAACCACCTCTGCATATGATGTGATCTTGTTTTGCCCGTTTGTCGGCTTGTTTTGTTTTACATAATCCAGGTATTTTTGGAATTGTGGTTTCAAATTGTCAAGGGACTGGTGTTCAAATGTAGGAAACAGGAGAAACTTTTTTGATTCTACAACAAAGCCAGACGCGGTCTCTAAAATCCCGCCCTTGCGCAGCAAAACCGTCTGCTCGCCTGACTCCAGAGCCTGAACTACGGTTGCCCATTCCTTGAGCGCATTCATCTAGCCTAGGCTTGACACCAGCGGAATAATATCTTTCTTGACGCATACAATCATCGGCGTGTCCTGCTGGATGTATTTTGAGACCTGGGTTTCGCGAAGCTCCATTATCAAATCTTGGAATGTGTGAAGATCATCTGTCTCAAAGGCCAGCATAAAATCCTCGTCATGTATGCCAAACGAGTATGTCGTGTTCAGAGTTACCTGGGGGTACTTGTGGCCTATGGTGATGTGCTCGTCCATCATGGCCTTTCTTTTTTCAAGCGGCAAAAGGTACCATTCACGCGTCTTGATAAACGGATAAACGATTACATGTTTTTTTGCCTCCTCCCCGCCCACAAATGACGGAGCCTTGCCGGTCTTTGCGTAAATTGATGGCCTAGTAGATGAAAGATAAACGTGGGACGGAATGATGTATTTTCCAAATACTGTTGAATAGATTTTTGAAACGACATTTTGTATCTCCTCGACGGTATCTGCTGCAAACCAGAAAAGAAACTCCGCATCGTCCCTTAGGCCTAGTGTAGAGTATGTTCTGCACCTTATCTTGGAGTTTCGGATTACCTGTTCTACCTCCTTTGCAGACTCTTCTTTTGCCAGGTCTGCCATCCATCTCCACTTTGGGTCTATTTTGAAAAACGAGAAACTGAAAAATGTCCTGTTTGCCTCAGACATGGTTTCTATTTTCTCCAAACCATATTTAACGTAATCACATTTCTTAGAATTTGGATGAATGCTTATCTCAAACACAACCAAATACTGTATCATGAGGGAAAGACTGTTCTGGCTTTGCACTTGCACATCACTTGAAATAATGACTGCCGCGGGCGTGACTGGCTATCTTCTGTATCTGGGGAATGGTACACTGGCAGTTATTTCCGGCCTGGTCTTTGCCAAGGTCATAGTGTTCCATTTTGCACTCGAGATCCATGAAAGGCTAAAAAGAGGCAGGGCGCTGGCTGTGCGCCTTACATAAAATCAGGTTATCTTTTTAACAAAATCGGCAATCGTAGAATCATCAAAGCGTATGGTCTTGTTGCGGACCTGGGACTTGATCTTGTCCCAATCTGCCCTTGTCATCTTTTTTGTTTGCATCAGGCCTGCCGTGACTAGTATGTTCAATACCACCGAAAGGCTCCAGTTTTTGTCAGTCTTTTCAATTAGTCTGGCTTGGATTCTGCGCACCTTGGTCTCGATCTCCTTTTCAAGAGTGATGCTTTTCTTGGATTTTGGAACAGCTATCAAGTTCTTACGTGCCATGGTATGATTCTGAGATCAAATTATAAAAATACCCCCTGCCAAAAAAGGAAACAACACGATTCTTACCTTGGCACCATGCCATGGCAATCCTGATCGATGTCATACGCTGCGCGTCCCGAGGAGTGCATCTGACATGGAAAGTTTTAAGGATATCTGAAATCTTGAAATCTGACGCATTTTTTAGAATGTTCAAATGAGCTATCTCGGGAACCCGATCGATGTCATAAAGAGACTGTACTCTGAGAAAAAATGGGACGACATCATATCATTCTGCAAAAAAATGCTGCATGAGGATCCAAAGGATCTGGTGGCGTTGCAAAACGTGACTACAGCGTTTTTGCATACGGGAAAATACGAAGATGCATTGGTACAGTGCCAAACCGTACTTGACATGAACGAGTTTGATGAGTATGCACTAAAGAACAAGATCTTTGCCCTTGAAAAGCTCCGCAAGTACGATGACGTCATAATATGTGCAGAACGGCTTTTATCAAAAAATAAAGATGACGCGTGGGTACATGACAGCAAGGGCCTTGCGCTAAACGAGCTCGGCAAACACAAGGAGGCACTTGGTTGCTATGACAAATCCCTTACAATAGACCAAAACAACACGACTGCGCTAATGAACAAGGCAATCACGCTTTCGTTCCTGCAAAAATTCGAAGACGCAATAACCTTCTATGACAAGGCCCAGCAGCTGGACGGCGCAATTCGGGAGGCGGCTGCGGCAAAATCAACTGCCTACCAAAATCTGGGCAAGGATGACGAGGCGTTTTTGGCAGCCCAAGGTATGCTCATTTATGACATCGAAAAATGTGTCGCAGAGGCAAGAGCAAAAAAGATGCGGGTCTTTGACCTTTACTGCCTAAATGAATACAAAGAGCTGGACGAAAAAGAGAAAAAACACACCCAAAAACAAAACGCAAAACTCGATAAAGGCCTTTGAGTTTGCAGCAGTGTTTTATAATCAGGACTCTCAAGTTTCGGATATTCATCGTGATTTTACCATGATTGGCTTTTTGTGTTTCTCCGAAGCCTTTTGCATTGCACCCCTGGCAAGGGCCATGTCCAGCTTGACTAGGTGCCTTACGATGTCGTTTTTGTCGTCTATCTTGTACAATGTTGCCCGCCCGATCTTTCTTGTTATTTTTACGGCGCCAGATTTTTCGAGTTCCATCCAGTACTTGAAGAAGGTAACCCGGCTCATCTCCAGTCTCTTCGCTATTTCGTTTTTGGAGTAATCAGAAAGCGGGTTGTCCAAGAAAAAGTCTATTATCCTCAGGACTGGGCTTGGGCCCAGATACTGGAGCAGAAGCGTCTCGTTGCGCTTGTATGGCATGAAACTGGTTGGCAAACAAAGTATTTAACTTTAGACCTTCAAAGTACTGAAAGTGAACCTATGCTAACAGATGATCAGCTAAGGGGAATAATTCTCTTTAAGCTACACAAGAGGGGAAACTGGGGAGCAAGCCACACCGATTTTGAGAACATCAAAAAAGGATTCAATGAAAGAGATTTGGGAAAACACGGAGCAAAAGTTGTCGATAGGGCGGCGAGAAGTTTGGTTCGGGAAGGCTTGATAATAACAAAACCGACACATTATGGAATGCAAGTCTCACTCAACCCAAGGCAGGGCGAGAAAATAATTTCGATAATGAAAGAATATTTTCCTGATGTGTGAGGTGTTTTTGGCAGCCCAAGGTTTTGAGATTGCAGCAGTGTTTTCTTAATCAGGAAATCTCAATAATCTTTGTCTTTAATGTACGGCCTGACCTTATTACGACATTTGCAGATGACGTGCCAAAATGCTTTGCAAGCTTTTTTATGATTTCTTTGTTTGCGGCACCGTCAAGAGGCCTTGATTTGACACCGATTGTTATCTCAGAACCGCTCACTGAAACAAAATCCTTATGAAATTCTACGTGCACCGTGTAAATCAACTAGGCCTTGACTATCCAGTCGTAGCCTTTTTCCTCTAGCTCGTGTGCAAGGCTCGCATTGCCGGATTTTAGCACCCTACCCTGTGCAAAAACATGGACATAGTCTAGTTTCTTGAGGAAATTCAAAATTCTCGCATAATGGGTAATGACAATTATCGTCGCGTCAGGAGTCGAAACGTCGCTAATTGCCTTTGCGACAGACTGGACCGCATCTATGTCAAGGCCCGAGTCCGGCTCGTCTAGAATGGAGACCTTTGGTTTTAACACTGCCATCTGGAGCACCTCTGACCTCTTTTTTTCTCCGCCGGAGAATCCCTCGTTTAGGTACCTTGAGAGAAAGTCGTCTTTTAGGCCTACTGTTTGCAGATTTTTCTTTAGATAAGCTTGAAACTCTCTTACCGTGATGAAAACTTCTCTGTTGCTTGACGCAAGTGATTTGCTCAACGCGTTGTACGACGTTCTAAGAAAATGTGAGTATCCAACTCCTGATACCTCTGTCGGGTACTGGAATCCCAAAAACAAGCCCTTCTTTGCCCGCTCGTCAGTTGTGGACTCGGTTATGTTCTCGCCGTCGAACAATATCTTTCCCTTGGTTACCTCGTATTTTGGGTGCCCCAAAAGCGTGTACGCAAGCGTGCTTTTTCCAGAGCCGTTTGGGCCCATGATCGCGTGGACCTCACCAGGGCCAGTCTTTAGGTTGACGCCATTTAGAATGGGCTTTCCCTCCCTCTGTACGTGAAGGTCAACTATTTCCAATACTGCCATATCTCCCAAGGTCTGCGTTTGTCTATATAATTTCCACTAATTTTAGCTAGTCCTAAGACTCGGGCATTTTCTCAATAAATATAACATGGTACAACAAAACCGCAAATGTGAAAAAGAAAGCCAAAGGGCTCATTGTCGCGGGATTTTTTGCCGTGATTTTGTTAACCTCGACAATAACTCTTGCAATTAACAGCACGCAACCTACAGTAAACGAGGAAACCCGAACCATGACGGGCACGCCAGCAGACAACTTTCCTGACATTCAAAGGCCGAGGTTTTGTGGAACGGGCGATGCAAAGTCAAACTCGTATGTGACAGAATTCAAAATATCAACAGCCTGTACTCAGCCGCTTGCGATAACTACGGATCCGCAAGGAAACGTCTGGTTTGCGCAGACCAACACTGGAAATATTGCCAAGTTTGATCCTGCTACCGAACAGTTTACGGAATATGAAAACCCGTCATGGCCTGAAGGGGGCCGCTCCATGATGTGGGGCATTGATTATTCTTATGATGGAACTTTATGGTACACAGATGATGCGCTTGACTCGATTTGGAAGTTTTCAACAAATGATCTAACATACGAGAGAATCAACTATCCTGCCAGCGGCGACTCGCTACCGCAGCACATCAAAATAAGGGGAGGGCAGATAATTATCAACGACTTTTACGGAGGGAAGCTAAGCCTCTTTGATACAAGACAATCCGAGCAGCAATCATACCAGAACATCCCGACTCCCATCCCAGGCTCGTTTGTGGCAGGCTTTGATGTGGATTCGGGAGGAAACATTTGGTACACGAACTGGATCCTACAGGAAGGAGGCGCTCTGGTAAAGTTTGACTATGAGGGATTATCGGAAACAGCCGAAACAAGTGACAATTCTACCGCACCCAAGTTTTCAAACGCATACCGCCTGCCATCCTCTCTGGGAACGCCTATAGGCCTATCAGTCGACCAAAACGATGACATCTGGATCGCTGACACTGCTAGCAACTCATTTTTCAAGTTCAGCCCGTCTGATGAAAAGTTTACAAAATATCTGACTTCTGATCCAAGGGAATCGGCATATGGAAATGCCACCGGCGTCATCAAGGCACCTATCAGCAGTCCGTACTGGACACAAATTGACGGCGGAAGGCTAGTTTTCAACGAACAGATTGCAAACACAATCGCAGTCTTTGACATTGAAAACGAGATGCTCGTGGAATATGACATACCGTCAAGAAACCCGAACTGGGCAGACTGTGGAACACAAACAGAATGCGGAACCTCGCAGGCATTCGGGTTCAGGTCGGTAGGAGATAAGATCTGGTTCACAGAATGGGCAGAAAACAATCTCGGAATGGTCAACCTGACAAAAGAGCTGCCGTTTGAGCTTGCAGTGTCGCAAAAAGAAATCACGATGGGCCGCGGCCAAACAGTGCCAATTGAGCTGCAGTTTAATCTAAACTCAAACAAAAACGCGATGCTGACTGTAAAGACGACAGCAGAATTCAACGACCTCACAGTGGAACTCAGTAGCACCGACCCGTTCCTGCAAGGCACACCAATCAGAGAGGCGACCATAACTACGAGTGAGTCAGCGCTACCAGGTACATACAAGGTTCTCATCTCGGCAAGGACCGATGACGTGACAATTTCTCAATTTATCACCGTGAACGTTATCCAGTGATTCCAAAAATCGACTCTGACATTGGAATTTTATCGTACACCACAAAATATTCTGGATGCGGCGGAAAAATCCGCGGGCAGTACGAAGATTTTGCGGTATCTGAAATACTCGCGCAAAAAACGCTGACTTCGCTTTCAGGGGATGAGGGGTTTGCAGTATACAGGCTGAAAAAATCCGGGATAGACACAAGCCACGCACTTGAGCTGATATTCAAAAAAACCGGCGCAAGGCTAAAGCCGCTGGGACTAAAGGACGCTTCGGCAGTAACTGAGCAGTTTGTCTGCTCGATGGCAAAAAACAAGATGCCTTTAGAGTATTCAGACGGCAAGGTATCGATACAGAAAGTTGGGTTTGCAAAAAAGCCGCTCTCTGCAAAAGATATGACTGGAAACAAGTTCGTAATCAAGATCGTCGGGGCCAAAAAAGAACCAACTGACTTTGCAGAATCTGACAGAATTCTGAATTTCTACGGATACCAGAGGTTCGGCTCAAGGAGGCCTGTGACTCATCTGGTGGGAAAGGCGCTAATCCAAAAAAGATTCGACGAGGCAGTCAGATTGATGTTGTCACACACATCAGAGTACGATTCTAAAGAAAACACAAAACTGAGAAAAGAAATGGCAGACCAGTCCAAATTTGCGGACCTTCTCAAGACCATTCCAAGGCAGATGGACCTTGAGCGAACCCTTGTTGCAGAAATAATGGATCACCAAGATCCAAAAAAGGCAATCTCCAGATTGCCGTTGTCCATCAGGCGGCTTTTTGTTGACGCATACCAGTCATATCTCTTCAACCTGACCCTGAGCAGGGCGTTTGAATACGGAGAAGACCTGTTTAATGCAACGCAGGGAGACGTCTGCTATGACAAAAACGCAGAGCTTGGGAAATACGAGATGAATCCAACCCAGCAGCTTGCTGTCCCGTTGGTGGGCTATTCATATTTTAAAAAGACAAGATTCAACTTTTACATATCAAAGATACTCCAAGACGAGGAGATATCGCCGTCTGACTTTTACATAAAAGAAATGCAGGAGGCAAGCTCTGATGGGGGTTTCAGGACTGCGCAGATTGTCTGCGCAAATCTTGCTGTAAAGGGGGACACGATAAGCTTTGAGCTGCAGCGGGGATCGTT
>CAZETC010000032.1:0-9099 GCA_964515435.1 uncultured Candidatus Nitrosotenuis sp.
GAGTTTCCAAAGCGGATTTGTCTTGTCACAAACGGAACAATGCCGCTAAAGAAATACAAGGACATTTACTTTTACTGGATCTCAATTGACGGAACCCAGGATATCCACGACAAGATACGCGGGACTGGTTCGTATGACGCAACAAGAAAAAACATCATAGACTATATTGAAAAAAATGGAAGCAAGGCCTACAAGGACATCTGGATCACAATGACAATAAACTCACAAAACTACATGACAGTCAAAGATGTCGCAAAGGAATGGCGCCCTTATTCCAACAAGATAGGATTCCAGTTTCACACACCTTTTGCAAAAGGCGATCCTTTGTGGATGCCGTTTGGCCCAGAGCGAACAAAGGTAATCGATGAAATAACATCCCTAAGAGAGGAGTTTGGTGACTATATCATAAACCCTCCAAGCCAGCTAGAGCTTATGAAGAAAAACTGGGGAGGGGTCGGGACCACGCCAGTAGATTGCCCAACGTGGGCGATTCTTTCAGTGGACCACATGGGGCGAGAGAAAAAGCCCTGCTGTATAGGCAGCGCCGAAAAAGAGTCCATGAAACCAATTTGTGAAGAATGCGGCCTTGGCTGCTATTCGGTACTTGTCGGTATTGGCATGAAAGGTTAGCTCGTTTTTATTTGCAAAACCGAAGTCTTATGTTTAAGAATGGCCGCAGTCCACAATGGAAAGCCCCAGGGCCATACCAAACAAGTTAGAAGGAAACATCAATTTTTGGCTCATCGCGTTACTGCTCGGAATTGTTTCCGCGTTTCATTTTGGAATTACACTTGAGCGAAATTCCCTGACAGATTTTGTGGTTCAGCAGTTCACAGAGACCTCGGCGTTTGCTACTGCACTATCAGCAATTTTTGCAGGCAGCACATACTCGCAAAGCAGAATTTTTGGGAGATCGTTTATCATTTTAGGAATCGGATACTTTTTCATATTTGTTGGTGAGACGGTTTACACAATTCAAGATTTTGTCATATTTAACGACCCGTATCCCTCAGTGGCCGATCCCTTCTTTCTGTTGGCATATCCGTTTATCATTTCCCACATGATAATCAACATAAGGTTCTTTCAACCAAAAATTAAAAAAAGATCCATTTTATGGATGATAGTCCTGGGAATTGTGATATTTTCTTCGTATTTCATGTTGTCACTCTCCCAAACTTCGGAGCTGAACTTTGAGTTTTTTTATGGTCTTGCATTTATCTTGCCCCCCTCAGTCAGCATTCCAATAACTGTCTATGGTGTTTTGCTCTTCAGAGGCGGACTGATAGGAAAGGCATGGTTGATTCTTTTAATTGGGAATTTCGCAAATGCAGTAGGTGATGTCTGGTACTATCATCTCGAGACACTAAGCCAGTACGACCTAAATCACCCGGTCAACATTTGCTGGTTTTTTGCCTACTGGGTAATAGTGTACGCAGTGTACAAGCACAGAAAATACATAATGAAAACGCAGGCCTAAGAGGTCAGAATGCTTCCGGAATGGATTGTGGCCGTTGCGTGCCCCTCTCCGGAATAATGATAAAAAATGTGCCCTGGCGGAACCGGTGGCGGAGAGCCTTCTGCGTCTATGGTGGCATAGAGATAAAATTCGACAATGTCGCCTGGCAAGACGCTCGTTGTTATCAGCCCGTTCACCACGGTTTGCTCATACACATATCTGGCAGTAACGCTTGAAGATGAACCCGTAATTTGCCCAGTGTTTTGTACTATTGGGTTTGCGCTAAAGTAAATCTGTTGCTGCTTTGCCAGAACGCCATTTTTGTAGACATCCACATATGCCCTCAGAGGATCTTTTGGTGGTGGCGATGGTGGCATTGGTGGTGGCGAGCTAAAATGGGCATAATTTTCAATCTCAGAATCTCCAGATATTGTTGCAGTTAGTGATGTAGTCATTGTTCCCTCCGCTGTTACAACCACGTGTGACGCGGCACCGGCAGTTGCCTTGATTGATGAAACTAGACTGCTTTCAGTATACTCTGTGATTGTTGATGAGCTTGGTGCTATCACCTTTAGTCCCACTCCGCCTAAAACACTTGCAATTACCGTAGTTGTCGGCACTCCATTAATTTTCATGTTAATGTCATGGTAACCTGGAATCACTGGTACCTTGAGGTTGTTGCCAGTGGTATAGTTACCCTGTAGGTAGGAGAGGGAAAGGGAATGGTCTAGGTAAACATCTGTTATCCCCACGTCTCCAACAATTGGAATGTTCACATATGCATACACCACATAGATCTTATCGTCTGGCGTATGAATATGCAAGGCTTGACCATTAACATTATCAAAGACGACGGTGCTGAATGGCCCGCGATATGACAGTGAGTTTTGATAGAGCGATAACGTTCCACCTACTGATACGTCATTAACCTGGAACTGGGACGCAGAAATTGCAATAGAGCCCTCGTTGTCAGTCATCCCCGAAACGCCGGTTTTACCATTTTTTTCAATTTGAAAAGGCGTGTTTGGTGGAAGATCTTCAATTTCCAGTATTGGTGTGGTATCAGGATCAAAAACAGCTCCACGAATTGTTACTGTGGCGCCGTTTGGCTTTACTATCAGATAGTGTTGCTTGTCGGCAAAAAAGTACGGTGTTTGGAAGCTGCCTCCAAGTTCTAATTTGCTATTCATGATGACGTCCATGTCATATACTGCAAGCTCACCCCCAGATGGAATTGGCGATGTTGTAGGATATTGACAGCAGAACGCATGCCAGCCACTTGATGCACTAGCAGTAGTAATTATGGAATTTACAGAATACGCTCCCTGATTTTCCATCCCACTGTTAATTAAAAACGGATACGAGTCGGAATATCTGGAGGCAAAATTTCCCACCGATGAGACAAGGAGCGGCGGAGAAAATGACTTTGTGTATGTAAATGATGCATTGCAGTTGTATCCAAGGCGGTTTACAACACTGCAGCCGTTTTGCGAGTAAGAGTATCCTGGCAGAGCACCGGAATAAATCTTGAAACCGTATGAATCAGAATATGGAATGGAGAGATACCCATATTGCAAATCTGCCCCAACATACAGACTCGAGGTTTGAGGTGTGCTCCCTTCCAAGACTAGGTTTTGATTTGAATAATCGTTTAGTTTTAGAATTATGGTGCCTGTCCCAGACACTGTTATTCCCTCTGAGCCCTGGGTTGCCGTTCCACTTCCGCCCACAATTCTAGATTCTGAAAACCCCAAAATGTTGGAAGAAACACCACCTACATCTGACAACGAGCCACCAGATTGCTCATAACTATACTTTGCATTGAACCGTGGAATTGTCACAGATGTAATGCTAGCACCATCCAGTATCTCTGCTGCAAAGTTTGTCGTGGAAGGAACCTGCGTGTATGGTTCGATTGATTCCTGCTTGCCAACAATCCCTTGTCCGTAGATTATTTTTCCGGCGCTTTCTTTTTGAGTTATTCTTGAATTTATCCCCATGCCGTTGATCATTGCCTTTCCGCTGCCTGTTTCTGAGCCATAGTCTAGATTCAATGCAGAAAAAACGTTCCCAAGATCAGAAATTGCAATAATTTTTTTGTCGGAAAACCCCACCTGAGAAAAATTCACAGGGTACAGACTCATCTTATCAAGCCCCCCTAGACGATAGCCTCCGTCAGAAAGATGAGAATAGTCAATGAACCCAATTTTGTTTCCTCCATCATCTATGATTCTGATCTCTTCTAGAATTGAAGAGCTCAGCATGTTGTTTTGCACAGTCAGGGTATCATTCTTTATTACCAGAGAGAGATGCTCGCCTGCTTTGTCTGCTTGGATATTCATAGCTTGTTGCGCAGTAAGCGACCAGTTCATCTGATTAGATGAGGTTGCAGAAATTGCCGCCAGAGCTATGAGGGTCGACATGCTTACTGCAGCAACAAGATATGGGCTGGCCATCACACAATAACAGAAAATCTGTTTTAAGGGGTCAAGAACATTATCGGGTTTGGGTTGCGGTTTACGATAATTTTTGTACTAGATAGCAATCAAAGAATCAATGGACTCAAAAGTTACCTTTCATGGCGGCATAAACGAGATTGGGGGCAACAAATTTCTTTTAGAAGACAGGGGAACGCGTGTTTTTCTAGATTTCGGAATGCAGATGGGAAAGGCCAACGATTACTTTTCTGAATTTTTACAGCCCAGGGACCTAAACGGAATGGGCGACCTTTTTGAGTTCGGCCTTTTGCCTAAACTGAGTGGAATTTACCGAAAAGACTACTCAAAGCACATGAATTTTGGTAACGACCACAAAGAGGACACAAAAATTCACGGGGTTCTTTTGAGCCACGCACACATTGACCATGGAGCCTATATCCATTATCTAAGGCCTGAGATTCCAATTTTTTGCACTGAAGCGACAAAGCTAATCCTACAAGGACTTCAAGAGACCGGCAGTGGTGATGAATATATTACTTACAAGGAAAACTTTCGAATTTATGAGAACAACAAGGGCGAGATGAGCAGGGCAAGCAAGGATAATCGCCAGATACTTGAGCGCGACATAAGAACAATCCAACCTTATAAAAAATTCAACATCGATTCAATCGAAGTAGAGCCCTTGCCTGTAGACCATTCTTTACCTGGTGTATGTGGTTTTGTTATACACACCTCTAAAGGCTCGATTGGGTATACGGCAGATCTGCGATTTCATGGAAGAAGAAAACAAGAAACTGAAAAATTTGTCGAAAAATGCGCCTCTTCAGATCTTGACCACATGTTATGCGAGGGGACCAGAATTGACGAGCCAGCATCAACTACAGAATTCGAAGTAGAAGAAAATATCAAAGATGTCGCAAACTCAACAAAGAGCCTCGTCGTGGTATCATATCCAACTCGGGATCTAGATAGGCTTTTGTCATTTTATAATGCTGCCAAGGAGACAGGGAGAAACCTAGTTGTGGATTTGAAACAGGCATATCTTTTGAAACTATTTGAAGACTCTCAATATTACCAAGGGGTTTATCCCAAGGTAGACGATGAAACCATAAAAATTTTCATTCCAAGAAAATCGTGGGGATTGATAGACAAGGACCGGAACTATTGGACCGACAAGCAGGTACTTGGAGACTATGATGTCTGGGAGCGAGAGTTCGTTGACAGACCGAACGCCATTGATTATAGAGACGTGTCATCAAAACAGTCAGATTTCATGTTTTATTGTAGTGATTTTAGGCTCCAAGAGTTAATCGATGTAAGGCCAAAGGAGGATTCCAGCTATATTCGCTCGGCTACCGAGCCATTTGATGCCGAGATGAGGCTAGACCATGAGCGGATAAAACGCTGGTTGGTGCATTTTAGCCTTTTAAATAAGGAGGAAAAATGGAACGTTACGCATGTTTCTGGGCATGGCTCAAAGAACCAGATCAAGCATATTGTTCAAGAGACCAAGGCAAAAAATCTAGTTCCAATCCATACTGTCCACGAAGATCATTTCAAGAGATGGCACAGCCATGTTACGATAGCGACAATTAACAAATCGATAGATCTTTGACTAAAAATTTTTGCTTAAATTTTGCATGATTTTTTGATCTGTGAGAATCGAGTTTCTCATATCGACATTTTTTGTGCTGTTTTTCCTACCTGCCAGTGGCCAGACTGAGGAAACACGGCTATGGGTGCCTCAGAAGATGATCACCGGTGAGACATATGAAAGCATGATCATTTTAGACAATGCATCACCATCAGGCCAAACCGTTGTCCTGTCTACAAGTAATCCGTCAGTTATCTCCATTCCAGAATCAGTTCTTGTGCTACCGTATCAGAATCACGGCATTTTCAAAATCATGACGCTGCAGGAAGGCACAGTCCAGATATTTGCAGTTATCGAAGGCAAGATATCTAGCTCCGAGACGACCGTTTATTCCTCAAGCGTTGTTCCGACTGCACTGTCGGTCTTGCTTGCTGCCAATACAACAAAGGCAGACAAGATGACTGGATATGTGCTGTCAGTTGACGCCAAGGGCGCGCCGGCTCCAGTACCAAAGGATGTGTGGGTTACGTTGAGCTCATCGCCAGTGATCAAAACAGCTGAAAAAATTAGAATCGGCCAAGGTTCCCATTATGCAAAGTTTTTTGCTGAAGTTATGGGATCAGGTAAGATCTTTGCCAGTGCGCCAGGGCTAGGGCTCGGAGAAGGCCAGATAACCAAACTTCAAGACGAGATCACCGTAAGAATCAAGGTTGCACCAGACATTATCCTGGAAAACTCCAAGGCATACTATTACGTCTGGCTTGAAAAGGAAGGCAAGCCGTTCAAACCTTCGTATGTGGTACACGCCTTTTTGTCGTCAAACAACCTAAACTCGGTCAGATTCAATGAAAATGCGCACGTCAGCCAGTATTCAGACTCGGTGCTAAGAACACCGCTTGTTGACGGCATTGGTTCTGGCACACTGGTTTCAGCGCGTCGCGGCTCTGCAATAATAACGGCAGATGTAGAGGGGTTTGGCTCCGCCCAAACCAATGTAGTCGTAGGGCCTGCTCTAATCGACGAGAATTTCAAATTCTTTGAAGAGAAAACCGCAGACAAGGCAAAAGAAATAGAGAAAAGAAAACCAAACGTTGCTTTTATCTGGGCATATCCTTCTGTGACTGACTCCAAGTCTTTTGGCATAATTGGACTCTATAACATGAATTTAACAAAAAACACTTCCACGAATGTTGATTCCAATGGAACGTCTGTTGTAATTACAAACTCGATAAACCGAGTCGAACCTGTCCCAATTGATGGAAGAACTGTCACCGTAACTTCATCAAGACTTGAACACCCAAGCATTGTTTTACTCTCAGAAAGCAACGAGGTTTCAATGAAAAGAGGTATGGGATTCAACCATGCAATAGAATTCCCGATTTCCGGTTCAACTCAAGGAGACCATACCATTTCAGTTTCCGGCTCAGGATTAGAGAGAACCCAAACGACGCTTCAGGTAAAACCGCCACATGATGAATCATACAAGATCAAGATGGTTCCCATACCATCTCTACCAAATTCAAAGCAAGATCTTGCCATGATATCCATTACCGATAAGTATGATGCATTAGTTGATGCACAAAAAACATTCACAGGAACGGTGAGCCTGTCCACTTCAGATGGGGTTGACAGGAAAAAAGACATTAGCATTAGTCAAAACCCCGCAATACTTGATGGGAGTCTAAGTGGTGCTACACGCGTAGTTGTTTCAGCTGACGGCACAAGTCCATATGAAAACACCATATCGCCCTCAGGAATGGCGGATTCTATATTGCTAGACATGGCCAGCCGCATCCACATTCTGGAAGAGGCGCCATATGTCGTACACGAGCTGGATTCTTATGGAATTCCGCTAAGAAAAATCAACTTTACCAGCGTTTCCGCTACGCCCGGAGTTACATTGTCAGGCAACCGCATAACCATAGACAGCTACGGCGTAAAAGATTTTGCTGTCCTATCAAGACTCGGGGCAGACAATATGCAAATTGAGGCCTTTGCAAACCATATGTCGCTTCAGTTAACATCTCAGGGCACAACAAACCGCGTCAACAGGGATTTTGAGCTGACGGCAAATACAGATGTGCAAGACGCGCAGATAATGATCGACTCTCCTTTTCCTTACAAAAAAACTGGCGAGAGGACATTTGTCATAACTCCCAACATCGAAGGCCACTTTAACATCACGTTGACAGGTCTAAAGGAGGGATATGCTGCTGCAAAAGCCACATTTGCCGTCGACGCTGAAAAAATATTCAGCGTCCACTTCAACGCAGTTGACTCGACCAAAAAAGAACTGCATGTAGAGAGTCTGATAAAATCAGATGATAACACAAGGAGCCTGGTTACACCGCACCAACACGAGATTAGGCCACAATTTATCAGCGTAGAGTTTCCGGAAACCTTTGAAACAGGTCAGAACGGGTATGAGTTAGATCACATAATGTTTGGTGATCAAAGGATAACCAGCGGCGCAATCGATCATATCTACGTAGATTCTGACACTGCAATTACTGCAGAATACCAAAAAATGGTAAGAATTCAGGTAGAAAATGCTTTGGGTTCTGGTCATTATCCATATGGCACCACAGTTACGCTGAGTGCGCCCCCAAAAGACAAGATTTTGTTTTTTGTCAGAGACGTGTTTGACCACTGGGAGGGGGTTTCTTATGATTCTGATACTGTGACTTTGGTTGCTACAGAAAACATAGACGCCAAGGCAGTGCTTCGTGAGGATTATTCGCTTTTGATGCTGACGTGTGGAATGGTTTTGACAGCCGTGATGTACTTTAGATTTGTTTGGAAGAAGAGAATCAATCCACGTTGGTATGTGCGTAAGATCGTCGATACATTATGGATTCCAAAGATTCAACCGCTCTGGTACGCATTAAAGAAAAAAGGTGGCAAAATGCAAAAAAACTCACAGCCAGATAGCAAAAAGGAAATTGATTTCTGACATGCAGATAATAATTGACGGTTTTAAATCATCAATCAGTATCCCCCCAGATCCGCTTTATTATTGAACAATAACTATTTCTTCTAAACTTCTTTCAAAAACTGCTCTCTTGAAATCTTTGCTTGAAAAAGAATTGATTTCAAAATTCCTTCCTTTATTGGATCCTGTCGTGGTACTGTAACATATTTCCCATATGGTGTACAAGCTGAATATGACTACCGCTTTGTCTATCCATTACAAAACCGTGTTTGTGTAAAACCTTCAAAACCTCGCGAAAACGATGATTTCGTAAACTCAAATTTTAGGTTGTGATTTCCATGATCTTATTTTTTTCTTTCTTCGCTCTATCTTTGATATATTCTAAAACTAGGTTAATTGCATCGGCCATGTTGGTTTTTAGCTCTTCTAGAGTTTCACCTTGACTAATTGCACCTGGAAGCTCCAAACACTGACCGCTATAACCCCCTTCTTTTTCTTTGTTTATGAGGATGGTAAACTTTCTTGATTTCTGAGATATCTCCATACATATCACAACACGGGATTATAATTAAAGTGTATTTTGTTCGAAAACTTGACTTAGTCAGTACCATTTTCTAAAATAGAACATAAAACCAAATCTATCATACAGAATCCTAACTGGTTCTTTTCCTGTTATTGG
>CAZETC010000032.1:9109-9998 GCA_964515435.1 uncultured Candidatus Nitrosotenuis sp.
TTAAAACCGATAAGTAAAGCACAAGAGCTTTAACAAAGTTCTTTTTTGCCTCTTGCTTGTTTTTACCTGAACTATAAACTCCAAGTGCTGAACAAGTGATTGAGTATGATCCATCGTCTTCTTTGATCATTTTAGTTTTGATATCTTTTATTTTCACTGACATCTATGGTAGAATATTCTTTTTAATTATTTAAGCTTCCTGAGATTGCTGCGTGAATAATCCCGGAATCTAGACTAGTACAATATTGTTAACTAACCCTTAAGACATGCCAATAATTCATTTAGTGGTTCTTTGATCTGTTTTGTGTTGAAAAAGATAGGCCTCCTTGGCTGCGGCGCCATCGGGATACAGATTGCACTTGCCATAGATTCCGGAAAAATTCCAGCAGAGATAACTCATGTTTATGATTTTGATAAGAAAAAAGCAGAGTCCCTTGTTGCAAGACTCGGCAAAAAACCGATGATTGTTGACAATCCGCATATGTTGTCATCAAATAATGTGGATCTAGTAGTTGAGGCAGCTTCGCAAGATGCTGTGAAAAACCATGCCTTGAGCATAATTCAAAATCGCAAGGACATGATGATAATGAGCGTGGGGGCGCTTCTTGACGAATCTGTCTTTGAGATACTTTATGATGCATGCAGGGAATTCAAAAAAATGATCTACCTACCAACTGGCGCAATTGCAGGCCTTGACGCAATCAAGTCCGTAAAAGGCGAGCTAGACTCCCTGACGCTTACCACTACAAAAAACCCAAAGTCGCTTGTAGGCGCCAAGTTCTTTGAGACAAACAAAGTAGACATTACAAACATAAAAAATCCGCAGGTAATTTTCGAGGGCGTGGCAAAAGATGCTGTGAGGCTGTTTCCTGCAAACGTCAATGTGGCA
>CAZETC010000032.1:10008-11828 GCA_964515435.1 uncultured Candidatus Nitrosotenuis sp.
GAAGACGATCGTGAAAATAGTGGCAGACCCAAGAGCAGACAAAAACATTCACCAAATTGAGGCACAGGGCAAATTTGGCAAAATCTCGGTACGTGTGGAAAACGTTCCTGATCAGAACAATCCAAAAACAAGTAGGCTTGCTATTCTTTCGGCAATAGAGTGCATCAGGCAGATATGCTCTGAGGACATGCGGATAGGTACGTAAAGATGGCAAAAATTGCCGTAATCGAGAAGCTTTATGAAAAATACCACTCTTATCCCATTCTTTAAATGATTATCAGGTGCAAGTGTATGATCGTATGTTAGCCGATAAAATCTCTGAGCTAAAAAAGAAAAAAGACGTAGTCATCCTGGCACATAACTACCAGCTACCCGAAGTCCAAGACATAGCAGATTTTGTCGGAGATTCCTTGGGCCTTTCAAGGCAGGCTGCAAAAACTCCACACAAGACAATTTTGTTTTGCGGGGTTCACTTTATGGCAGAAACTGCAGCAATTGTCTGCCCACAGAAAAAGGTCTTGATTCCGGATTTGGCTGCAGGATGCTCGCTTTCTGATTCCATTACTGCTGAGCAGTTACGAGTGTGGAAAAAGGAACACCCACGTGCAGTTTCTGTTGGTTACGTAAACACAACTGCAGAGATAAAAGCAGAGCTTGACTACTGCTGCACATCATCAAATGCAGTCAATGTAGTAAAAGCCATTCCAGAAGATAGAGAGATTTTGTTTTTACCAGACATGTTCCTAGGATCTTATGTCGCCAAGGTTACCGGAAGAAAGAACATGTACATTTGGGCAGGAGAGTGTCATGTTCACGCTGGGATAAGATCAGATGATATTCACAAGCTTCTTGATTCGCATGCAAATTCCGAGCTTTTGGTGCACCCAGAATGTAGTTGTACCTCACAGATAATGTACGATATCGCAGTTGGCGATTACAAGAACAGACAGGTACAAGTTCTCTCAACAGAGGGAATGATGAACTATGCAAAGCAGGCTACGGCAAAGAACTTTGTAGTTGCAACAGAGACTGGAATATTATACAGGATGCAACAGCAAAACCCCGAAAAGACGTTCATACCTGCGTCTAGCGGAGCCGTGTGCCAGTACATGAAGATGATAACACTCGATAAGGTATATGCATCGTTATTGGAGGACAAGTACGAAGTCAGGGTTCCAAAACACATTGCAGACAAGGCAAGACTTGCAATTGAGCGAATGCTTGCAATAAGCTAGATTCTCGTAATTAGTAAAAAGAGGTTCTTGGACCCTACCTCACCATAAAACTCAAACCAAGGGCGGAGTTAAGCGGTAAAATTTAGCCTTGTACTTCTAGGCTGAAATCTATCGCACTTGCGGAATTTGTAATTTTACCAACCGAGATCATGTCAACGCCTGCTCTTGCAAATTCCTTGATGTTTTTTGCATCAATTCCACCTGATGCTTCAAGCCTTACCTTACTGCGTAGCCCGAGTTTTTTGAGTGCAGATATGGTTTTTCTTACTTGCTCAGGCGTAAAATTATCCAGCATTATTATTGGCGAGCCAAGCGTTGCGGCAAGCACTGCCTCTGCCTGTGTTTCTACCTCGACTTCGAATGTCTTTGAGCTTTTTTTTGCCTTTTGAACGAGTCTTACAAGTGAACCCTCTGATACAATATGATTGTCCTTTATCATTATCATGTCTGCGAGTGTAACTCGGTGTTTCTTCCCACCGCCAATTCTTACTGCTTCCTTGTCAAAGAAACGCAGCCCAGGGGCTGTTTTTCGCGTAGAATATAGATCTGTTTTTTTGTTTGTGCTCTTTATTTTACCAACAAGGT
>CAZETC010000032.1:11838-12863 GCA_964515435.1 uncultured Candidatus Nitrosotenuis sp.
GTTGCGCGGGTCGTCCTCTGGAATATTTTTTTCTATTTTACCAACAAGGTCTGCCGTGAGTGTCGCAATTCCACTCATTCGTGAGAGCAGGTTTAGTGCGGTTCGCTCGCAGCTAAGAATTGATCTGGCAGGACCTGAAATCTTCAATACTGTTTGGCTTGGCTTGATTTTAGAGCCGTCTTTTTTTATGATCTTGACACTACACCCGCGCATCGAAAAAATATCCCTTACAAATTCAACTCCTGCCAAAACTGCTGTTTGACGCGATATGATCTTTGCAGCGATCCTTTTGTTTGTAACAATACGCGCAGTGATGTCTCCTGTTCCCACGTCCTCTGCCAAAAATCGTGTAATCTCTTTTTTCGTATTCATTTATAGAATTGGTTTTTTGGTGCCTAAATAGAACCTTTTCTATATTGACACAAATTTGCTATTGGTTTTGATTTGGCTGCAATCAGTCAAACTGGATTATCGTCCAAATCGGATTTTGCCGGAATTTTTATTGTGAATCTGGCGCCACTTCCAAAAGCACTTGCTGCAGTAATGGTCCCCCCATGTTGCTCTACAATACTTTTGCAGCTAGATAGTCCAAGCCCGGTACCCACCCGTTTTGTCGTGAATAAGGGTTCAAAGATCTTGTCTAGAAACTCTCCTGGAATGCCAGATCCAGTATCAGTTATCGTGATAATTACAAATTTTTCATCCACACTGCCAGATATCTCGATTGATATCTTTCCTTCTTTGTCTTCGATTGCCTGGACTCCATTTACAAGTAGATTAACAAATACTGTTTCTAGTCGTTCTGGATCACAAAAGACTACTCGGTCTTGTGATGGAATGTGAATTGTTATTTGCGGCGGAATCACAATCCTACCTATAGCATCACGTATAATCATTAAGAGTGGGTAGTTTCTCCTTTTTAGCTGTGGTAGCCGTACATAATCCATAACATCTTCAAGCTGGTGTGACATTCTGTAGATTGCTCGGTCTAGCCTTGCCCACTGATCCTGTGATTTTTCATCCAG
>CAZETC010000033.1:0-888 GCA_964515435.1 uncultured Candidatus Nitrosotenuis sp.
CTACTAGCTGAGTTACCGCCAGCATTACTACTAGCTGAGTTACTAGCACTACCACTGTCTCCTCTACTGCCACCGCTACTACCCTCATCAGCTACAACATCAGTAAGATAGGATCCATTACCAAATAATAACAAGAATGAAAGAACAAAAGCAAAAATTCTATTGGATTTAATTATCGAAAATATATCCATGCAGGGCCATCCTTATACCCCCGCCATATAATAGACATTTTTTTCTCAATATGAGCAATCACACAATACCACCATTTAAACAAAACGCCTGTATCCAAATTTGGAATTGACAAATTCTGTAATCATTCGTGGAACTACCAGATTTTCATTGGGATAACGGTTTATAATTAAAAAGACCAAACGGATGTAATCGTGAAAATTAAGAAAAAGTTCACACTAGAGGTACTTTTATTATCAGTTCTGTTAGTGTTGATTTCATTTGTTTCTATTAATAACACGACACTTGTCGAAAGAAATTTTTATTATTTAAATAATCAGCTAATCCAATCGCTGAGTCTCTTAAAAGATATGAGACTTGTTGCATCAAATCTTCTAGCATACACTCTAGAGTTCACACTACTTGAAGACGAGTTTAATGCGACTAAAAATAAAATTACAATGCCAGATCCCAAGTCTTCTGATATTCTTTTTGAAATAGAACGCAGTAAGGCACAGTTCGCCAAGTTACTTTCTTTGTATAAGAGCATGTCACAGGATCAAACCAATTTACAATACGCTAACGATATAGAACATCAATGGAAAAAATTTGAGCTCCTCTCAAACAAATTTATCGAATACAGAAAAGGTGGAATTTCTGGTTCAGAGTTTATCAAGATAAAAGAAGAGTTCAAGGATTCCAAGAATGCACTCTTCAGGG
>CAZETC010000033.1:898-5808 GCA_964515435.1 uncultured Candidatus Nitrosotenuis sp.
TAATAATTTTGTTGACGAGCCTATTGATTTTCATTTTTGCAGTTATCCTACTACGTCACTACACCCTAAAGTCTATTCTTAATCCGGTTTTGATGATACGGAACGCAACGAAAAAAATCGCCGATGGGGACCTCAAGACAAGATTAGAATACATTTCAAAAGACGAAATAGGTGAGCTCTCGCAAGACATTAACCAGATGGCCCAAGATTTAGAGTCGTCACAGGAAAAGCTGCTAAAGAGCGAAAAATTATCAGTCATAGGAGCACTTGCAGAAAGAATGGCCCATGACATTAGAAATCCCCTTGCCATAATTATGAATGCGGCGGACCAAATCAAAATCAAGTACAAGGATAATGAAGAATCAGATTTCACTATCATGAACAAAGCAATTAAGCGAATTTCACATCAGGTTCAGGATGTACTAGACTTTGTGAGATCGACTCCTTTGTTACCTGAAAAGGTCTCCTTGTCTTCGATGCTAAAGCAGGCAATAGAAAATGAGGGCATACCTGAAGGAATTGAGCTGGTTTTGCCTCAAGGCGATTTGGATCTAGTGTGCGATCGCAGAAAAATTGAGGTAGTCTTTGCAAACTTGATCAGAAATGCAGTAGACGCTGCAATGCCGCGTGGAAAAATCCAAGTAAGAATCGCGGATTTAAATGACAAGGTACGAATAGAAATCGAGGATTCTGGTCAAGGCATCTCTCCGGAAAATCAAGCAAGGATTTTTGATCCATTGTTTACAACAAAGCAAATAGGTACTGGACTTGGTCTGACAAGTGTTAAAAATATTGTAACAGAGCATGGCGGAACCATTACCTTTTCCACCAACCCAACTATTTTCGCAGTTGAAATCCCAAAGATGCTCTACTAATGCATTGATTGTTTCAGCAGAATCTATAACATAATTTACAACAAAAATCCTGATTTATCAGAGTATCATTTGGTAGCACAGCTACTGTGAGAGTTTAATTTTGTGTATGCTATGATTGCACATTAAATACAAAAAATTGTATTTTAACATCACATACTGATCTAATTTTAGACGTATGGAAAAAATTTTAAAGTATATGTCACCAAATCCTCAAACATTTTGTCGGCAAGTTCATAGTCACCATTTTCATAATGGTTTATTGCATCTGCATATAATTGGCCAGGTGGTTTTTTTGAAGCCTCACTCATTCTCCAATTATCAGCTAATACAACCTTTTAATATTTTCAGCCATAATTTCATACTAAAATACTATGGCGGATCCGGTGGGATTCTATTTTACTCATTGTCGACGAACTCGTCTGCAGTTGGCGGGTCTGGGGATAACCCCTTTCTCTTTCGAATATCTGCAGTGAGCGTTGCCTGAATTGATTTTGGCATCGGAGTCCATGCCTTAAAGTGAGTGTTCCACATTGCCTTTCCTGCAGTCTGGCCCCTCATCTCTTCAGACAAATCAAACGTCTCAGAAGCTGGAATCTCTCCGGTAACAATGCTTGTGATGCCTTTTTGCTGCATGTCTAGCACCTTGCCGCGCTTTCCGGAAAGAACGGTTGCGACGTTTCCTATCATATCTTGCGGGACACGGACCTCCACTCCGAGCATTGGTTCAAGCAAGATCGGCTGCGCCTTTAGCATTGCACCCATGCATGCGCGTCGTGATGCCGGGCTGAGCTGTGATAGCCCTCGGTGTGCGGCGTCCTCGTGCGGTACAAAGTGCGTAAATGTAAACTTGCAGTTCCTCACCTGTTCTTTTGCCAATGGTCCTTCCTTCATCACTTCTTCAAACCCAGAAAGAATAGAGTCTGTCGATTCCTGAATAAACTGGACACCCTTTGTCCCGTTGATCAAAACGTTTCCTCTTGGATCAAACTTTAGCACGTTCTTTGCCATGTCCGAGTCCCAGCCCTTTGAGCGGAGTATGGTCGCCATCTCTTTTTTGTCCTTCATTTCTGAGAGCTGGCCGTTGCGCACCATTTCTGCTATTTCAGGCTCTAGCGGCTCCACTCTCATGAAAATCTTGTTGTGCCTGTTTGGCGATTTTGACATGACAACCTCAGAGCTGCCTTGAATTGTCTCTCTGTAGTTGATAAGGGGTTCCGATGTGACTATCTGTACACCAGCATCGCCAATTAGTGATGTAGCAATCTCAAGATGCAGTACGCCCATTCCGGCAATTACCGTCTCTCCGCTTTCTTCGTTGATTTTTACCACGAGGTTTGGGTCCTCGATTGTCAGTCTTCGCAGCGCCTCGACAAGCTTTGGCAGGTCCTTTGGATGTTTTGCCTCTACTGCAATCTGAACTACTGGCTCTGAAACATACCTGATTCCCTCAAATATTGCAACGTCTTTTACTGATGATAACGTTTGGCCAGCCCTTGCTTCTGTCAGGCCAAGCAATGCAGGAATGTTGCCAGCACCCAATTCTCCTACCATCTCCCTTTGGTTCCCCATGAAAAAGTTCACCGACTGGATCTTTCCTTCACGTTTTGTATCAATTAGATGAACCGACTGGCCGTCCTTTAGCGTACCGGCAAACAGTCTTCCAATTGCTACAGGTCCTGCTGCAGGATCCATTGCCATGTTTACAATCATCATCACTGCAGGGCCGTTGTCATCGCAATTCAAAACCGCCTTGCCAATGTCGGATTCTAGATCACCCTTCCAAATTTTTGGGATTCTGTATTTTTGCGCGACGTGTGGTGGTGGGTGGTGTTTTACAACCATTCCAAGTATTGCTTCTGCCAGTGGCGCCTTTTTTGCCAAGTCATCAACGTTTGCGCCTTCCTGGTATGCCGCGTAAATGTCCTTAAACGAGATTCCTTTTTCTTTCATGATGTCAATGTTAAATCCCCACCTGTCCTTTGCAGAGCCAAATGATACGGAACCGTCCTGAATTGATACCTTCCACTTGTCGCGGTATTCAGGTTCTGCATAAGTGTCGATTAATCCGTTAAATGTTGTGATAATGTTTGCAAGCCATTCCTGCATTTTTTCAGGAGTAAGCCTTAGCTCCTTTATGAGGCGGTCGATTTTGTTGATGTACAAAACTGGCCTTACGCGTTCTTCGAGTGCCTGCCTTGTGACGGTTTCTGTCTGAGTCATGATTCCCTCTACGGAATCAGATACCACCACTGCACCGTCGATTGCCCTGAGGCTTCGCGTTACACGGCCTGTAAAGTCAATGTGCCCTGGTGTGTCAATCATGTTTACGACATATTCTTTTCCGGCTTTTTCAAAAAGCAAGGTCACGTTTGCCTGAACTATTGTCATCTGCCTGTCTTGCTCAAGCTTCATTGAATCCAAGGCCAGAGCCCTACCTGCAGCCTGTGGAGAGATGATTCCAGCATATCCTAAAAGGCTGTCACTCATTGTTGTCTTACCGTGATCAACGTGGGCGATTACCCCAAAGTTCCTGATGTTCTCCTTGTTTTTGATGATCTTTAGGATCTGATCGGTTGCCTTGAACTTCATATTTGATTGAAATCCTTGGAAAAGGTGTATTAAATCTTTAGAAAAAATTATGCAATTTTTGAAAAAATTAGTAGATCATTCTAGAACTTGCGTTTCGGGTTTTCTTGCTTGTGACAAAATGACAATCCGAAAGCCGCTTTCTTTTTGAGTTGTATAATGCCACAAGTTGCGAGACAAACATGTAAAAAAGAACCTGATCAGTTTTGCTTTTAGAACAAATTGACGGGTTATGCACGTGCATTCCTAGGTTTTTTAGGTGCCTTTGTAGTTTTGCCGTGTGTTTGCTTTTTTCCTCAAAGATTATCGCCGTATCGCCATTTCTTGCCGAAAACAAGCCCATATGCGAGAACTGTTCTATTCTTTCATAATGCGCATCAATGCCCAGTGCCTCATACATTTTTGCAGCGGCATACATTGCAATCGGATATGTGTGCTGGCTCCCTAGCACGTAGACTTTGTTCTTCAATGCGAATTTTGACTGGTCTTTTGCAGCATCGAAGAGGTGCTTTGTGTTTTTTGTTTCTATTTTTTTCACAAGCGAGATGCAGGTCAGCATGCTTGCGACAAACCCAATGCTCCCGCTCGTTAAAACATCCGAGTCCTCATAGTCCAGATGCATCATGGCATGGCAGGTTTTTGCCAGTTTGCTTGCCGGATTCCTAGTTATTGCAGTAGAATTTTGTGCAGCACTTGCAGCCCTCACAGTTGATATCGTGTTGCCTGAAATCGAGACAAAATACGCTTGCTTGCCCTTGAGAAGTCTTTTGTTTTTTGCCAGATCCAGCGGATCAAGCGCTCTCGCACGATAATCCGAAAATGCTTCTGCTGCCATCGCTGCTGCCAGCGAGTCGCCGCTACCACAAAAGACAGTTTTTTTCTGCGTTTTCTCTGAGAGCGGCTTTTGAAGCTTGATGTTTTTTAGAAATTCCAGCTGTAGATGTATGTCTCTTTCAAACGCCTCTACTGTCTTCAACGGTTTTGTTTGCAGTTTCAGACTTAAGTTCTTAGTGATGTTATTTCAGATAGATTACATCTTGACGTTATTATTACCAAGAGTTTGAGCCAAAATTATGAAGATTTCAGTCGGACACACACCTGATTCCGATGACGCGTTCATGTTTTATGGAATGCTCACAGGCAAAGTTCCGTCAGACGACTTTACAGTTGAGCATGTAATAGGCGACATTGAGGAGCTAAACAAGCGAGCACTGAGTAACGAGCTTGATGTAACCGCGGTTTCAGTTCATGCGTGCGCATATCTCCCCAAATATACCATCCTTAGAAGCGGCGGAAGTTTTGGCATCGGGTATGGCCCAATAGTAATTGCAAAAAAAAGCATGTCGCAGAAAAAACTCTCAGGATCAAAAATCGCAATCCCAGGAAAGATGACGTCCGCGTTTTTGCTTTTGCAGCTTGATGAGCTCTAGATGATCGGCATTGATCTCG
>CAZETC010000033.1:5818-8434 GCA_964515435.1 uncultured Candidatus Nitrosotenuis sp.
CAGTAAACAAGAATATGGTAGACGCAGGACTTGTGATTCATGAGACCCAACTGTCATATGTGCAAGAAGAGCTGGAAATGGTTCTTGACGTCGGAAAGTGGTGGCACGACGCCACGAATGGCCTCCCTGTTCCGCTTGGAACAAACGTGATGAGTGACAGATTCGACAAAAAGACGGTCCAAAAGTTTGACAAATACCTCCAAGAGTCCATCAAGTACGGCCTTGAGCACCAAAAGGATGCGCTGGAATATGCAATGACATACAGCCGCGGAAAGCAAGCCAGCATGATTGAGAAATTTGTCAAAATGTACGTAAATGATGTCACAGTGGAGATGGGCCAAGCAGGCGAAAAATCGATACGACATTTTTTTGAGCTGGCAAAAAACAAAGGCCTAGTCCCAGACTTTGAGCTAAAAATAAGCGGTGAGATAGGACGCTAACACCGCATGCTTTTGAACAGGTTACAGCATTTTCCCCGCAATACAAACCACCATCCATATTACAGGCGCGTGTGTTAGCTCAATTACAATATAGTGATTTTATAAGATAAAGATGATCGACCCAACCCTGCAAATGTGTTTAAACGAAGGCGAAAAATTAAACAAATGTTTCAAAATTAGGCAAGGAGATTTTTGTTTCCTAACATATGTTGAGTTTATAATTACTAAACTGGTAAAGAGCTCATGGTTCTAGTGGACAAGAAGATACTTGGCGGCGGCCTGGCCATGATAGCAGTCGGCCTGGCGCTGATGGGTTACCTAAACTCGGTTTCGCCGCTTGGTACTGCAGGCATGACAGAAGAAGAGGCAATAGACTTGGTTCAAAAGCAGCAACAAAACCGGGACTATTCCAACTTTGCAGCCATGCTGACAGGAATTGGCTTCCTTCTAATACTGATAAGCTTTGGCGCAAGAAAAAGAAAGGGTGGAGCAAAGGCGATTGAAAAAATTCCTCCCGCGTAAAAATTTTAATCGATGTCTAAGTAATGATCCACCCCTGTGGTTACGAAGATTGATCTTATACAAAAAAAGACGCTAAAAAAGAAATTACTGGTTCCGCTTATCCAAGTCGGATACCAGTGCCTCTAGAGGTGCAGAGAAGGTGCCCATGTATAGATGGAATTTGTGTTTCTAGCATTTTGCCAAGATGCACTGTGCCTGTTCCCTTGGAGCTTGCCAGAGCAATGTCGCCTGTAAGTTTCATTTTTTCCTTTTGAAATTCTTTGTATTCTTGGCCTGCCCAATTTGATTTCTTTACCGGCTCTTCAATGATTCCTGTCCCTCTTTCCACTATTCGTCTTACGACGATAGTGTCCGCAATATCAAATCCAGCCATATTCATGGTTGGTTATCAAGGCACATATGGTATAGTTAGCTAAGTTGCTAATTTTTTACAACATTTGATAACACTAATGCGGCAAAAAATCCAGCCAGCCAAGGAGCACTTGTCAAAACGTGCGTAGCGCCCTAAAGAAGGTGTCGCGCTGGACTGGCTGTCTTCTGATTTCCTTTACCATTGTTGCAAGCTCCATCACAGATGAGTTGGTTGGTTTGCCTGCTGCCTTGTATATTTCCTCAGAGAATGCAGTCCCCACTAGGTCGCTTCCGCCGTTTGAGAGTGCTACCTGTGCCAGCTTTTTCCCAAAGGCCACCCAGTATACCGAGATGTTGTCTAACGCACCTGCCAGCATCAGCCTTGATGTCGCGATTATTTTTAGATCATAAATTGACGAGCACTCGTTCTTGACTAGATTTTTTTGCTCAAGCTCCGTATTGTCAAGGCTGAACTTGAGCGGTATGAATGTGATAAAGCCGCCAGTCTTTTTCTGAAGCTCTCGTATCTTGATGAGGTGATCAATTATGTGCTCTGGTTTTTCAATGTGGCCGTAGAGCATTGTTGCGTTGCTCTTTATTCCGAGGTTGTGGGCCTGCTCTATTGTGTCAAGCCATTCTTGCCCAGTACACTTGCCTCTGACTATCTGGTTTCTAATCTCTGGATGGAACAGTTCTGCGCCTCCGCCCGGCATTGAATCAAGCCCTGCTTCCTTGAGGCGCAAGAGTATCTCCTTTACCGAGGTCTTGGTGAGTTTTGACAAATAGTATATCTCTGCTGCTGTAAACGCCTTTACCGTAAGCTCCGGGTGGTTCTTTTTGATTATTCTCATCATGTTTTCGTAATAATCCAGCTGTAATTTTGGGTGAAAGCCGCCGACGATATGCACCTCGGTTGCGCCAAGACTCTTGGCAGCTGCGATTCGTTGTTCTATTTGTTCTGGCGTAAGTGTGTACGCGTCTTGTTCATCTCCTTTTCTGTAAAACGCGCACATCTGGCAGCTTGCGGCGCAGAGGTTCGTGTAGTTCATGTAGTATGATGCAGTAAATGTCACTATATCACCGACCAGCTTTTTTCTTACAAGATCGGCTGCTGCACCAACAACAAACAGGTTGTCATTTTTTAAAAGCTCAAGGCCGTCATTGTGGGAAAGAGCCTCTCCAGCTAGCGCCCGTTCCACTGCCTTTGATTCACTGACTAGTTCCCGTAACACGATTTGAAGAATATAAAATATAATAAAAACTAAACCGAACAGACAGCGTCAATTTCTGACTTGTCTAGTTG
>CAZETC010000033.1:8444-9299 GCA_964515435.1 uncultured Candidatus Nitrosotenuis sp.
AGTGCATTTTGGAGGCTCTTTGATCTCTTTCAGAGATAGCCTTTTTGTCTTCTTTCTTTAGTTCAGTCTCTTTTGAGTATTGATCAGCTGCCTCGTATCCCTGTAGCGTCTTGTCCCGTCCGCGCTTGTCGTCTTTGGTGTACTTGTGATCTTTTTCATGAGCCACCTTGATTGCCATTTTGTGCTCTTTGATTTTTTGCGCTAGAGCTTCTCTGTCCTTTTCGAGCTGTACTTGGACTTTGCTTGGACCGCCTGCTGCCTTTCTTGCATCGATTTGTTCTTGAGCCATGGCTCTTACCTTTGCAAGTACGTCGCCAGTCTGTGGAATGTCTTCCTTATGGATAGCTGCGTTTCGCGCTGCAATTGCTGCTGCAATATCTTTTGCTGCGGCTGCCTTTTTGGCTGCAATTGCTGCTCTGATATCAGCTGCCTTTTGGACCTGAGCTGCAAACCTATCTGCTTTTCCTTTCTCTGTTGATGCCTTGATCTCATCATGGTGTTCTCTTGCTGCCTTGGCAGTGTCTGCTGTCTGTGCGTAAGATAACCCAATCGGGCCAATGATTACAGAGGCCAAAAGAAGTACTGAAGCTAGGATTCCTAGTTTTTGCATACTGGCAGAACAAAACATTCAATATAAAAATAATGCGACAGATGTGACGTCTGAATAAGGTTTTCGGCAGTCAGTTCTTGGTTTGGTTCGTCTGTGTTTTTATAGATTTTTTCTGCGCTTTCAGTGCTTGGCTTGCTTTTTTCATCTTTTGCTCCTCGATTTGCAGTGAAGACTTGATTGCTTTTTCATCTAATAGTTTTCCTTCTTCCTTGAGTTGCTTTTTGGCCTCTCTGCGCTTTTCTTCA
>CAZETC010000033.1:9309-11987 GCA_964515435.1 uncultured Candidatus Nitrosotenuis sp.
CTCTAGATCCTCTTGTTGTTTCTTTTTCTTGTCCAGGGCCTCTTTTTTCAATTTTTCAATTGCTACAAGAGCTGCCTTTCTTTTTTCCTCGAATTTTTTTATCTTAGCTTCCTGCGCTGCCTCAAACTCACGTATCTTATCAGCTGTTGTCTCTTTTGCAGGCTCGGCCTCGTCTTGGTTTTCCTGTGCAAACGATTGTGAGTATGGCACAAACGTGACTGATGCCAAGAGTATTGTAGACAGAAAAATCGCGGTTTTGTTCAACTATGTCGGGTTGTCAGACTCGATATAAAATGATATTCAAGTTATAAAAAAGGCGTTGAGTACCTAGCCTATTCCTATCCACTTGGTTGAGTGGAGTTCGAGCCTGTGTCTGTAGAGTTTGAACCGGCGTCAGATGACGGAACAGCTGGTACAGTATCAGTTGGCAGTTCTTCTGATGGCTCACTTGGTATCGTAGGTGCGATTTTTGACTTTAGCTTTACTTTGGCGTTGAACTTTGCAAGCTTTTCTGCCATTGCTTTGTCAAACTTTAGCTTTGCGTCGTTTATTCTATCTTCAAGATTGGCTTTTTTCTTTGCCAGCTTATCGTCATGCATTGCCTTCTTTTTGACCATCTGCTCTTTGAGCATGGTTCCTTTTTCTTTTAGCATTGCCGCCTTTTGACCGTGTTTTTCTTCAAGCATCTTTGTTCGTTCTGCTAGCTTGCTTTCCCATTTTTCTGCGTGTTTGAGAGACTTTTCCTTCATCTTTTTAACACGTTCATCTACTTTGGCTTGGAGCATCGCTTTCCTTTCTGCTAGACTTGCTTTGATCCTTTCCTCGTCCGTCATTTTCTTTTCTGGGACAGATTCGGTTGGAGGAGAGCTGGTTTCAGTAGTTGTTGTACTGGTGTCTGAGCCAGAGCCTGTCTCTGTTGATGTAGCGTTTGTTCCAGACTCTTGCGCAAATGAGAATCCGATTGGCCCTATCAATGCCCCTGCGACAAGAAGCACGGAGGCCAAGATTCCTAGCGTTTTCATATTTATCAAGCGAATTTAATGCATATTTAAAATTGCGGATTGGTTTGTCAGGCATAAACGCGACATACCTATTTCAAAATTATGAAATAACGGCATTTCTGCCTACCAGCATGGTGCTGCCGCTAGTTGACGAATACAAGCCAAAGTGTTACATTTGCAACAATGTCTTTGATACGATAGAAAAGCTAAGGGAGCACCAGGACACTGCCCACAGTGACTTTGTCAGCTATCATAAGGATCAAAAACGCGAGCCAGCCCCTGGCGACGTGAGCATCTTCTAAAATTTAGTCAGCAATCTTTTTTGCGTTTTTTAGGTTTTCTTTTATGAGTTTTTTTGCAATGTCCAAGCTTATCTGGGCAAGATCATAGTCCTTGTCTATTCTCAGCGCCTTTTTGAAGTACCCCAGCGCATCTTGAACCAATCCCTGCTCCCCAAGCGAGAGGCCCTTGTATGCAAGCGCCATGGCAGACTTTTTATCGATTGCCAAGACAGCATCATAGCACGATATTGCGTCATCAAAATTGCCGAGGCTGTGCAGGACAGAACCCTTGTTTAGTAGTGCGGTGACATTTTTTGGTTCTGCGTTGAGTGCCTTTTGGAAGCAACCAAGTGCCTGCTTGAGCATTCCAATGTTTTGCAACGCCACTCCCTTGTCGAGTAACGCATCAACGTTGTTAGGTTTTGCCCGAAGCACTTGATTGTAAAGAAGTATTGCTTGTCTAAAGTTTCCATCTTCACACATTTCTGACGCTTTGATCAAGGTTTTTTCAATATTGTTCATTTATTATTTAGAAAATTGGTTCGTTACGAAGATAATTAGTCTTTTGTTGCACATACTAATGAATTACGATGCGAATTTGTCAGCCGGGTCAAGCTCAAGTGCCCTGTTAAAGCATTCTAACGCCTCGTCATATCGCCCCATGCTCCGGAGCGTCACACCTTTTAGGTTCCAGATTTCCGCGTTTTTCAAATCCAGCAGAATTGCCTGCTCAAAATACGACAAGGCCTGCTCAAAATTTCCTTCTGCGAGCAATTCCTTGCCTTTTTGAATGAGCCCAGTCATGCCTTGTCATGCGCATGCTTGGTATTGTGGATTCTGATTAGCCTCTAAATGATGCCCGCTCTGGACAGAGTTATGGTATTTTGACGAATTTTTCGCAGCCGCATTCGTTGACGAGGCATGACTCGTAGTTTCTGACATGATCATACAGTAAGTGGCCGCACTTGGAGTTTTTGCAGGTTCGTAGGCCAATCTCTTTTTGGATAACTTTTTGCGCTATTAGGTTCGCTTTTTCTTTGGTATAGTGTCGCTTTCCTAGATAATACTTTACTATTTTCCCATACATCCGATTAATGTCAAATTTTTTCTCAATCATACACAACATATACGCAATGGATGAATTTATTATACATCACGTAATTGCTGAAAATCCTTTCAAAAAATCATAATAAACTTTAATATTTGTAAAGTGATAATATCGCATATGCTTTTAGACAAAACGGATGTAAAGATTCTCAAAAACCTTCTTGTCGATGCCAGGCTTTCCTCGCGCCAGCTTGCGTTAAAGCTTGGGATGTCGACAGTTACGATTCTCACCAGAATAAAAAAAATGGAGCAAGAAAAAATAGTCAAAGGATACACCGCCATAATCGAT
>CAZETC010000033.1:11997-12814 GCA_964515435.1 uncultured Candidatus Nitrosotenuis sp.
GTGTACGACGTTACTGGCGAGTCAGACACGGTACTTGTAGCCAAATTCAAAAACCGGGACGAGCTTAGCAAGTTCATCAAGACCATCTCCTCCAAACCAAACGTAGACAAGACCATAACAAACATCGTCCTAAATACCGTAAAAGAAGACTTTAGGCTAGTCTAGATAGCACATGCGAATCTTAATAAAATTTTGAATTAATGATACATTAAATGCAAAAGCTTGCCACGGCTCTTTTTGTACTTGCCACAGTGTCGTTTGTTGGTGTTGCAGACATAGCAGCCCAGCCGGCAATCATAACTGAACAGAAACGTGGCTCAGAAGAGATATCCGAATACTATAACGTAAACGATGTCAGGTTGGCAATGGTGGTAATCGCAGCGGCCGTACTGGCCCTGTTTTTGTACCTAGCACGTGACGTAATCCTGCGCAGAAAAACAGATTATGAAAAAGCCGACCTCGAGTCAAAGAAAAACAGAGATTATGAAAAGTACCACTCCGAGTGGAATGCAGACAACGAGGAATTTTTCGGGGACAAGAAAAGAAGCAAGGAAGCAGATGAATTCCGGAAAATGCTGCAAGAGTCAAAGCTGCCAAACTATTATTCCATGTTAGGAGTCTCAAGTGATGCAACAAAGCACGAGATTAAGGCCAGGTTCAGACAGCTGGTAAAAGAACACCACCCAGACAAGACAAAGGACGAAAAAACAGCGGAAACCCTTGCAGAAATAAACAAGGCATACGAGGTGTTATCAGACGACGAAAAAAGAAAAATCTACGACAAATATTTCAAGGCATCAGACTAGAATGAATCAGT
>CAZETC010000034.1:0-11022 GCA_964515435.1 uncultured Candidatus Nitrosotenuis sp.
CTTCTGCGCTTGGCGATGTTGGATTTGTAATTATGACTGGCTTGCCCTTGTCAGATCCCTCCATTATTCCAGAATTGAGCGGGATTTCACCTATGAACGGGATGCTGTATTTTTCGCTTATTCTTCTTGCCCCGCCCTCTCCAAAAATGTAGTGCTTGTCGTTGCATTTTGGACATAGGAAATAGCTCATGTTTTCGACCACGCCAACCAGCGGGACATTTAGCTTGTTGAACATGCCAATTGCCTTTACTGCCACATTGCTTGCAACATCTTGCGGTGTGGTTACGACCAAAATTCCAGTAATTGGGATTGTCTGAGCTAGCGTCAGCGGTATGTCGCCAGTTCCTGGTGGCAGGTCAACTATCAGATAATCAAGGTTTGACCAGTTGGTGTCAACTAGAAACTGTTTTAGAATTCCTGAAATTATTGGCCCGCGATATATTGCGGCCTGGTGCTCCTGTTCTGCAAAAAATCCAAACGAGACTACTTGTATACCATTAGATATTACGGGTTGGAGTTTGTTGTTGTCGACTTCCATGAATGCTTTTTGCATCCCAAGCATCAGCGGTATGCTTGGACCGTAGATATCGGCATCAAGAAGTCCGACTTTGGCGCCAGTCTGCGCTAGTGCCAGAGCGAGGTTTAGTGAAACTGTGGATTTTCCGACACCTCCCTTGCCACTTGCAACGCCGATGATGTTTTTGACAGTAGACATGGCCTCGGCTGCATCAAGTGCACGTCCCTCCATGACTTTGGCGGTGACATTCATGTCAAAGTTTTTGAGTCCATCAAGTTCAGCCACTGCGCGTCTGACATCTTGTTCTATTTGATCATTAAACGGACACGCAGGAGTGGTAAGCTCCAGTGTGAATTTGAGATTGCCTTCGTTTAATTCTAAATTCTTTATCATTCCCATTGATACGATGTCTTTTTTGAGATCAGGGTCTATTACCGTTGCAAGTTTTGATAATACTTGGTCTACGCCAACCATGCAAAAAAAAATCCGTTTACATTATTTAAAGATAGGTTGATTTTTCAAAACGGCGAAATTTTTTTGAGTGTGATTAGGTATGCCTAACCAAAAAATCTTTTTTAGTTTTACCTTAAATTTAGCGCTAATTTAGAAAGCAATGTTAAACACACACGAACTTGACATCCAAGACCGCTCAAAATACATCAACATCATAGTGGGTGCCGTAATAGGTGCAGCAATAATGTTTCTAGCACAAGACGTCATAGAATGGTTCATGGGAGTCGACTTTGAAAACCCCTCAGCTACTAGCAGCGATGTGCCAGCCAGCATAGTTACGCTGCTTGGAAGAATGCTGCCGTTTGCAAAATGGATAGGAGGAGTGCTAGTAGTTTTTGCAATATTAATCGGAGTCGGAAAATTGCAGTTTGTAGGAAAGTCACATATCACAAAGCCGAAGTAGAGTCCCGGTTCCACATGGACAAACTACTCCCAAAATTCTTTTTACCCCAATTTTTTACTGCCTTGCCGCTTGCGGCTGTAATTATTTCATATTTTTATTTTCTTCCCACAATCCCATTTTTTCTAATACCTGTATTTTTTGGCTTCTGGGTCTTGGGGTTTTTGCTGGACGTAAAGACCACCATCAAAAGGTCTCAACTCATACCAAAGCACGAGATCAACATAATATTCCCAATACTATGCTCAAGGTTTGGGCTGAAACTGGGCTGCCTCGTTCAGTTTCTTCTAGAAGTCATGGTGGTGATTTTTTTGCCAACTCTTTTTATTTACGCGTTTCACATTGCCGCAAGCTCAATCATGTCAGCCATGTTTGGGGCATCACACATGTTCGCATCTTACTCTAACAAAAAAATAACATTGTGAGTGTCGTATCAAGTGATAGTAAACGGTGGTTTTGAACCACCGCTGGTTATCTGTCAGCGCTCCCGGCTTTTATCTTGTATAATCATAACTTTCGTGAAGATTCCAACAAAAAATCGCCGCGGAATTTTTGACGCTGGAATCATGATACTGGGCGTAATCATAGTCATCATAGCCATAATTTCAGCCACCCTTGCATGGAGCGATATTTTGCAGGTAGCGTATGTAAGCCTGATTACAGATATGCCAAGGTTCGACTACCAGGTTCATGGGGGGAGCGAGTCTGGAAATAAGAACTTTGAGATTTATTCCATACTGCGGACAATTTCGTTCTTTCTCATCGTGTTCACACTGATGTTTGCAGGCATGTCGATTATGTTTGAAAAGATCAACATCATGCCCCCAGAGACGGGATTTAAAATAATATCAAAGAGCATCTATTTTGTTTTCTTTTTCTTCTTCTTTCCGCCATTGTGGGATATTTCATCCACAGCAGTGGAGCAGTTATCAATCTGGATCCTAAATCCACAAGACGCTGAAAACTCGTCCAAAAACATAGAGATCCTTCTAAAGAAACTCGGAAGCATTGAGTGTGTCGACCCAAACGATCCGGATGGCGATTGTCATTTTACGCTAGACACACTCGTGTCTGGAATGACTGACCCCTTTGGCGCGCTCAAGAATATTTTTCAGACAGCATTTCTAGGCGTGTTCAAGGCAATCGCATTTCTGTCGTTCATGTTTGTGTCGTTCCTAGTCGGCACCATAAGGCAGGTTCTTACCGCCATTATCATCATCGGCCTACCCATGCTCATGATACTTTCCCTATTACCATTTTTCAAGCGAATTGTAAGCAGATTCATTGATGCGATGCTAGGTCTTTTGATTGCGCCGATATTTTCATCACTTGTGATTGTTGCAGGGGTAGCATATCTTGGCACGATAAACGGATCAGACCCAATAATAGAATGGTTTGCAGCACTTGCAATCATGGCACTTGCATCACTGGTTCCTGCAATGGTGGTTCCAATAATGGGGCCTTTGGTTGGCATGGTGCAAGGAGTGGTTGGACCTGCATTAAGTACTGGCGGAATGGTTACCAGCATGGCCGGCTTTAGTGCGGCACGCGGGATGACATCAGCAATGTCAGGGGTAATTCAAAATGTGAGAGATGACGGCGTTTCAGATGTAAGGTCGGCAATCACGGGATCTGGTGTTACTTCGATCATAAAGAACATGTCAGACGAAATGTTCCAAAACAAACCCACAAACCACACAGAAAGCCAAGGTGGAGGAAATGACGAGGTTGGTAAGATACCGCGTGCCATCCTTGATTCGCTTGGCATTAATCAAGATGCCCCTGACACATCAAGAGCATCTCTGAATTCAGGAAAAACTATTGGCAATGAAAATGCCGACAAGGGAAAGATCGCTGATGCCGTCAATGCACTCCCACCACCAAAAGCACTTTTTGATGCGCTTGACATAAACCCACCCAACAACGCAATTTATGACGGACTTTCTGCAGAACCTGGCAGAAACGATGTTAAACCGTACGAGTCCTTTTTTGACAGATTTTTTTCCAAGTTTTCAAGAATTAAAGACCGTCTTTAGCGAGGCTGTAAAGCAGACACGGTACCGACTTGTTTGCGCATCCAAGTTTGCAGAAACTCGATTTCCGAAACAGATTTGGCGTACTGTTTGTTTGCTGCGGCGTATGCATTTACCGCATGAATCGCAGAGTCTAGCTTGAATGCATACCTGAATCTCTCATTTGATGGCGTATCCCAGACCAACTCAAATATGTCATTTTTTGGTGCGGTGTAGCTTCTGAGCCATTCAAACGAGACATCCAGTACCAGCCCGTATTTGATGGATTCAAAGGCAGCCCCAAAGGATGTGATGTACAGAACACCCCGTCCGTGATTGCTTGCCTTTACCTCAAAGGCCCTTGCTATTTTTTCGTTCGTGGATAACGGTATCATGCTAGACCGCAAAATCAATTCTTTGCTCAGGATCTTTTGCAAATCTGGCTGCCTCAATTTGCCAAGTAGACAGTCCACTAGTAATAGTTGGGAGCAGAAACCAAACATCTCCTTTACCTGCAGGCAGTTTAACTGCCGGGATGCCGAATTTGAAGGAGACTTTTTCTCCCAACACGACAATGCCGTCATCCATGGAATCTATTCGATATTCGATTTGATGGGGCCTAGAATGAAGCTCATGCCAGGATTTGAAAAACATGTTATGAGTTATGTAGATGTTTTTTGCCTTGTCAAACCAACAGTCATTCCACGTTTCAGAGTCTGTCACGCTGTTGGGAATTTTTCCAGATCTTTTCCTTTCCATCAGCGGATTTTTGACGGTGATGTTTTCTATGACAGTATCAGTCTTCAGCCCGAGCCTTTTTAGTAAATTGACATGATCCTCTTTTATCTGGCGATATTTTGAGCAGACCAATTCTGGCTTGTCACAGCGCAGGATCAGCTCGGAATGAGACTGATTTTCTGCCCAGATCAGCCGAGCAGTGCGACTGTCGATTGGAAGACAACTCAAGACCTCGCCATGGCCTAGATTCAGAATTATTCCGGATCTATTTTCAATGGCGAGCCCAAAATTTGTCACATATATCGTGCATGCCCCGAATTTTGAGCCCGTATGGAACGACGCCAAGATTTTTTCTCCAGCAAGAAGCGACTTCATACGCTAAAATGAAAATATTCTTTTTAAGATATGACACTAGTCAGACTTGGGAAATTGTGCGTGCGCGTAATACGTATCAAAGGGTTTGCTGTGTATTATCAAGATGTTATACGTCTCAACGTCAATTCCAGTGATGTCATAGTTTTGTGAGCCCTGCGAGGCCTTCAATATCCCTAAACCAATTCCAGATGCGAGCGAGCCATCCTTGGTCAGATATAGATTCTGATCAATTCCGCTGGTAACACCAAAGTCCTCCAGCCTCAAAAACGTCATCTCACCGGAATCAAATATGGCTGCAGTGCCCTGAGCGGAAAATCCCTTGAGCCCCGCAATCGGAGTTAATTTGGCAAGCTTCAGATCATTTGAGCCAGACAGTACTTTGATCTGATCCTTGTTTTCATCGATAAAACTTGGATGGTTTCTTGACTCTTGCAGTATCAATTGTGTGGTAGCAGAAGGCATTTGTTGCATCAGGAAATATCTATCGTCTGCATCTAATGCAACCAGATTGTCATACGAAAGCCCATCTTGATAATCTGCCAGCGCTTCTGAAAGCTTGTCTTGTGGCACTGGCTGTACGTATGTCGCATCTACAACATAATACATGCCGATAAGAAATGTTCCAATTACCACGGATAGAGCTACAGTCCTTAACATGTCCCTAGACCACCACACCGTTGTGAGTGAGTTTCTTTGATTCTTGTTGGGCTGCGATTGCAAAAAACGCCCCCATCACAATTCCAAACACAACATGTAGTTCAACAGACCCAATCATTATCAGACTCGTGTTTGATAACAGTAGACCTGCCTCTCCAACCACAGCTCCATTTGACTGAATTAGCGGAATGATCAAAACTGCACTAATAGGAACAAAAAAGACGCAAAACACCACAATTCCCGTAGTTACGCCTGCAATCGCGCCCTTTTTGATTGACAGAACCTCTAATTTTCTGTGAATGCCCGAACCCAGACCAAAAACCGTGCCTATCAACGACGCCGTAAGCATGTGAGAAACCATGCCAACCAAGGTTGCCTCAAGCCCGTTCAATCCAGCAGCAAGCCCCACGACCTTGTAAAATGTCCCCTGATTTGCTCCAAGCCCGAGATCAATCACAAATATGCTAATAAAGATTGCAAATCCACCGACAAGGCCTGCTACGCAGCCAATCTGCGCCCTCTTTGAAAAAGAAAGTTGAGAGTTATCGGTCATGTGGATGGCCAGTTTTCACTCTCAAATTCTTTCCAGTTGTGTTTCTTTTCCTTTTTTGTTTTTCCTTTCATTTGATATTCATCATACAACATGATTGAGCTGAACAAACCCATTATGGTGCCGTATAAGACATGCAGTATGAGTGATCCCCACAAAATTTTATCAAATGTGTTCACTAACGTGGTTGCAATCTGCATGTCTTCTTCAGATATCGTAGAAAGCCCCAGCGCTTGCGACGACACCATTGGAAACATCACATACAATGTGATCGGCATGAAAAATATTGCATAGACCTCGACCCCAGTGACTGCGCCGCCGACGATTCCTTTTGTAACTCCAGATATATGCAAGAGCTTGTGCAGTTTTGAGCAGATACAGAATGTGGCCCCTATCACCGCTGCAGTAAGCATGTGTACAAAAAATCCAAACATAATTGCAGCCAAGTCATCAAGCCCGACAAGCATTCCAATTATTTTGTAAAATGTGCCGAACGGTATGCCAATCTCGCTGTCTATCCAGAAAAACGAGCTGAAAAGCGCAAAGCCGCCGACTAGTCCCGCAATGCAACCGGTCTTGGCCATCCGATAGATTTCTACACCGCTAGTCATCACTCATCACCGAAAGGACTGGTGAGTTGGTGCAGAAAACAGTGCGCTTTTCAACTCCATAACTACACATCAAACAAATATAACATATATTATGAAAAAAACTAAAATTCGTTTAATTCAGGTGAGCGTTTAGCTAAATGCATTTAAAAACTGAGCTACACATCAAAAATATCAAACAAATGTGAGTTAATTATAATCAGGATAGTAGTGCAAGTAGTGCTCTGGAACTCAAGTTCCCTGCCCATCGACCCGGTACGAGCGCATCGGTGTTTACTTACCTGATACTATCCCTAACAACCCATCGTATTCGAATCAATAAAGGTGATCATCTATTCCTTGAACATTTGTAAGAATACGAAATCAAAAATGAACACATGTTGAATTTGTTTAAAAGTGATGACAGTATGCCGCGTTTACCTAAATAGTCCAAGGCCGAATTTGGAAGATCGCTGTGTTTTTTTGCCAAGATTATCCAGATATTCATACGTTATTTGCCTACCATGGCCTACCATGTTTGAGGTTTTCAAATCTCTGAGAACAAATAGTTTCCCATTCTCGAGTTTTATCAGCGCATCATCTGCCAATGCAAACCCAGACCCCTCATCATGAAACACCAACGAGCCTCCTTCTTTCAGCTCAAATTCGCAATTATAGTTGACAGTGGTTCCAAAAATAGCGATGCTTTTTGCCTTCACTTTTACATTATCTACCAGATTGTTTACAACTACGGTGTCAGCATCAAGCAGCACGGTTTCCCTGGCAGTTCCTGCGACAATTTTCCCATTTGGGGCACGAAGCTCCGTGAAATGCTCCTTTGTGACATAAATTCCGACCCGCCCCTGCGGATCTTGGAGCGTTTCTTTTATTCCAAACAGATTACCTGCTATGATGTCTCCATTTTGTACAGTTATTTTTGCGCCATGCTCAATTGTAAAGTGATTTTGAATAGGATCAAGCATCGTAAAGTTTCCATTTGTTATTGCGATGCTTGTTTTTGTTTCCTCCTCTTTTGCAAAATATGGACTAGTTACGCTTCCTGCCATGATCACATTGCCATCATATGCAAAGTTGCCTGCCCAGAACTTGCCCTTTATGAAAAGCTCGCCGGACTGCTTTCTTTCAAATTCCGCCTCGCCGAGCTCTTTTGAGCCAAAAAGCTTGGATCCTGCGGCGTTGTTTCTTTGCAAAAGTGTAGCCCACTCGTACGCAAGTTTCATCTCCCTTGCGACATCCCCAGAAAGGAGAAGATTTCGTCTTCTTTTTTCTTCTTCCGAGTCGCCAGTGTAAACCCTGGCCTTTTTGAGTTTCTCGTCTTCTGTATCTGGATATATCTTGCCTACCTTGAGATCCTCGTAGGCCTGAATTATTTTTTTTATTTTTTCCTCGTCCCCGCCCCTGTCGGAATGGTGATCCAAGACCAGCTTACGAAACGCACCACGGATCTCTTTTTCTGATGCGCCGTGCTTTATGCCTAAAATATCATAATTGTTTTCCAAGTATCGTTATTTTTTACCCTAGTTGGATTATCTAGTTTTTTCTATTTACCAACGCCTGCCAAATTACAGAATCTATTGACATAGTGTTGATCGTATCTTTGATCCCATATCGGACAGAGAAATCTGAAATCTATTGGCTGATCTCTTAATACGAAATTTGGCTAATATAGTACATGAGCTCCCATAAGGCAAGCTTGGCAAACGAGGCATTCTGCATCAAGTGCATAGCATCCATCATCAAAGTGCTTAATCAAGAAAACATCAAACCGTAAGCAAGCTCATGGTAGATGTATTTGAGATTATGTAGATAACGTAGAACTACTATTATTATGAATTTCATTTGTACTGATTTTTAATTTCTCAAAACGAATTGATGCCTAATGGCATATCATGTGATGACGGACATTTACTGGCTCCAGCCTTACACTTGTTTTGGATACCTGAATTTGATATGACCATAAAAAAACTAATTTTGTGTAGGTGTGGTGGAAAATACAGAGAGTTCCTCCCTAGATGCGATTATCTGACCATGCAGGCGATAGTCCTTGGTAAGCATCAGACATTGCCCCCTCTGGAATGATTTGATTAGTTCGGATTCTTCATCGGAAAGTGACATCGCGATTTTTATTTTATCTGCTGCCTGTTCAGTATTTTGCAAAAAAATTTTTGTTCCGGCATTGTCTGCAATAGCTCGACCAAAGTCATTTTCTATGACATCCTCAGGCCGCTGCGTGACAAATATGAAAATCACGTTAAACTTTCTGCCGACACGTGCGATCATGTTTAGGAATTTGCCAGAGGTGTTTTTCATAAAGAGCATCCAGCCTTCGTCAATCAATATTATTTTTGGAATCCTTGGCTCTAATGCATTTATTTGCTTCCAGATTTTACCAAGAGATAGTAAAAGGAGTAAAAAGACTCGGTCTTGACCATCGGTTCCACGAAGTGAGATTATTACTCTGTCTGAGATCTTTGGCTCGCCTTCAAGAACTGAGGAGATCTTGCCTTGCACAAGGTCACTTAGGTACTCTTTTGCCTTGTCATTGACCCTGCCATAGAACTCCCTGACTGACCTGCACCCGGTGGCTTTTGCGCGAAATTCTGTGCGTATTATCTCATCTACATTTTTGAGGTCTGCCAAGACATCTGCTGCATCGGTTGCATCAAAAAGCCTGAACGGATCAAGTCCGAGCGTTTCCTGCTCTGTCACTTGAATAACATCAAGCCGTAAAAACTTGGCTACTTTTTCATACTCTCCATTTGGATCAATTACAAAGATTTTTGCGTCTGGAAACTTGTCACCAAGTCTTTTGAGAAGCGTTTTTGCAGTGACGGATTTTCCTGCGCCAGACGACGCAAGCAGCAAGATGTTATAGTTTTCTCGTAGCGTGTAGTCATAGACGATTGGCGCCCCTGTACGAATGTTTAGTCCCAAAACCACCCCGTTTGGAACCTCGATCATATCTGCACTGACAAAAGGATAGAATATTCCGCAAGAGGCAAGATCAAAGTAAAGCGCTTTGCCCACTCCCTCGACTAGCATTTGTTTTTGCAGCGCCAGAGTCGAATCAAATGAGGCCATCATAGTCCTCATCGCAGCTTTAAAGTCCTTGTCACAAAGTCTCAGCCCGGACAGGCTACTCGCTTTGATCATCGAAACAAGTGAGACTGTAAATAATTTTGTCTGCTGTTTTGCCAGAGCATCAAGTACTGCAAGCCCTTTTTCTGTTCTGTATTTCAGATCATGTGACTTTGTTGCGCCAGAAGACACAAGTCCGACGTATCTCTGCATCTGCGATACCGCCTTGTGGTTTTCAATTGGTTTGAGCCACACTGAGACCATGTCAGACTTTGACAGTATTGAATGCGCCCAGGCGGCGGGAAGTGAGGATGGCACCCTGTACAGGGTGTAGCAAGTCGCAAAAACAGAACCATCAAGTACCAAATATCTGAGAGCCTCGGATTTTATCTTCCATTGTGGCTGTTTTGCCACCATTGAATACTCCAGCCCTATTTGGTCCAGAACTTGTTCTATAGGCTCGCCTGAAACTAGGAATGTTCTTGGAACAGGAACCGATTTCTTCCCATTCCCAACATCAAGTTCCAGCGAATCTTTTTGCATGATTATTCTTATTGGTTTTTGCATTGATGCGAGAAGCCGATAGAATTTGGCCAGTGCTGCTAGTTTTTTATCGTCTGGCAGGGAGCCGAAATTAGTCGGCTTGATTTCATATGTGTGTTTTACATGCCTTGTTTTTTCATGAAGTATTGCGAGTCTGGACAGGTTCACAACAAGAAAAATTATTCTTCTTTTAAGGAGTTTGGGCGCGTTTTCAAACTATTAATTCCACAAAAACAACACCAATTATGGAAATATCATATGTCTTGCTGTCAGTTGTTATCGCGCTGATAACTTGCCTCATATTCGTAATAATATACCTCTATAGAAAGATCCAATCACTAAAAGTAATGCTCTACAGGAAACAGACAAACGCGCATCAGATGGGGGTTAATCAAACTAAGGGAGACATGTATCAGATTCTCGGCACGTTCTCAATACTTGCCGACTATGACCAGCTCGGATTCATATCAACTACATCAAAACAAATGTCAATTGACATGATAGGAATTAAAGACGACAGAGTAGAGTTTATCGAGTTCAAGAAAAAGGGCGCAGACTTGAAACCAAATGAGAATAAATTAAGAAAACTGATCGAGGCAAAACAAGTTCATTACCAAGTAAAAGACATAGAATTACCTGAGGGGCTCAAAGTTGAAGACAGAACTGCGTGATATGATGACAAAAATAACTAAACAACACTTTTATAAAGTACGGGTACCGTACCATACGGTATGACAGACGAACTAAGATTAGACAGCCTTGAAGGCGTAGGTCCTGTAACTACAAAAAAACTAACAGATGCAGGCATACACAACATTATGGATCTGATTGTCAGGGGTCCAATTGACGTAGCAGACGTGACTGGCATGGACAAGGAGACGGCTGAAAAAATCGTGACCAAAGCACGACATACGCTAATTGAGCAGGGCCTCATCGCAAAGGACTTTGTTACCGCAACCGAGATCTATAAAAGAAGACAGGATATTGGCAAAATCTCGACTGCAACCCAGTGTCTTGATCAGTTACTCGAT
>CAZETC010000034.1:11032-12756 GCA_964515435.1 uncultured Candidatus Nitrosotenuis sp.
TGCCAAAAGCCAAAAGAAGAGGGCGGCCTTGGCGGAGGGGTCTTGTACATTGATACCGAAAACACATTCAGACCAGAGAGAATTGTTTCAATAGCAAAAGCAAAGGGACTGGATCCTGAAAAAGTTCTAGACAACATTATTGTGGCAAGAGCATACAACAGCGCCCACCAGATATTAATTCTGGAGGAGACAGGCCCGATAATCGAGCAACACAACATAAAGCTAATCATCGCAGACTCGGCAGTCGGACTGTTCAGGGCCGAATACCTGGGACGTGGAACACTCTCTGAGAGGCAACAACGACTAAACAGGTTTATGCATCTCTTGGTGAGAACCGCAGAAACTTACAACTGTGCAGAGATTGCGACAAACCAGGTCATGGCATCACCAGATATCTTCTTTGGCGATCCGACAAAACCAATTGGTGGAAATGTTGTTGCGCATACCAGCACATACAGAATTTACTTCAAGAAATCCGGCAAAAAGAGAATTGCAAGGATGGTTGACAGCCCTCAGCACCCAGAAGAAGAGGTAATCTTTACTGTTACCGAGAATGGAATCGCAGATCCTGAGGACGAAACCAAAAAGAAGAAGAAATCTGAAGAAGACTAGGTCGAAGTTTAAAATAAGGGCTCAAAACCCTCCTTTTTATGACTACAAAGAAGCCATCTGGACACTCTCATGGTTTTAGGCACAAATCAAGATCAGCACTCACAAAAGATGCCCCACGTGGAGTATCATTTTTGATGAGAGAATACAGTGTAGGAGATCAGGCTCTGGTAATCATTGATCCAAGACAGCACAAATCACTCCCCCATAGAAGATACCATGGAAAGGTAGGAACGATTCGCTCCGTGGGAAGAAGAGCAGTCACAATGGATGTAAAGTTAGGTAACAAGACGAAAACCTTAATCGCTAGATTGGACCATATCAAACCGTTCGGGGTAAAGTAAATGGAACAAGTAAAGAAAAGCCAGCCAATATCACTGGCCGAAGTAAAAGAGATTTTGGAAAGAGAGGATGCTGAAAAAATGGATCAGATCCAGCGCTGGACTTATGATTATGTTACCAAGTTTGCCAAAATTGATTCAAAGGCTGCAAAAAAAATGAAGCAGGACCTCAAAAAGGAATCCGGCCTAACAGACGAAGAAGCAGTCGAGATCATAAACATAATGCCAACGTCGCTTGCAGAACTGAGGGCATTTACCTTCGGATGGAAAAAACTAATCCTTGCTGAGACGCTAGAAAAAATTCTAAACACACTAAAGGGGAATTAGTAAGAAAAGTGATTTTCTTGGAAAGGAGTTCTAGCCCACCACGTAAGTATGAGGAATATGCATATGTCCTAGACTATCTCACGCGCGGCAAATCTACAACTGTACGTGGCCGTGAGGGAATTATAATTACTGCAATTGGCGAAGACCGACTCACCCTGCTAGAGGTCCTTGGGATGCAAAACACCGCGTTTGAGATTGGCGAGCGAATCTACATCGGAAAGGAAGGCAGGACAAAGATAATGTCAGTTCTTGGCAAGCTGGACTACAACAGCATCTCTGCAGCTGCGCAAAGCGAGCTGCGAAATGTTGTAAATACAATAGTCAAGAACAATGAGAAACGATTTGTTGACTACGTCAACAACTCGCAGCCGCTCACCCCAAGAATTCATGCACTGGAACTGATTCCAGGGATAGGCAAGACCTACATGAAGGCCATCCTAGAAGAGC
>CAZETC010000035.1:0-1991 GCA_964515435.1 uncultured Candidatus Nitrosotenuis sp.
GTGTGGAAGAATGCTGATTCCGCTGCACACACCGCAACCAGCATCGGTCCGGACGGTGTACCAGACGGCACATTTGACAGCCAACTTTTCATGGCAGGCAAATCTTTCAAACACACGTTTGATACTGCAGGAACTTATGGATACATGTGCATAGTCCATCCCTGGATGAAAGGCACTGTAACTGTTAGTTAATCAGAAGAAATTCTGATTCCTTTTTATTTTTCTACTCATTAAAACTAGTTTAATTTTTTGTACAAAACATGTGCAGATCAATCACCACATCAGATAATTATTTGGAACAGTTACCAAAACTAGGTATTTGAGGCTGTCGCCAAACTACTAACGTTTTTGGCCTTAAGCCTTGGATGCCGATTTTTTTTATTAGGTTATGACTCGGACCACTCGTATATTGAAACGCAAGACCTTCTTTTTCTGCCGATTCGACGATCATCTTCTCAAACACAAATCGGTAAATGAAGGAATCATCGTTTACGATATCAAGTCCAGCCTCTTTTTTGGTGCCCATCTCCTTTGATAGTACTGATAGCAGCACATTTGAGAGGCTATCTAGGTCCTTTTTGGCATGGGCCGAATCCTTTTGCAGATAAAATGTGACGTTTATGGAGATTGGCTTGTTGGCGCATCGCTTTCGCACATTATCGATGTTTTTTCCAAGTTTCGTCTCTACTGCATTGCGGATCTTCTTTTTGCCCTCCATGACACTTTTGCCTGCCGTTGAGGGAACAAAGCCCCTTACCTGTACGTTCTGGAGCAACACATCTCCTTTCATAATCTGGATTGGCTTTTGTCAAAATTTAACCTAAGACTGCAAACAAAATTCGAGCCCCAAGTCTGTCTTTTGAATGTCCACGCATATTAAATTCTAAGATTTTGATTAAATTGTCTATTAGTTGCAAAATAATGGCCAACTCTTACGAAATAGGTATAATTCATCTCAATGAATCCTGTTTATTAAAAAAATTTGATACGAATGGCAAGCTCCATTTTTTAAACAACAACATAGGAAAAAATCGATATTCCATCTTAAGGTACAAAAGCAAAATCGTCAAAAATGAAAGCATTTCTCATACTGCTAATCGGCTTTAGTTGTATTTTCGGTGTGACAAGCGCACAACCTTCTGAAAAACTGTTCATCACAGTAAAACTAGAACAGGGTGATACTTACTCAATAACCGGCCTCATCAGGGATGAGAAACAAAATCCCGTGCCAGAATCTGTTGTTTTTATTACTATGTGGTCTGGTACTATGGAAACCACATCTGATTCGAATGGTGCATTTGAGTATAAACTGCCTGCTCCTGCACTGAACGGTAAATTTAATGTCAATGTCAAGGCCCAAAAAGACGGCTATCTTACGGGATACACAAATACCTCGTTTTTTGTAAATGACAAATCTAAATTAAATGCGCAGCAAAAGCTAGGCCCCACATTCAAAATTGTGGCTGCCGACAAAATACGTGAGGATCCTATGGCATTGAAAATTCTCCAAAACATTGAACAAAACAAACAACAAGAAGCTGAACGATTAAAAAAGCTGCAAGAAATAGACGCCCATCAAAAATTTATAGAAAAACAACGAGAGATTGCCAATCAAAACCTGTTAAATGATTTGGGTGTATGGTTTGAGCAGTTCGACCCGTTTAATCCAAGAAACGCGTTTTTGTCTTTCGCATCGCATGTGGATGCTGCTGTACAAGACATCTATTGGGCGCAATTTAATTTCACTGAGACAAAAACAAAGGAGGGCCTTGCAGCACTGCAGATGGTATTGGAAAATGGTGGCACCGAACAAGATGCACGGAAGGCATTCTATGAAAAGGCAGCAACTCCGAGAGATCAGCTGCTAAAAGTAAACAATGAATTTAACGCAAACTACGTTGTAACAAAAAACAACACAAGTTCTGACTAGATATCTATAAAGTCTTCAAAATTTGATTGGTCTTTGCCCAAAGTGGGTTAGTGTCTCATTT
>CAZETC010000035.1:2001-11300 GCA_964515435.1 uncultured Candidatus Nitrosotenuis sp.
ATTCCCTCAAGAAGTCTATCAATGCCTTGGGTTTTGGCTTTATTTTCAATAATTCTATTTTTTAAAACATTTAGGTAATGGACGTTTTGTTTGAGCAGCTTTCCTCGCTTTGTTTTTGACAGGTTTGATTCCTTGATTATTTTGAGATTTGCAGATACTTCGCACAGCTTAATTAGAACTGATTCCCACGGGGCACCCTGTAACTGCTTGACATACTGCTCATCTCGGAGCTGCCTTGGTAGGCTTTTGTCTCTGGTTATGGATGTGACTAGGACTGCTATCTCTCTACCAAACCTCGCATGGATCTCGTCAAAACTCGAGTTAGTGTTGCATAAAAACGCCGAATATAGGACCGTTTCGTCCATCATGCCTATTGATTTTAGCCTGAATACCATGCCCTTGCAGAGAGCAATATCTGCGTTTTTTACCCTCGAATATGCTTCCACTTCGTCTATTGTGACCATATGTACGCTAAAAAGGACTGAAAACCTATTTTTTTTCTTTTAGGTGCGGCATGACTTTTGAGGCAAACTTGTCAATTGAGCCAAAATAATTTGAACCCCAGAACCTGATCACAAAATGATTTACACCTGCCTTCATAAATTTCTCAAACACTGGAATGACATCGTCTGGCGTTCCGACTGCCACTGATGATCGTGCAACAGAATCTGGAATTGTGGTTGCGCCTTCCCTCATCTTTACAATCCAGTCTTGGTTTGACATGGAGTATTCTGTGAAATATTTCTTAAAATCGAAATCGCCAACTTGTTTTATTCCGTGGACTCGAAGCACTTCTGGTTTGAACAAACTGACTTTGATTGCCTCTTTCATCTTTGCCCAAGATTCTTCCGCATCTTCTGAAAAATATACGTCAATGTCAAGTGCGTACTGGAAATTTTCTTGCTCTTCTTTTGTTCTTCCGCTGTCTTTCATTGATTTTTTGATTGTTTTTGCATGATCCTCGAACAGTTCTGGGGTGTAGCCTATGGGTAGCCACCCATCTCCGTATTTCCCGGTCATTTGCAATGTGCGCTGTCCGCCTGCTGCCATGTAGATTGGCGGATGTGGTTTACGAATCGGTTTTGCCTGGAGACAAGCCTCTGACAACTGATAGTACTTGCCATTATAGTTGACTCGGTGCTCAGGCGTGGATCCGTATAATAGTTTAATAACTTGTAACTGCTCTTCCCACTTGCTCACTGGATTTTCAAATTCAATGTTGAATTCTTTTAGGTTCTGTGCCTCACCTGCGCCAATTCCTAGTGTGCCTCTTCCCTTTGATATTCTGTCTAGTGTGATTGTGGCAAGTGCAATGTTTGATGGGTGTCTTCGTATGGCGTCAGTAACACATGTTCCAAGCTCGACGTGTTGTGTAGTTGCAGCAATTGCAGAAAGCATCACCCAAGGATCCAGAACCGTGGCTTTTGACCACTGTGGGACATTAGAATGATCCATGTACCAAATCGAGTCGTATCCGGTTCTGTCTGCAAGCAAGCATGCTGTGAGTATTTGGTCCTCTGAAAATCCGGCACGAGCTACATTCAAACCATTTTGAATTCCGAATTTTAACATCTTTTTTGTGATCTGATCTTTGCTGTATTTAAGTATAGTAATGCGTTACGAGTTTCGACAGAAAGGATTAGAGTTTTCCTTCAACAATGTCTTTGAGACACTGTATGACGTCTTGTTTTGTAACGGGATGCGGATTTGGATCTAGGTGGCCTTTATCAGTCATGACTACATCTGCTGCCTGATCAAGTGGTGCCTTGAGAGGTAATCTGTCGAATTTGAGCTTCGTCATGACCTCTTTGAATTGCTCGTAAAATATCGACTTGTTGAACTTGTGTGCCACTGTGGTGCATGATGAAAGTGAGTATCCGTGTGGGACTCCCTCGTTTGAAAACACGTACGATAATGCGTGTCCAAGTGTTGTTGAGCAGTTGCCAAACCCAATGCCTGAAAGCATGGATCCATATGGATAGTTCTCTGGTTTGTTGTTCATTATTGCGTCATATAACACCTCAAAGGCTTGTTTGCACATCGTTCTTGTGAACTCGTTTCCAAGTTTGCTGTCGTACCCTTCAGTTGCTTGTGCGCAGGCATCACAGACAGAGTTCTTTACAATCTGTTCCGGTGTCCCATCCATAAAATATGAATCGACTATTGCCCTGTCTGCCAGAAATCTGTCTTCGCGTAAAAGCTTCTTCTTACCATCAAATTTCAAGACGCAGTACGTTGTCATTTCTGCACCAGTTCCGAACGTGGTCGGGATTAGGGTTTTTTCAAGTTTCATTTCTGCTGCAGAATATTTTGCAACATCTAGCGAGCTTCCTCCACCAAGACCAATGATGCATGATGGCTTCTTTGGTTTGAATTCTGAGATGACTGTGTTCACAGTCTCAATTGACGGCTCTGGTTCTACTTTGTCATACAGTATGTAGTCTTTGATGCCCATCTTATCAAGCCACTTTGATGATATTGGTGGTGGGGCAGTGGTTACGACGAGTGCGTTTTTTGGATAATCTGCCTCTGAAAGTGCGTTTTTACCGAAATGAATAATCTTTGGAATTTTTACTGTATGCATGTTTGGTGCTATTCTAATAGAATACTTATACCTTACAGGAGGAAATCACCTCGCCAATAAGCCTTGATGCAAGGTGGGACGTCGCATCATTTAGATCGTGTGTGGGAGAGACTTCCATTATGTCAAGCCCAATAATTCCTTTTTCTGTAATTTTTTTAATCATGTATAGTACCTCTCTATTTTCAAGACCAAATGGGACTGGTACTGAAACCCCTGGGGCGCACGCAGGATCAAGGCAGTCCATGTCAATCGAGACGTAGGTGTTCTTCTTGATGGTGGAAAGGATTGTTTTTGCGATTTGCCTTGTACCCTTTTCAATTACATCAAACGGCGTGATTACGTGTATGCCCTGCGACCTTATGTTGTCGATTTCTTCCAATTCCGGGCTTCTAACGCCTACAAGCACGCTTGATTTTACGTCAATGTATGACAACGAATCAAAAACAACCGAACCGTAATAGCTTCCCCTAGTCCCAACAATGTCTGGATGCGCATCAAAGTATACTAGCGAGATTGGCCCTAATCTTCTTCCTAATGTCTTTATGATTTGCGTCGTGTTTGAGTGATCCCCGCCGATTGTTATGGGAGTCTTTGAGCAACTAAATATCTTATCAAAAACCAGCGAAATTTGGCCTTTCTTAATATTGCCATAATCATAAACACGTGGTCTCAGAGGGCCGCTCATTGGAAGCGCCAACGATTTAGTTTTTTTGTGGACGTATACGTCTGATTCGTTTGAAACTTTTCGTATTGTATCTGGCGCTTTTGAGGCTCCTTTTCGTCTGGCATGCGAGCCAGACTCGTTAGGTATACCGACTATGATTATGTCGGAACCATCAAATCTTTTCGTGTTTGCCCAGCAAATTTTCTTTGGCAGTATACTTTTTTTGTTATGCAACTTATGACATACAATTGAATGTCTAGACAATAACTCTTTCATCTTCTGGATCGTAAATTAATAAGGCAATACCTGTTGGTTATGTTATGTCGTTGATTCAGAACCGACGCAACATTCAAAACAAAAAAACAAGAGATGCTCTTGCATGTTTGGAGTCTGGGCTGGAATCTGCAAGACCAGAAACGTTTCTTACCAAATTTATAAAAAACGACAAATTACTTGGACCAAAAACCATTCTTCTTTCACAATACAATAAAATCTACATCGTTTCTGTGGGAAAAGCCGCCTACACTATGGCAAAATTTGTCCATGTCAAAATAAACTCGAATGGCGGTATAGTCATTATTCCACAGACACATACGCCTATTTTTTTCGACAAAAAATTCAAAACAATCAAGGCATCACACCCAATTCCAAACAACAAAAGTATTGTTGCAGCAAAATCCATAATACGTTTACTAAAAAATACAAAAAAAGACGATTTTGTTATATTCCTAATCTCTGGTGGTACCTCGTCGCTTGTCTGTCTCCCTTACGGCGTTACGTTAAGAGAAAAACAGCAGCTTACACAAAATCTGCTTAAATGTGGCGCGTCAATTAAGGAAATCAACGCGCTCAGGAAACACCTATCCTTGATAAAAGGAGGCAATCTTTTGAAGTACCTGAACTGTCGAGCAGTTTCATACGTGATGTCAGATGTAGTAGGCGATGATCTGTCATCAATCGCATCGGGTCTTACATATTGCGACAAGACAACCTTTCTGGATTGCCTGAAAATCATCAAAAAACACCGTCTGGAAGACCAATTGCCGAAGCGAGCTCTATTGCATCTCAAATTGGGGGCACGAGGAAAAATACCTGAAACGCCAAAGACACCTAAAATACAGAACATTTTGGTTGCATCAAACAAAGACAGCATAAACGCAATGGCAAAAAAAGCAAGAAAACTTGGCTATCGAACAAATACATTGCATCCTCTGTCTGGAGACGTCAGATCCGCTGCTACAAAGATTTTGCAAAACTTTACAAACAAACCAAAGTCTTGTCTGGTTTTTGGCGGCGAAACGACACTCAAAGTGACAGGAAACGGGAAGGGCGGCAGAAATCAGGAATTGGTATTGCAAATTTTAAAAAGATCAAAATCAGACGTTGTGATCGCGTCGATAGGTACTGATGGGATAGACGGAAACACAAAACACGCCGGAGCAATATTTTACTCTACAGCAAAACAAGCCGAGATCGACAGATACCTAAATAACAACGACTCGAATTCTTTTTTTAAAAAATATGGCGGGCTGGTGATGACTGGCGCTACGCACACAAATCTTTTAGATATCGGACTGATTCTAAGATCCTAACGTCCTTGACGCGATGTTGTCTTTGCAGTTTATTTTTTCATACTCGAATTTCAAATTTCTCTGCTCTGCAAGCTGGTTTATGAAGAGTTTTCTATGCTCGGCCAGTATATCATGTGACTTTATGTCTGCTGACAAATGAGAGATCATCTCGTCTGAATCTAGCATTATCTTTACAGTGTCGTTGTTTTTTACTATGAAGACACCAATTGACCAAAACAGTCCTACATGCAGTGCGATGTATTTTGATTGCAGATCTGTGACTCTGTCTAGAAAAATATCCGCATGATCTCTGGACTGTTCTTTGATGGAATCGTCAGTTTTGATTGTCCAACAGATTCTTTTCGCATTTCCATCGAAATACAAAACATGTTCCATTGTCAATCAAAAGCGCCCCATTTGTCTATATAATTTGAATTTAGGTCTGAATAATCAATCGTAAAACATTACCACTGATGCAAAAGTCCTTTGTTTTCTTTACAAGGATGGTCGATGAGCTAGTGCAGTTCTCCGATTCTGATCCAGAGCTGGCAGAAGGCATCAAATGGCTTGACGCGCAGGCACAAAAAAAAGGAATTTCATTTTATGAGATGGTTTTCCAGGTGTTGTACAAGCACGACGTGTCTACCCGTGCAAAACAATGGCTTCATTCTAGAAACTAGGCTATAGCTCGCTTGCTCTCTTGAACTCTGCTTTGTGTTTTCCTGGGATGATTTTGGCAGGTGGCTCCACTTTTGGCTTTGATTTTTTCTTTTTCTGTTTTTTTGGTTTGGGTTTTTTGCCGTAATCCTCCCACCTGATCCAGACCATGACGTAGTTTCAAAATCTTGGCATAAATGATTATTGCCTAACGTCTATCGGTTTGTACTCGCATCCCTGCGGTCCACAGTATTTTCCAACATATGTCGCCTTTGGTCTGTATAGCACAGGTTTTGGCGCTGCGCGTGCAAATTTCTCCTCAATAACATGCGATGTCCATCCAGCCACGCGGGATATTGCAAAAATCGGCGTGTTGAGATCTGGTGGAATCTTTAACATGTAGTATAGAGATGCAGAATAAAGATCAACGTTTGGGTAGATGTCAACTCCTTTTTGCATTTTCATTTCACGTATCGCAGTCTCTTCTACCCTCTCCGTAATGTCAAACCATGGATGTCCTGTTTTTTTTTGCAAGCCTCCTTGACAACTCTTTTAGCACTTGAGCCCGTGGGTCGTATGTCTTGTAGACTGCGTGCCCCATTCCCATGATTTTTTCGCCTCGCAAAAGTTTTTCCTTGACCCACGTTTCTGCATTGTCTGCAGATTTTATCTCCAATAACATTTTCATTACTTCGTGATTTGCACCTCCGTGTAACGGACCAGATAATGCACCAATTGCGGCACTCACTGCGGAATACATGTGTGCCCCAGTTGATGCCACCTCTCTTGCGGCAAACGTCGATGCGTTAAATGTGTGATCTGCATGTAAGATCAAGCAAATGTCAAAGATTCTCTCAGTTTCGGCATCTGGTCTTTCACCTACGAGCATGTTGAGAAAGTTGGCGGCATGACTCAGCCTTGGGTCTGGGTCCACGATGTCCTTCCCAGTTCTTACTCGCTCCCAGCTTGCTACTATTGTAGGCGTTTTGGAAATCAAACTTATCGCGCTTTGGTAGTTTATCTCCTCATCATTTGCGCCTTTATCATCATAGTATCCTGAGAGTGCAACCACAAATGCCTGCATCATCACCATCGGGTCTGCATTCTTCTTCCAGTTTCTCATGTTTGACTGCATCTGCCTTGGCATGTCGCGGGCGTCGATTAGTCGCTGTTTAAAGTCCTCAAACTCTGCCCGCGTTGGGAGGTCATCGTTTAGCAGCAAATATGCGGTCTCCTCGAAGGTCGAGTTTTTCGTCAAGTCTAAAATGTCATAACCGCGATAAATGAGCTTGCCGTGCTCTCCATCTATGTCGGAGATTTTGGTATCTGCAATCTCTATGTCCCTAAGGCCTATGTTTTTTGTGTCCAATTTGGCCTTTCTGCTTAAAATTTGCCTATTAAGTTTATGCAGAAATTTAGCATTTGGTCTAATCTCACAAAGCTGTTTGCTATAGATTCGTTTTTCATCAGATATTATGAGTCAAATCGAGCGCGACTTTATGCGTCAGGTGGACGAGCTGGTCTTGACTGCTCCACCCGAGGTTTTGGCAAAGCTTACAGAGATCGACCAAAAAGTACAACTGAGCGGCCAGACATTTTACGATGTTTATTCCATGCTCTCTAATGAGGACAAGAGACAAATTATAATTTTGAAAAAAGACTGATTTTTGGTTTAAATTAGGACTGGCAATATCGAATCCGTGGCTACTGCAAAAACTGCTAAACTAATCAAAAAAACCAAAGTCCTGTGTCTATCCCACATGGAAGACGCCGATGGGATAAGTTCTGCAGCTCTAATTCGCGAGGCATTTGGAGGCGATACCATGCTAGTTGACTATCCTGGCTTGATGCCAGCGGTGGAATCACTACTAAATGATGAAAAGCTAAAAACATTGTTCATCTGTGATCTTGGTCTTGCAAAAAGCAACCAAGACAAGTTTGTTGAAGTCTTGTCGGCACTGCGAAAAAAAAAGATCGCAGTAACCTATATTGACCATCACGATATTGATCCAGAAATCATAAAAAGGCTGGAAAAGGACAAAGTCAAAATCTATCATGACATCAACGAATGCACTACGGTCCAAGTTTATGATGCATATAAGAAAAAACTCTCAGATCATTCCACGTTTGTTGCTACGTGTGCTGCAATCACAGATTACATGGAGGACAGACCAAAAGGCGCAAAACTGCTCCAAATCTATGACAAGCAGTTTGCTCTGATTTCTGCAACTGTTCTTACTTACAATATTGTTGGGCACCAAAAAGATCCTGACTATTTGTTGTATTTGGTGGAAATGCTTGCAGAATCCAAGTATCCGCACGAAATTCCAAACACATTCGAGTTTGCGCAAATCCAAGTCGAAAAGCTTGCTGGGATGATAGCCAAAGTCAAAAAATCGCTCAAAACAATGAAAAATCTCGGATACATGGAGATACTTGATGCCGGCGCATCGGGTGCAGTCAATTTTGTTTTGGGATTGTCTGGCAAGGATGTTGGTGTTGCATACAAAGAACGCGTTGATCATGGAATCTACGCAGTATCAATTAGGGGTTCAAAATCATGCAGTATTCATCTCGGACGGATGGTGAATTCCTTGGCTGCAGAGTTTGGCGGCTCCGGCGGTGGACACGACAAGGCATGCGGCGCAGTCATACCAAAAGACAAAATCATGGCCTTTGTCAAAGAATTCAATTCAAGATTGAATCAAAAATAACTAGACTGCAAATTCTACTGTCATGTCGATTTCTACGGTGGAGTTTAGAGGAAGGCTTGATACCCCTACGGCGATTCGAGAGTGTCTTGCCTTCTCTCCAAAGATCTCAAAGAACAGATCTGATGCTGCATTGATTATTTTTGGTTGTTCTGAGAAATCTTGTGTGCAATTTACAAATCCTGACACTCGAACAATTTTTGTAATTTTATCCAAGCTTCCAAGATTTGCTTTTAGCTGCGCCAAAAGATTGATTGCGCATAATTTTGCAGCACTTTGAGCTTCCTCTATTGATTTTTCCGTTGGTACTTTGCCGGTATAGATTACTTTGCTGTCCTGCATCGGAATCTGGCCAGAGACAAACGCCAGATTGCCTGTAATGACGACTGGAACATAAGAGCCTGCCGGCTTTGGCGGAATTGGCAATGCGATGTTTAGCTGTTTTAGTCTGTCTTCTATCATAAAATGATTCAAAACATGATTGGATTTATGGGTATTTGTGATAAAAAATGAAAAAAAGATTGTGGCTTAGGTGCCATCGGAATTTGCTTTTCTTTTTTCCGCAATCTCGTCTCTTAGCTGATCTCGCTTTGCTTTAGCTTCATCTCTTAGCTGATCTCGCTTTGCCTTAGCATCGTCTCTTATTTCATCTCTTTTTGCTTTGGCATCTTGTCTTAGCTCATCTCGTTTTCCTTGCACGTCCTTTCTTACTTTGTCATGCATGTCCTTGATTTCGCCAATCTTGGCCTCTATCTGAGAAATGATGTCTAGTGCAGCTGGATTGTCCGAGACTGTTCTTTTGAGATTTGATAAAAGTTCGCGAATCTCTTTCTTTTTTACTTCAATCGAAGATTTTTGCTCCTTGGCGTACTGCTTTATGCCCTCTCTTTGTTCTTTTACGTAGGTCTTGGCTTGTTCTCTTTGTTCTTTGACGGAGGATCTGATCTGCTCTCTTTCTTCTTTGAGCTTTGCCTTTTCGTCTCCTGGTTCGGATGTTACAGGCTTCGATGGCTCGGTTTGCTCTGCAGTCGTTCCCTCATCAGCTGTCTGTGCGTATGAGAGTGGTGTCAGTACTGCCAGCATCGCAAAAACTGCAATTGTTGCTATTATTG
>CAZETC010000035.1:11310-12516 GCA_964515435.1 uncultured Candidatus Nitrosotenuis sp.
GTATTAAAAATTTGCGTATGATTTCTTCGAAGTGCTAGTTTATCTTGAGATGAATCTGTTCGCCTTTGTGGGAATCGGCATGATAGATCAATTTCGCATTGCTTCCCTTTTGTTCAAGATAACTCTCAATTAGCATTGCCCATGGTAACGAATGGCCGCTGTTTACCTTTGATTCCAAGATGATGCTGTTTGTTTTTTTGTCATATTGCAGCCTGCCAGAACAGGTCATCTCGAGTGTAGAATTGACAATGTCCAGTATCTCTTCAAGGGACTTGTCTTTTAGCGATATTCCGTTCTTTTCTAGGCACTTGACAAAATCAACGAACTTGACCTTTGAATTAATGTTAGAGCGAAGTGCAAAGCCTAGGCCATTTTCATTTATGACATTGATTATCTTGCATGCCTCTAATGCCTGGCTTTTTGTCATCTCTGTCAAGTTGTCAATTTTCAATGCACCCTTCCAAATCTGCGCAAAAAGCCTTGTCTGATTTCCACCTAAAATGTCGGTTGCGGAAAATATTGCACCTTTTCCATTCGTACTGTCGATTAAAAGTAGCTCGATGTCATCAAAAATAAAACAGTTTTGCGTTATTTCAGACGATCTGATTTTCACTCCATCTGGTATTGCTCTAAATGACTCATTGCCAATCACTTGTGTCGGAACGATTAACTTGACTTCAAGATCCCGCCTAAGGACAGAAAGTAACTCCTCCTTGCATTCAGCCATAATGCTCAGCCCCCACGAATCTGTCATTATGTGAATTGATGATTTTGCACCATCGATCATCGTCTTGAGCTGGTTTACGACATAGTTTGGATGCAGGTGAAAGTACCGCTTTTCTTCTGCCCCTCGAGCTTTTTTGCTCTCCTCGCTAATCTTCTTCAGTCTTGAGACAAGTGTGTTCATTGCATCGACCCTGCTTATCTGCTCATGAACTATTTCATCAAAAGCATCCTCTGGCGCAATACCTGTACACATTATGGGCTTGCTCTTTGAGAGTATGGCTAGTTTTTTCTGCTGTAATTTGAGCAAAACAGGATAAACCTTGGTTCTTGGCAGCTCTGAATAATAAGCAACATCGCTTGCAGAAATGGTGCCCTTTGTAATCAGGGTTACGTAGGCTCGGGCTTCGTATTTTGAGAGACCAAATTCCTCAAGACTGACGGTAAGCTCATGCTCTTTTCCCATGGCGGTTGTTCTGAGAT
>CAZETC010000036.1:0-2588 GCA_964515435.1 uncultured Candidatus Nitrosotenuis sp.
ATCTTTACATGTGTCCACTCGCAAGTGTTAAATTATGAAAACCCAGCAAAACCTGCATGGGAAAATACACACTTCCTGAAGTACCATATGCTTACGATGCGCTAGAACCACACATTGACGCAAAAACAATGGAGATTCACCATTCTAAACATCACCAAGCGTACACAAATGGACTAAATGATGCATGGGACAAACTTCCTGCCGATCTTCAAGGAAAAGATCTGCTCGATGTCCTTGCAAGCATAAGCTCAGTTCCAGAGGCAGTACGCGGTGCAGTCAACTTCCATGGTGGAGGATACGACAACCACAAGCTATTCTGGAACAACATGAAGCCAAATGGCGGAGGTCAGCCAGGTGGTGCAGTAGCAGATGCAATCAAAAAGGCATTTGGAGACTTTAACGCATTCAAAGAACAGTTCTCAACAAAAACCACTGCAGTCCAAGGAAGCGGCTGGGGTTGGTTGGTCTTCAATCCAAAATCAAACGGTGTTGAATACAAATCAATGCCAAACCAGACAAGCCCAAGAACAGAAGGACTTGTTCCATTGCTTGGGCTAGATGTTTGGGAGCACGCATACTATCTCAAATACCAAAACAAGAGAGTGGACTATGTGGGCGCCTGGTGGAACGTTGTAAACTGGGACGAAGTAGACAAGCGCTACTCAAAAGCCAAATAACTTTTCTTTTTTTGTTTAGCTTTCCATCCAGACGTTGTGGATCTTGACACTGTGGTCTTCGTCGGGTAATTATACAATAACCTGTTCCTTTTCTATTTCAGGTGTGTAATATCCTTCCATTGAAAGTAACTAAATGTGTCTGGCAGTTTCACGAAAAAGGAACAGATCTTCAGCCAGTCTTTGATCATTTTAGGTTCTGCACAAATGAGGCCATCAGAATCGGCTTACAAAAACAATGCACGTCGAGATTTTCAATGCACAAGGAATTGTATCTAAAGATCAGGGGCGATTTTTATTCAAAATACGTGCATGGTGCTCTGGAATGTGCGACATCAAAGCTAAAACAGCACAAAAAGGCAAGGAGGAAAAAGCATGACTCTAAAATACCCTATGTCTGGAAAAACATGCTCAAGCTCGATAACCAGAGTTACAAGATATCTGGATGCCACATCCGAATTCCAATCAGAAAAAGACAATACTGTGTCATCAAACTCGCCTCATATGTTCTAGAACAGCTGGAAAACACAAAACTGGGCTCAATCACAGTAACAGAAAACAAGCTGTTCATATCCTATTCAAAAGAAATTGAGTGGCAAAAGCCTTCTGATTTTGTGGCAATTGACAGGAATATGAACAATATCACTACGTTTGATACGAAAAACAAACTTACAATGCATAATATGCAGAAAGCAACTATGATCAAAGAAAGATATGGACAGGTAAAATCTAGATTCAGGCGTAATGATATCAGAATCAAAAAGAAAATCTTCCAAAAATATGGATCTAGAGAGAAAAATAGAGTCCATCAAATATTGCATTCCATCTCAAAAAGAATTGTATCTGAGAACAAGGGAATAATTCTGGAAGACATCAAGGGAATCAGAAAATTATACAGAAAGGGAAACGGTCAGGGGAAAAAATTTCGAGCAAAAATGAATTCGTGGTCGTTTTATGAATTACAAAGGCAGATCGAGTACAAGGCAAGATGGCTCGGGCTGCCTGTAAAATATGTAAAAGCATATGGGACAAGCTCAAAGTGTGCGGTATGTGGGTCAAAGATGGTACCCGAAGAGCACCGAATGCTGTTTTGCCCTTGTTGCAATGTGGCAGTTGGCAGGGACATCAACGCCGCAAAAAACATTCTTGCTAGAGGCACACGGGTCGTGCCAGACGCGGTACAAGGTGAAGCAATGAAGCAGTCAAAAGATGCAGAGCAGATTGTGCTGAGTCAAGTTTATAGTCCACCGACGAAGACTTGACAGAGCCTAAATGAGCGAAGAACAAGCGCAACAGCTTCTCTATCAGATGCAAATGCTTGAATCATATGCAGCAAGCCTTGACCAAAAAGAGGAAGCGATCCTGAGCTTTTTGCGAGAGGCAATAGCGTCGATTGACTCTATCCGGGGCATAACGCAAAACCCGCAAGCAGCGTCGCTCATACCAGTAGGCCTTGGCACATACATCAAGGCAAGCATTACTGGCGATTCTAAAGTTCTGATTGATGTTGGAGCGGGAATAACGATGGAAAAAGACCACGATTCTGCAATAAATCATCTTGAATCGCGAATAAAGGAGCTCCAGGTTGCGCTAAATGACACAGCTACGCAAAAACATGAGGCCATAGTGCGCCTAGAACAACTAAAACAGCACATGAATAGTTTCATGCAAGCCGCAAGCCCATCACAGCAATAAGTGGTTTTAATGTTTGATAAATTACGAAACGCTTTTTCAAGTGTCGCCAAAAATCTGAGCGAAAAAGAGCTAAAAGAAGCTGACATTGACGATGTTCTCTTTCAGCTGGAAATAGCTCTGATGGAATCCGATGTTGCAACAGAGGTAATCGACTCCATAAAGTCAGATCTGAAGCAGAAGTTAATTGGGACGTCCGTTGACAAAAAGGAAATCGAGGAG
>CAZETC010000036.1:2598-3421 GCA_964515435.1 uncultured Candidatus Nitrosotenuis sp.
AAATAACCTAATCCAAATAATCTCGGATCTCTTTGATGCCGCAAGTCCTACTGATATTCTTGCAAAGATAAACTCGCAGAAAATTTCCGGCGAGCCATGCGTGATATTGTTTGTGGGGATTAACGGCACGGGAAAAACTACGACGCTTGCCAAGTTAGCTCACCTGATAAAGGAAAACAAGTTTTCAGTTGTAATTGCCGCGGCAGATACATTCCGAGCAGGAGCAATTGAGCAGATAAAAGAACACGCAGACAGACTAAACATCAAGATAATTGCACAAAATTATGGGGCAGACCCAGCCGCAGTTGCAAGGGACGCAGTTCTCTATGCAAAATCACACAAGATTGACTGCGTTCTAATTGACACCGCAGGAAGAATGCAAACAAGCAAAAACCTCATGGAGCAAATTGAAAAAATTACCAAAGTCGTAAAACCTGATCTGAAAATTTTCATAGGCGATTCCCTTGCAGGCAATGACACCGTAAGCCAGGCGCGGGAGTTCTTCCAGCATACCGCGTTTGATGGAGCTATACTGACCAAAAGCGACGCGGACGCAAGGGGCGGGGCAGCACTTTCCGTGGTAAAGATTACTGCAAAGCCAGTACTGTACGTAGGTGTGGGACAGGAATATGCAGACATTAGGCCGTTTGACAAGACTTTGTTCCTTGAAACAGTTTTTGGTGAAGGCATTGCATCGCAAACAGCGCCGCAAATTGCACCACAACCAAAATCTGAACCAGAACAAAAGCCAGAGATAAAACCACAACCAAAATCTGAACCAAAACCAGAACAAACACCTGCGATGACACCTGAACCAAAACCA
>CAZETC010000036.1:3431-5392 GCA_964515435.1 uncultured Candidatus Nitrosotenuis sp.
AACCACAAGTCAAGCAAGAATCAAAACCAGAAAAGAAAAGCTCAGATCCTTTCGAAGGAATCCACGACAAAGACATTTCACTTTATGCGGATCTGTATGATGTTCCTCCCCCAGAAACCGACGGTGAAGCATTCGCCCTTGGGCAAAAAATTAGGAAATGGATAGAAGAGGGCCGGCCAAAACCAGAAGATCAGCCAAAGAAAAACCCCCAACAAACACAAATGCCTCAAGATCGTGAAGAAAACAAAGTTAAAGAAGACAAAAAAGAAAAACAAAAGAAAGGACTTTTTGGATGGAGGAAAAAATGATCAAAACTAAAGACGTCTTGACACTTGGTGAGCTCGATAAAAAGGAGATATTGGGTGTACTCGATCTTGCAATAAAGCTAAAAAAGGATCTCAAAAAAGGAATCTCAAAACCGCTGTTGAAAAACAAAACACTGGCAATGATATTCCAAAAGCCCTCAACTCGAACGCGCGTAAGCTTTGAGACAGGAATGTTCCAGCTTGGTGGCTACGCAGTCAACCTCTCATTGCAAGACATCCAGATGTCCAGGGGCGAGACAATTGAGGATACTGCAAGGACGCTATCGCGATACGCCGACGTGATATTGGCACGGGTTTACGAACATTCGACAATCCAAGCACTGGCAAAAAACTCAGACGTGCCGGTGATTAATGGCCTCTCAAACTCATGTCATCCCTGCCAGATCCTAGCTGACCTGATGACAATAAAAGAAAAGAAAGCAAAACTTGACGGCCTCAAGCTTGCCTGGATTGGTGATGGCAACAACGTCTGCAACTCGATGATCTACGGATGCGCCAAAGTCGGCATCTCTTTATCGATTGCAACTCCCGCAGGATTTGCACCAAGTGACAAGGTGGTAAAGGAGTGCAAAAAACTAGTTGACATCTCCATCACACAAGATCCTCAAAATGCTGTCAGGGGAGCAGATGTTGTCGCAACCGATACATTTGTGTCAATTCACGACGATCCAAAACGTCTCAAGAAATTCTTTCCAAAGTACCAAGTAAACCAGGCACTCATGGCAAAGGCAAAGAAGAGTTCGATCTTCATGCATTGTTTACCTGCAAAGCGGGGCCAAGAGGTAACCGCGTCAGTAATAGACGGAAGGCAGTCAGTTGTCTGGGACGAGGCAGAAAATCGGCTTCATTCTCAAAAAGCACTGCTTGCATCCCTGGCTATCTAACGTTTATAAAACATCTGAAAAATTCAAGCAATATCGCAATGGCTTATTCAACTATATTGAGACGATTACGTCAGGAAAAAACCAACTACAAAAAGCGCAAGCTGATGCTAATGAGCAGGCAGAACTTTGTTACTGTCCAGATTTCAAATGAAAATACCCTAGTTCAAATCCACAAGCCGCAAATGGCTGGAGATATGGTCGTCGCTTCGGCGCACTCTAGATTTCTCATAGGTAAGGGCTGGCAAGGCTCAAGAAAGAACATGCCGGCCGCATACCTGACTGGATACCTTGCCGGAAAGAAAGCGCTCTCTGGCGGAACAAAGGAGGTAATCCTGTATAGCGGCACAAGAAGATACACCCAAAGAATGGCAGCTGCCCTAAAGGGAATAATAGATGCAGGACTTCAAATTCCGGCCGACAAAGAATCGCTACCGGCTGATGAGAGAATTGCCGGTCAACACCTCAAAGTAAAAAACGATGTCGCAAAAATAAAATCTTCAATAGATAACGAGGTCAAATAGAAATGAGCCAGGCAAACCAATCAAGACCGAGATCAGACAGACGACCGCCAAGAAAGGAAGAAGAAATCTGGGTTCCAAGAACAGAGCTCGGGAAAAAAGTTGCAGCCGGAACCATCACAACAATGGACGAGATTTACTCTAACGGATTAAGAATTCAAGAAGCAGGAATAATTAAAAAATTATTGCCGGATCTGAAAAGCGAGGTAATTGACGTAGGGATGGTACAAACT
>CAZETC010000036.1:5402-7887 GCA_964515435.1 uncultured Candidatus Nitrosotenuis sp.
ATGGTGGCAGCAGGAAATGAAAACGGCTGGCTCGGAATAGGCCAAGGAAAATCAAAACAAATGAGAATTGCAATCGAAAAGGCAACAACTAACGCTTATCTCAACGTAAGTCCAGTCAAGCTAGGCTGTGGAAGCTGGGAATGCAGATGCGACCAGTCCCACTCTGTGCCGTTCAAGGTTCACGGAAAGGGCGGCAGTGTCGTAGTCGAAATAGTCCCGGCACCAAGGGGGCTGGGCCTCGTAGCTGGAGGAAAAATCAGAAACCTCCTCAAGCTCGCAGGACTAAAGGACGCATGGACCACAGCAAAAGGCTCTACAGCTACAATGAACTCTACATCAAAAGCAGTTCTAGAATGCCTCAGGCAAACATTTAGTCAGGGTTGATTGAAATGGCAAAAACATATCTTGTTGTGAGAATGACTGGACAGATTAACGTCCCACACTGGGCTAAAACCACATTAAAGCTCCTAAAGCTCGATAAAAAGTTCCGTGCAACAATCATACCGGTAAAAGACAACACAAACGGAATGTTAGACGCAGTAAAGCACTACGTTTCCTGGCAGGAAGCTAGTCTTGATATTACAAAAGAACTCTTGAACAAAAAGGGAAGAAAAGAAGGATACAAGAAAATTACAAGCGAAGATGTGACAAAGCTCGGCTTTAAGACGATTGACGAGCTGGCCACATCCGTTTCTGAAGGCAAGGTTTCTATGAACAAAATAAAGCCAATCAAGCCTTGGTTTGCGCTATCTCCACCAAAACACGGATTTCGACGAAGTACGAGAAAGACATACGGCGAGGGGGGAGTGTTGGGGCAAAACAAAGATCTGACTGAGCTTGTCAGGAGAATGATTTAGCTTGGCGACAAGACATAGAAAGACAAGAAAATTCCGCGGTTCAAGAACTCACGGCTGGGGACAAATCGGACAGCATAGAGCAAGCGGCCACAAAGGCGGCCTTGGAAAGGCGGGAATGCACAAACACCTGTTCAGCTCCCTACTCAAATACGATCCTGATCACTTTGGACACGATTCCACTCATCCACCTCACCCAAACATAATCAAAAAATGGACCAGCGTCAGAGATCTAGACGACCTCTTTGCAAAACACGGCAAACAGGAAGGCGGAAAAAAACTGCTTGATCTTGACGGACTTGGATACGACAAACTTCTTGGCGGAGGGCAAATAAAGACTGCCTATTCTGTAAAAATAGGTCAGTACACCGCATCCGCAGAAGAAAAGATCAAAAAGGCCGGGGGCGAGGTGCTAGCTGTTGAGTGAAACCACAGCGACTGGATTTGTCAAAAAATTAGTAGCAAAAGCCGAGCCATACCTGGTTCAGGTCCCAAAGCCAAAAAAGAAACTCTCGCTGCAAACTAGGCTGCTTTGGTGCGGAATCGCGCTCCTGATTTATCAGGTGATGGGCCAAACGCCGCTTTTTGGCGCATCTGCACCAGAATTCGACTTTTTGCAGTTTGCCAGAGTAATCTTTGCATCGCAGCAAGGAACACTAGTGGAGCTTGGAATCGGTCCGATAGTTACAGCCGGGCTTTTGATGCAGCTGCTAAAGGGCTCTGAAATACTCAAGTTCGATTTTACCAAGCCCGACGAGCGAGGGGTGTTCCAGACTGCGACAAAACTTGTCACTTACATTGTAATCATAGTGGAATCACTAGTCTATGCCATAGCAGTATACGGGCCCGGAGTCTCAAACCCGACGGTACTGCATGTGATAATCGGACAGCTGATTGCCGCCTCGGTAATAATCATGTTCCTAGACGAGCTTATTCAGAAGGGCTGGGGCCTTGGTAGCGGAATCAGCCTTTTCATCATGGCAGGCGTTGCCCAGCAAATCCTGTGGAGCCTGTTCAGTCCGCTACCTGCAGGGGACGGTGGAATGATCGGCATTGCCCCGTTCATAACCCAATCATTCATGCAAGGCGATCTGACCAGCGTGTTCTTTAGATCAAACCAGCTTCCAAGCGTTTTCGGTCTGTTTATCACAGCGGGTGTACTCTTGATTCTAGTTTACACCCAGGCAATCAAAATCGAAATACCAATTGTTTCCACAAAATACAGGGGATTTTCCGCAACATATCCAATCAAACTCATGTATGTCTCAAACATTCCTGTAATCTTGGCATCAGCACTTACTGCGAACGCGATATTTATGGGCCAGATGCTGTGGTCCAACATGAACCCGAGAAACAACAATCAGTTTTTCAACGTTCTGGCGCAGTTTGACCCTACAGCTCCGTCAACACCGATAGGCGGAATCGTTTACTACATCACGCCTCCGAGGGGCCTTGACCTTGCCGCGGTAGATCCGATGAGGGCAGTTGTATACGTCATCTTTATGATAGGAATTGTAATTGTATTTGGAAGGCTTTGGGTGGAGCTTGGCGGGCTTTCTCCAAAAAGCGCTGCAAAGAGCCTCCTTGACGCAGACGTCCAGATCCCTGGATTTAGAAAGTCAAACCAGCCA
>CAZETC010000036.1:7897-8766 GCA_964515435.1 uncultured Candidatus Nitrosotenuis sp.
TACATCCCGTCTGTGACAATAATCGGTTCTGCAATACTTGGCGCGCTTGCAGGCGTCTCTGACGTACTTGGAGTATTTGGAAGTGGTATAGGGATACTGCTGATGGTGGACATTCTCATAAACTATTATCAACAGCTTATCAGAGAACAAGTCGAAGTCGTTATGCCTCGTTTGGGTGCGCTGCTTGGGCGAAAGTAAAAAGGTCGTAATAGTTGGCATTGCCGGAGTCGGCAAAACAACACTTGTATCAAAAATAGTCGAGATACTAAACAACAAGAAAAAAAGCGTCAGCGTTCACAGCTTTGGGACCGTGATGTTTGAAGAGGCAAAGAAAAACGGCATCGTAAACCGAGACGAGCTACGTAAGCTCGCAGTAGAACAGCAAAAAGCTCTGCAAAAAACGGCCGCAAAAAAGATCTCCAGCTTTAATCACGACGTGGTAATCATCGACACACACGCATTCATATCGACAAAGGAAGGGTTCTATCCAGGACTCCCATATCAGGTTCTTGAAGAGCTCAAGCCGGCAAACTTCATCACCGTTTCTGCACGGCCTGAGGAAATCTATAACAGAAGAATGAAGGACACTACAAGGGATCGCGATATGATATCGATTGAGAACATCAAACAAGAGCTCTCAATACAGGAGGCAATGGTCTCAAGCTGTGCCGTCCTGATTGGCGCACCGATGAAATCAATCCTGAATGCTGAAGGAAACATTGAAGAAGCGGCTAATGAGGTAATAAACGCGATAGGTCTTTGAGATGGAACCAGTCGTAATTTTACATTTTTTAGAATCGATATTTCTGCAAGGTGACCTCTTTGGCATAAGCCAGGGGCCGCTCGGGAGCGCAGATCCTGTGGTAAAG
>CAZETC010000036.1:8776-12364 GCA_964515435.1 uncultured Candidatus Nitrosotenuis sp.
TCAATGTTTGGGATTCTGGGTTTTGCACTACTTTTGAATCTCTTCAACTCTGGAGTCCGCAAAAAGCTAGTGGACCAGGAAAAACTCCAGAGAATAATGAAGGAGACAAGAGCCTGGCAGAAGGAAAGAATGACCGCCTTCAGGTCGAAGGACACAGAAAAACAGGCCGAGCTCAACAAAAAATCAGCATACATGTCAAGACTGAACCAAGAGCTGATGCAGATGAACATGAGGCCAATGATGATTACGTTTGTACCGCTGATCTTGATTTTCTATTTTGTCCTCCCGCCACTGTTTGCATATACTGTGGCGCTGTCGCCAGTATCGCTTAATGTGATTCCAGGAGACTTTTTCCAGCTCACATGCACCGCCGAAAAAATCGACGGAAAAGTATGCAACAACGTAAACGATGTTTATTTCTGGGCATGGTACTTTTTGGCATCGATTGCGTTTAGCGGAATAATAATGAAGCTCACCAAAACATCGATGGATATCACATAGATTTGCTGAAATCGATAATTATTTCAGGTCCTCCCGCTATTGGGAAAACTACAATTTCAAAAGGGCTGGCAAAAGAATTCGGGCTGCAAAGCCTCAGCGGTGGTGACGTGCTAAAGGAGCTGGCAAAGGAACAAGGATTCAAGACAGAAGGCGATGACTGGTGGGACACAAAAGATGGAATGAAATTCCTAAACCAAAGAAAGGACAACCATGAATTTGACAGAAAAGTGGACGAAAAGCTAAAGGACCTGTTCCTCAAAGGCAACGTGGTCATCACAAGCTATACCCTTCCGTGGCTGGTTGACGGCGGAGTCAAGATCTGGCTTGCGGGCTCGCACGAGAACAGCGCAAAAAGAATGCAGGTGCGGGACAACACAACTCTAAATGAATCGCTTGAGATAGTCAAAAAGCGATACGATGAAAACAAGATACTGTACAAGAAGCTTTACGGCTTTGATTTCGGGACGGATCTGTCGGTATTTGACGTGATAATAAGCACAGACGACCTTGACGCGCAAAAAGTGCTGGAATTCGCGATAGCGGCAGTTAGGAAATTCATATGACACTATCGCAGCTACAAAACCTAGTCGTAATAGACGAGGATCTCACTAGCGACCAGTACGGCGTATACTATGACAAAAGATCAGTCAAGGATTTGCTAAACTATGGCCTGATACTTTTGGACAAGCCTCCGGGGCCAACAAGTCATGAGGCCGTGGCCTGGGCAAAAAGAATTCTACAGCTCCCAAAAATTGGGCACAGCGGAACGCTCGATCCGCAGGTATCAGGTGTCCTGCCGCTGGGTCTTGGCGAGGCGACAAAGGCACTTGGCGTGTTACTGCTAGGGCCAAAAGAATACTATGGCCTTGGCAGGCTGCACTCCCTGCCAAGCCAAGAAAAGCTCGAAAGCGTCCTGAAATTGTTCATAGGGGAAATCTACCAAAAGCCGCCGCAGCGTTCCGCGGTTTTGAGACAGACAAGGACAAGGACAGTTTATGAGCTGGAAGTAATGGAGCAAAAAGAAAGGCTCTTGCTCCTGAGGGTTTTGTGTGAGGCAGGAACATACATCCGTAAGCTGTATTATGATATTGGCGAGATACTGGGGCCTGGGGCCACCATGATTGAGCTTCGCCGTTCCCGCGTGCACCAGTTCGCTGAAAACAAGAACAAACTCGTAACCCTGCACGAGCTTGCAGACGCATATGCTAACTGGAAGGAAAAAAACGATGGTTCAAAGCTGTACAAACTAATCATGCCAATAGAGTATGCGCTCTCAGAAATAAAATCGGTCGTGATACGTGACTCTGCAGTGGACGCACTGTGCCACGGTGCACAGCTTGCGATTCCAGGGGTGCTGCAGATCTCTTCAAGTGTTTCCAAGGGCGACCTTGTTGGAATTTACACGCAAAAGGGCGAAATCGTCGCGCTTGCAGAGGCGCTCTTGTCTGAGACAGAAATAAAGGATGCAACAAGGGGCTATGCGTTTCAGACAAACAGAATAATCATGGCACCAAACACATATCCAAAGACATGGCGCTCAAGGGAAAATAGAGCAGCTAGCGCCAAATGATCCCAAAGGGCCTCCTTATTGCAGTTGTCATTGGAATAGCAGCTGGGGCAATAATTGGAGTATACCTTCAAAACCTGAGCTCGCAAAATGCCGTGTCTGCCAATGGCTCCTCCATATCGGTGCATGTTGAAAACCAAGACTACAAGCTAGGTCAGATCATCCAAATTCAAATAGCTAATTCCGGGACTACTGATCTGGTGTTTTCAAACGACGTGCCGAGCCTTCGAATCAGGGCACTGGACGGAACCGTGTTTTTCTCTACATCCTTTGACGGCCTAAAGCTTGCGCCAAAACAACAGCACGTATTCGAGTGGAACCAGCAAAAAAACGACAATTCCAAAATCATAGAGGGTCGATATGTGGTTGACTCGTTTGCGTACGACCAAACCAACCAAAAGATAGGCGACAGTGTCACGATAAACATACTCAGGTAGGAAAATTTAAAACGAGTTCGACGAAACCACAGTTGGTCTTGGCAAAAAAAATCAAGGTAGGGCTAGTCGGTATTGGTAATTGTTTTTCAGGCCTTATCCAGGGAATCGAGTACTATCGAAAGAACCCAAGGCAAAAAGTAATTGGGCTAATGCACGAAAAAATCAGCTCTTACTCTATACATGATCTTGACTTTGTGGCAGGTTTTGATGTGGGGACAAACAAGGTCGGAAAATCCATCAACGAGGCAATCTACGCATACCCGAACATGGTCGACTGGGTTGACAAAAACAAGATGCCAAAAACAAAGGCCCTTGTATATGAGAGCCCAGCACTTGACGGCGTGGGAATCTGGGTGGAAAACAGGGTCAAGCCTCTAAAGAGCAAAAAATCAAAAGAACAGATAACAAAAGAAATCAAAAAGGCAATTGAAAAAACGGGTGCTGAAGTAATAGTATCATATCTCCCGGTAGGATCTGAGAAGGCGACCCAGTTCTGGGCTCAAGTATGCCTTGATAATGACGTGGCATTTGTGAACTGCATTCCGTCATTTATCGCATCAAATAACAAGTGGGGGCAAAAGTTCGCAGCAAAAAAACTCCCGGTAATTGGTGATGACATCAAGGGTCAGGTTGGCGCGACAATAGTTCACCGTACCCTTGCAAGGCTCTGCGATGACCGCGGAACCAAAATAGAAAAAACTTACCAGATTAACGTAGGGGGAAACACCGACTTTTTGAATATGAAAGAGCAGGAAAGGCTGGTAAGCAAGAGAATTTCAAAAACAGAAAGCGTGCAATCCCAGCTGTCCAAAAGACTGGCAGACGACCAGATCTATGTAGGGCCATCTGACTTTATTCCATTTCTTGGCAACACAAAACTGATGTTCATGAGAATAGAGGGAAGGCAGTGGGCAAACATCCCATACAACATGGAAGTGAGATTGGAAGTTGACGACAAGGCAAACTCTGCAGGCATAGTGATTGATGCGATAAGACTTGCAAAGCTGGCACTTGAAAGAAAGATTGGCGGGCCAGTAATTCCCGCATGTGCATATCTGATGAAGCACCCGCCAAAACAAATGA
>CAZETC010000037.1:0-1734 GCA_964515435.1 uncultured Candidatus Nitrosotenuis sp.
CTACACATTTGGCGAGGAAAACGTAATCGTGCCTGCCTCGGCAACCGAAACAAAGTCTGGAATAGAAAAGCTGGCTTCCGAGAAAATTCGAGAAACAATACGTAGATTCGATCCAAATCCAGAAATTGAAATTCTGTCTGAGAACAACATAAAAATCAGAGTCAAAAAAGAGTCGGTTCCATCGCTAATCGGAAGGGGAGGTTCAACAATAAACGATCTTGAAAAAATCCTACACGTTCACATAGATGTGGAGGCAAAAGACTCAGATGAATCAGGTTACTTTACTGGCTCGCATAAATCTGACATCGATTTTGATTTTTCCGAATCAAAGAGCTCTCTTCTGTTTTCCGTAAACAAGAGATACAACGGACTGCTTGCTGAGATCTATGTCAAGGGGCAATACATGGCAACTGCACGAGTCGCAAGACATGGAAAGATCAAGATATCAAAACGCTCTGATACCGGCAAATCTCTGGCACACTCGGCTTTTTCAAAAAATGACATTGAAGTGTTTATCAAGGACTCTTGAATCCTTCAAGAAGTTTCTGGTTTGATTTCAAATAAGTGATAAATTTTCTTAACTGCTTGATTGTCTTTGGGTTTAGGTGATGCTCTATGCCCTCCGCATCCTGGTTTGCAGTTTCGTGCTCGATCCCCAATATCTCAAAGAATTCCAGCAGTATGCCGTGTTTCTGTCGTATCGTGTCTGCTAGATTGGTTCCTTTCGTGGTAAGGTTAATCCCGTGGTATTTTTCGTATTTTAGATAACCATTCTCGTCTAGTCTTTGAAGCATCTTTGTCACACTTGGGGCGCTCACGTTCATGTATCTTGAGACATCCAGCGTTGTAGCGTATCCCTTCAACTCTACAAGCTCTGCAATGACTTCGAGGTAGTCCTCTACCCTTGTCATCTTTGGTTTTGCTGACTTGTGGGCGGCCTTTATGGACTCTAATCTGATTTCGCCTTTTTTCTTCAAATTGGTTTCATAACTCAAACGTACTTTATATTCTAGCCTAAAGATGCGCTATTGTTTGAGCTTGCATCTGCCAGTTAACAGTATTGTTCGGTCTTGACATTCTCTAGGGACGCGTTAGTTTTTAACGACTAGATAATTTTGTATTTTTGTGGCAACTAGAGCCCAAATTCTGATCCCAATTATAGTTGCAGCCGTAATAATCGGCGTGATTGGAATGTTGTCTATACCAAAGGACATCAAGCTCGAGCAAACGGAATTTCCAATGGGGATCATAAAAATCGGTGATGTCACACTTCAAGTCCAAATAGCTGACACAAAGTCACTGCAGACGCGGGGACTGATGTTCCAGGAAAAACTACCCTATGAGCAAGGAATGCTTTTTGTCTTTGAAGACGAAGGAATTCGCTCTATGTGGATGCTTAACATGCAGTTTTCATTAGATCTAATTTGGATTGACGCAGACGGAAGAATAGTTCACATTGAAAAAGATACACAGCCATGCAAATCTGCCCTAGAAACCATGGCCTGCACATTCACAAATGGAAATGGAGAAGAAGCAAAATATGTGCTTGAGGTAACTTCAGGCTTCGTAGACAAGTTCAATATAACAGAGAATTCAAAGCTAGAAATAATTTCGATTTGATGAATCGTTTGGAAACGCTTATCTGTAGTTCAAAATGATCAACAAAAAATGATAAATAAAAAAATTTTACTTGCAGTTGCCACAATCGCTGTGATTCTTACAGCTGCCATGATC
>CAZETC010000037.1:1744-3645 GCA_964515435.1 uncultured Candidatus Nitrosotenuis sp.
GTTGGCAAAGATGGACAGCAAACCATGCAAAACCAATACGTGGAAAATAATCTATTACTAAAACAAAGGCTAGCTGAAAACGGTATATCGATGTCTTCTCCAATTCGATTGGATGCGCCGGAGGATATAGCAAAGTATTGCACATTTTTTACAAGTGAGGAAAAGCAAAAAGACATCAAATATTGCACATCAACTGAGCTAAATGACAGTGCCGGAAGATTCCTTGGTAATGTTCACATGGTTGGCTCTCCAGACAAGCCGAAAATTGCTATCACACTAATCCAAACGGATCCATTCATGTCGCAAATTGATTCAGTTAAAACTGTGTTTAATGTCGCAATACAAAATTTGGTTTGTAATTGTTGGCAACAAGAAAAACCAGATGGTTTTGCAGACGCGGATGAATGGATTGAAGGACTGCGCCAGTTCCACCAAAGTGGCACCAAGCCTCATAGCAAGTCAAAGCAGCTCGTCTTGGGCTCAAAGACAATCCAGCTGGAGCTCACTACGAATAAGGACGGTTACCTCTGGCAGTTGTTTATATACACGACGTATGTCTGAACTGAACAGACGGCCCATTATTACTTGAGCTCGACCAGAAATATTGGCTCTTGGCAGAACCAAAACCGTCATTGAATATGGAACATGATGTTGAGGATACATACTTGGACAGAATCCGAATACTTGAGGGTGAAAAACAAGCAATTGCAAAAGAGTATGCATCTCAGCAAAAAGATCTGGAGATGCTAGAAAAGAAACTTGCAAAATTTGCGGAAATAAAGGAGCAGCGTGATTGGCTTCTTGATGAAATGACAAAAAAAATTAACGAGCTTAGTCGTTTTCAGACCGAGCTTTTCAAGACTGCAAGATTCTCCGCAATTGGTGAGATGTCTGCAAGGCTAGCACACGACATGCGCAATCCGTTGGCCATAATCAAAAACACAATTGAGCTCGTAAAACTGAAGCATTCTCCGAACATTTCTGAAGACCTTCTGCGTCTTCTTGGCTCGATGGATGATGCGGCGTCTAGACTAGCGTTTCAGCTGGACGAAGTATTGAATTTCGTTAGAATTTCACCGCTAAACTGTGATAGATGTTCCATGCGTGACATAATGAACTCTGCCATAAACAAGTTAGCGATACCTGAACACATCAAAATACATAAACCGTTCAATGACGTGCGTCTTTTTTGCGACATGGAAAAAATCACAACCGTATTTACGAATCTAATAATGAATGCAGTTCAGGCAATGGATCATTCTGGTACCATCATAATACGCTTTGATGAAACAGCTGATGCGGTGACAATACAGATCCAAGACTCTGGCCCGGGTATACCAGACGATCTCATTGCTCAGGTGTTTGAGCCGTTGTTTACTACGAAACTGCGTGGTACTGGGCTTGGATTGCAAGCGGTAAAAAACATAGTTCAACAACATCAAGGAACAATCAGTGTGACTAACAGGCCAACCATCTTTTCGGTTTTACTCCCAAAGAATTTGCCTGCTAAACGTTAGGACAAGGTTCAATAGTTAATAACTCAGTATAGCAAAAATGTTTGAAAATCTGTGGCTAATCCCACTTGGATTTGTGGCTGGTATAGTGGGTTCTATAATTGGTCTTGGTGGAGGAATTATCATAGTTCCAGCATTGACATTTCTTGGCGTAGCGCCAACAATTGCATCCAGCAGCAGCCTTTTTGCGGCATTTAGTAACTCCGTTGCATCTGCTACGTCTTATGCAAAACAAAAGCGCCTAGATTATAAAATAGGGCTAAAACTAGGGCTGATGTCAATTCCAGGAGCAATTCTTGGCGCCTTTGTGTCTGCAGATGTTACTCCAGCGATGTTCAAAATTTTATTCGGGCTAGTATTGATTGGTTCATGTTTTTATCTATTCAT
>CAZETC010000037.1:3655-7163 GCA_964515435.1 uncultured Candidatus Nitrosotenuis sp.
AAAACGAAACATGGAACAAAGACAAAACAATGTTTCAAAACAAATGGCAGTGGCTTCTGCAGCAATAAGCTTCTCTGCAGGAATATTATCAAGCTTCTTCGGAATCGGTGGAGGAATAATTTTTGTCCCATTGATGATAGTGGGGCTAGGGCTGCTTATCAAAAATGCAACCGCAACGTCGCAACTGATACTTTTGTTCTCATCTGCTTCAGGGATGATAGCACATTCGTTTCTTGGACACTCTGATTTTGATTATGCATTGTTGCTTTCAATTGGTGCGTTTGGGGGAGGCCTTGTAGGTGCCAGACTATCCTTAGATCTCAAAGAAAACAGCATAAGAATACTAATCAGTGCAGTAATAATTGCTACTGCAATCAAGCTTTTTCTGGATGGTAGCGGGCTCTGGCCCTCAAATACTGATTAAGGAATATAATCCAGTACTGCAGGTAAATTAGTATGGTAAAATTTGACGGGATCCGGATGCAGGAGTTAGTTAAGGTAGAAGACCCAGACAAAGATGGCGGGATAACACTTGTCTTTCAAGACAACCGATACCTGCACATCAAAATAAAGGATGGGAAACTGGAAACCACTTGCGTGCCTGAATAAACCAATTACGATACTCGAAGCTATTTCTGCGGTTCTTTTTTAATCCTGTAGAGGTTGCGGTTTGCAATAACCACCGCCTCACCGTTCTCTTTTTTGCCTTCAAAGTCAACAGAAACAATGCCGAATTCATCATCGAGCTCTTTTTTGTCTGAAATTGTGAACTTTATTTTCAGTACCTCATCAATGTGTAACGATTTTAGAAATCGTGCGTTTCTGTTCTCCCAGCTCGGATCACCATCCATGCCGTATAACAAAATCATGTTGCCATAAATTTGGCTGAGTCTAGTAAACTCGCCTTCCATTCTAGAAATTATGGCACGACCAGACACCACATTACTGTATTCATCATTGTCAAAAATCATGTTCTTTATTCTTGAAAAGCCAAGGTATGCTTCCAGTTCTTTTTTCGAAAAAGTGCACGTGGAAAAAAACTCTTCCCCAATTCTAAGGTCGGAAAACTTTTTCATTACTCTCTTGTCTCATCTGTACAGAATATTACCTCTGAAGATCTTCTTGCTGCCTCTGTTACAAAATAGTCAAGCGCGCGCGCAATTTTATCATTGTCCACATCTTTTCCGTCAATGCTTCCAGGCAGAACGAGGAATAATCTTATCCTTGATTTTAAAACGTCGCTCAATTCCTGATTGACTGTGGTTGCAAATGGCCTTAGTGCTCCTCGAAATACCTCGACCCGAGCTCTATCTGCACCTGAAACCTTGGCACCAGTTGGCAAGTCTGGGCCAATTATCATTGCTGTGGCAAGTGCATTCTTGTATAATCGTGGGTCTTTCTTGCCTCCGGGAACAAAAACCTCAAAGGCAGTCTGAAGTACCGTGGCGGGGGTGTTTATGAACTTGTCAACCAGGTCATCCCATTTCTTTCGTGAAAGATCTGTGATCTTTATGTCTGCTGGAACCTTGCCAGTAACGTATACTATGGTAGCTAGGCTCCCCTGGCTCTTTGCCGTGTTTAGCCATCTGAGGACCTCTTCTGGGCTCTTTAAATCAACAACATGGGAATGAAATTTTGCGCTAATCGCATCTTGGTGTTCTTTTGCGGTCGTTCCAGAAATGAGGCAGACTGCCTTTCCGCCATTTTTTTCTACGTATTCTGCAAGAAACTTTGCCCGCTCTGAATCTGCCTTGTCTGTGGCATCAATTGCAAATACGACCACCTGTGATGCAAAACTTGGTTGTGGTACGTGGGGAATCAGTGTTGTGATGTGGGGTTTTACTGGATAAAAGACTCTGTCTCCGGGGATCACTTTGCCATTCAGTATTTTTGAGATGTCGTCATCGGCAAGGGTCAGGACAGTTTGAGCAACTTGAATCTGAGACAAAAACTGTCTGTCTGCGATCATAAACGAGGTATTTTTTTGAACTTTTTCTGCAATCTCTTGTATCTTTGCCAGTAGTTTCCTTAGTGTCTGCGCAATTTTTTGCACATCACCATTTTTCATTTTCGCTACATTTGCTGCAGCCTTGTTGATTCCCTCGCTGACCGTTTGTTCGTTCTCTCCAAGCAATCCGACAATGTCTTTGTTTGCAATCTCTACTTCTGCCGGACTGAGATCCTCAAAACCGCTGACCCGCAAAAACTCTGCAGCGGCCTTTGGATAAACAGTCTTGTAAATTCTATCGGAGTGAACAGGCCCTGGATTCGTGGCAATCGAGACGATTCCTTTTTCTGTCAGTTCCCACGACATTGCCTCTGCAAGCCTATTCTTTGCACCTTGCGACGCAGTGTATGGACTACGGAACCTGTATGGCCTTTGTTCAAACGATCGTTCTTCTGTAAAAAATGTTGAAATTGTAATTATCTTCGAGCCTTCCTTCATCACTTTTAGCGCTTGAACCGATGTCCAAAACGTGCCCGTTAGATGGATGCCAACTGCACTCTTGAATTCATCCAACGGCGAGTTTGGGAAACACGTTACAGGTCCTGAGACCCCTGCATTATTTACCACGATATCCACATACACATTTGAGCCTTTGAGGCTGTCAAACATCTGTGAAACCCCATTCTCATCGCTCACATCTACCCCTGAAAACAGCAAAACCTTCGCATTGCTTTTTACTCTGCTAATTATCTCGTCAAGAATTTTCTTTGTTTCCTCAAGCGGTTCTTTTCTTCTGCCTAAAATGATTATACTTGCCCCATTTTCCGCAAATAACTTGGCAACTGTCTGGCCAATGCCGGTTCCACTCCCAGTGACTAGGACAACTTTGTTTTGGAACTTTAGCATAGATTTGGCACTTCGCTCGTGCTATTTATTTCGATCAATTGTATGTCAAAACTTTATTTGTGGGTATCAAGCCAACAAAAAATATGCATGACTCAGAGTCAGATACTTTCGTTTATGAGACTTGGCCAGAAAAGGTTTCACATATGTTAAAAGAGATTGGAATTGGTTCCACGCCAAAGGAAATTGGAACCGAATCCGTAGAGAAGGCAAAAGACTACTATGGCCGGAATTTCTCCCAAACCACACGAATGATCACTAATCGTGGTACAGTTGAGTTAAAAGATTCAAACATTGACTTGATCCAAATCATCCAAAAGGGGTAGGGAATGCAGGACTCGACAATCTCACATTGGGGGACTCAGGACAGATTTCAGGCGCACTTTATAGTAAAAATTGATGCCGTACACCCAGCAATGTATGTGGCAAGAACAATTCTAAACACAGAGGGTCACTTTGGGGCAAAGAAAGTAAAATCAGTAACATGGAACGGCGGCCTTCTAGCGGAAGAACTAAACAAGGACACTGAGCTAAACGAACTCATAGCAAAGCAGTCTGTCAATGACGCAACAATTTTTGTTGATCCTTCAATCAAAGAAATCAGAATCTACGGGAAATGGAAAAACTCTCATGATTTTCAAATAACAAAAGACATGT
>CAZETC010000037.1:7173-7668 GCA_964515435.1 uncultured Candidatus Nitrosotenuis sp.
TATAACAAAATTGCAGAACACGTAAAAAAAATCTAGGCCCGCCACCAATCAAGCGCTAAATAACTTACCTTGTCTCCGTGGGGTATTGCCAAAATGAAATTCTTCTTTACGCTGGTTGCGAGTCGCCCTGCCAGTACCACGCCAGTGGAAGAAATTGTATCGCTTTTGTTGTAGACCTGGACCAAGTATGGTGCGTGATCTATTCCAGGGCCTCGCTGATACACAGCAAAATCACATCCAAACTTTATTCCCGGATTAACAATGTACTTTTTATCTCTAAAGTCTTTGTAAACCTGATATTTTTTATCAAAATTATGGTATTCACTTCTACAAATTTCAAGTAGCTGTGCCTTCGTAATTTTCTTTTTTGTCTTGTGAATTGTTAATTGAGCTTTCTCTTGTAGGTAGTATCCCTCGATCAAATCCAGAATTAAGGGGACATCGATTTCTTCTGGCTTTGGTTTTGCAATCCCAATTGGTTTTCCATAGTATGAC
>CAZETC010000037.1:7678-12252 GCA_964515435.1 uncultured Candidatus Nitrosotenuis sp.
GTATGACTCTGAAAAAATGCTTTTAGCCTCATCAGCATCCCATATGACGATTCGGTTCTCTATTAACTCGCCTTGCATGATAGCCCAGTTGGTCAGTCACTAAAAATTATTTGGTTTTTGAGATGCCAGCTTGATAAAGTTAAAGGCTTAGCGCAAGCAGAATGAACGAGTCAGACACTTGCTGGCATTTGTCTGACATTTCTTCAATTCCCTGTATTACGTCCTTTACGAGCATTAGTTCTTTTGTATTGGTTATCTCGTCTAGTGCTTTTACCACTGCCATTCGGTATTTTTTGTCTATTTCGCGTTCTATTTTTTGGGTTTCCTGGGCAAGCTCGATTGCGCTTGCGGCGTTTGTGTTCAGTCCGCGAACGATCTCATTTAGCTTGTACACTTCGTCAACTAGCAATTCGATTAAAGCCGCGATATCTGCGTCCAGTCCTGATGACTTTAGTGTAGTTGACTTGATATTTGACAGTTTGAACGCAATACCTGTAATGTATCCTGCGATTTCATCCATTGTGTATGCCGTGTTGAGAAGGTTTTCCCTGTTCATTATCAGGCCCCCCACATCTGCCACTTCGCGGGTAATCTTTCGTCTGAGGTTTTCCACTTCTTCTTCAATGCTTGAGATTTGCTCGTTTACTGCCTTGATCCCAGCCTTGTCCTTTTTCATAATGAGGTCAGTCAGGGTTGCAAGCTCTCTGGCTGCGTTTAGAATTCTATTTATCTCGTCTTGTAAAACTGCAATCGCTTTTCGTTTTGCCTGGACCTCTAGCTCTCCACTATACATCCTTCTGTATAACTTGACAGGGGATTAATTAATCTTGCATGGTTAGACTTCTTCAGAAACGCTCTGGGTGACCTTCTTCTGATTTTTGTAGAGCGTAATTACTTCTTGGTCAGTCGATGCGTCCTCTGGCGCCTTTTCCATTCTAATCTTGCCCGTGAATTTGGGGAATCTAAGCGCAAGGCCGCTCCCCCTCCGTATAACGTCTTTTGCTGTCATGTGAATCGGGCTCAGCGTAATTTCAGAAGCAACAATTTCGATTACCAGTTCTGGCTCAAACCACACATCTGCCTCCATTCCACTTTCAATTCTTGGATTTTTTTTGATGATGACCTTGTCTGAGAGAATCTGATAAAACTGGTCCAGGTTTTCATCTGTAAACCCAGTTCCAACCTTGCAAATGCTCTCAAACGTGTCGTTTTCCTGATTGTACGTTGCAAGCAAAAGTGTACCATATCTCCCAGTGCGCCTTCCCTTGCCAAAGAACGCTCCAATGACTACCAGATCGAGGCTGTCTCCTAACTCGTTTCTGTATTCGCGCTTTAGCTTCAGCCAGTTGCTCCCCCTTGCCCCAGCTCGATATGGTGCGTCAGGAACCTTGAGCATCAGGCCCTCACAACCTGCATTGATGCCGTTCTCAAGAAAATCCTCCACATCGCTTTCTGTTCTTACTGTGGTTTTTGGAACTAGTTTTATGAACTCGTTTTCTAGGACTATTTCCTCAAGTCTTTTTCGTCGCTCCTCATATGTGGAGTTTAAGAGCTCTTTTCCATTCAGGTACAATACGTCAAAAAGGTTGACCGTAATAGGATAACGTTCCACGATTTTTGCAATATCATATTTCCTTCTCCTATGCATCAGTTCTTGGAATGGGAGAAACTCTCCGCTGTCTTCGTTTATTGCTACTGCTTCTGCTTCTAATATGACCTCGTTTGTTTTCAGTGCCTTTGGGATGTTTTCTACTATGTCTGGATAATAATTCGTGATGTTTTCAAGCCTTCGTGAAAACAAGACGACCTTCTGATCACCAAAATGAATCTGCACTCTCTCCCCGTCAAGCTTGTACTCTGCAACAAATTCCTTTCCAAGCTTTTCTACTGCTTCTTCAGCGCTCTTGACGCGTTCTGCAAGCATTGGTCTGATTGGATTGAACAACGCAATATGAAAATCATTCAATCCGTCTATGTTATTTTGAGAGACTGCTTCTGCAACTCTTCCAAGATCCGACGATACGTTGTACGCAGCTTCTAGTTTTGTGCGATTTTCGCGTGATCCTGTAAATGCGATTGCTAGTGCATCCATCACCGTATTGTCTGCTATTCCGAGCCGAAGTGTGCCCAACATTATTTTGAGGAGGAACTTGGCCTCTTGCGGTGTTGCGTCATTTAGGAGGCTTGATATGTATTTCATTTTCATATCCTGAGATCTTGCCCCTTCAAGTTTTGCAATCTTAAGTAAAGTCTCATAGACGCGCTCGGTGGTTATCTGCTGCATTAGAAATGTGGTCTGGGTTTTTTGTTCTAGGATTTTGGATGCGGCATGGCCCAAATCGCCATCCTCTACGAATGCCTGTTCTATTTTTCTGACTGGCGTGCCAGCTGATTTTGAGATTGCCCTTATTGCAAGCTTTTCTGCAATGCCGAGCTCCACACCTTCATAATCAGGCCTAAGTTTTCCCTGAATCAGATAGACTACCATTGAGATGCTTTCTTTTGGTGTCGCTTTGAATAGTTCCACTAGGTGCCGTGTGAGCTCCAGTCTTTTTGACGTCGATTCCATTTTTTCAAATGCGCTAGAAATTAAGGAAAACTTCACACTGGGATTTTTACTTGGTCTAAAATAAAAGCAAACCGTCTAAAGCTATTTGCTTGCCTTAAGATGCGCTTTGATCTTTAGCATGATCTCAGCATTCCTGCCTGCCAACTTTGAATAAAAGTCGGATAACTCGCCATCGTTTAGGAACCTGTTATTTTCGGAAAGAAATTTATCAAAAAACACACCAGATATGTATCCGACGTACACACCGTAAACAAAATCTGCCGATCTAGGCTGTTCCGCACTGCTTTTCGTAATGGAGAGAACCATGCTTGGGTATTCTAGGGCATAGTTGATTATGTCTGTCAGGTTTTTTTCTTGGATTACATCCAGTGTCAATTTGCTTGTGTTTTTCTAATTTGGTATTTAGAACTTGTGCTCGAAACTAGTTTAGATGTATCTGAAAATTGTTTTCTTTTCAGAGCCCTTTGCATCTGCGACCATCGCAAAGTTGTGCATCGGATAGTCTGCCTTGTACTGCTTCATGAAGCTCCACGCCACATCGTGGTTTCTAAACTCGGTTCGCATTCCATCAATCTGAACCTCCTGGCCACACACATCAAATGTGATGATAAAGTATTTTTTTGGTCTGTTATGCGGTCTTGCTTTTAGGAACCACGTGAACGCAAACGCGAAGACAAGCACTAGTATAAACGCCGCACCGATCTCTCGGAAAAACCCAGTCACAGCGTTCGGTATTATCTGACCAAAAACTGATATGAATATGTTGGTGACAATGCCAATCACAAACAAAAAAACACTTTCCTTTGTTGGCTTTGCTCTCATAGTTGAATGACTGGTTTGTTACACTTAACCTTATTGTTGTGTTTTTTGATATAGCATGGTTTGCTTTGGTTAATCTGGGTCTTCGTACTTTTTGTTTCCACGTGATCCTTTCGTAGACTCAATCGGTTTCATTTTTTTCTGCAAATCTTCGATTACTGCCTTGTATCCTTCCGCATATTCCAGCTCCGCCGGAACCAGCGTCGCGGGATGAATGAATCCCTGGCTTCTCATGGCAAGTGCTTTTTGAGTAGCTACGTTTCTCACGTAATCCCAATCTGGGGTTGAAAACCCATCGAATGGACCTGTGAATTTGCCATTATGCATTGAAAATACCAGCGACTCTACAATCGGAATGCAAAAGTCAATCGATGCTGCCGTGTTTATCTTGACTGGCATCAGAGGCATGTGGTGGCTTCCACGCGTGTTCCCAGCTACGTAATGCGGGTTGTTGAAAACACTTCCCAATTCCTCTGTTGCCGGAAAGTTCTTCTGAGTCCTGACTATAGCAATCGGATCGTCCTTTCCCACATAGGTGCCAGCTATGTTGTGCAGTCTGTCTGTGGATGAGGCGACAATTGGCTCCCCAGACTTTGTAAAAACAGATGAAACTACATATCTCCCAGGATACATCAGTGCTGCTTCTAAAATCGGTTTGTCCTCCCAGAGCGAAAGCTCGGCGATCTTTCCCTCCTCAACATCCATGATGTTGAATTTCACACCTGTTGCAAGAGACTTGTTTACAATCAACCCTGTATTACTTAATGCATCAACAAATAACCTGTAAAATGGATAGTTGAATGCGCCCGGTTCAGTTTTGTCTGCTGCCAAAACAGTAAATGCCTCGTTCGGCCTTTCCTCGAATTCTATCTCTGCAACTCCAGGTCCCATTCCCTTGACGTTCCCTGAGAAAGAGTCCTTTAACAGATCTTGGCCTGCCCCATAGAGTCCCTCTGACTTGGCAACCTCGGTTCCAGCCTCAAACGCCTTCCATGCAAGGCCATGGATCTCAGTGTTGTCGGTGCCCTTAGTATGGGACATTATGACGTGAACGTCATCTCCAGAATATCCAATGTAATAGTCAAGCAAGAGGTTCCCAGCACCTTTTATCGTTCTTCTCACAGCGTCCAGTAGCCCGTCACTAGGTCTTGTGTGCCCGCCTATGCCACCAACGTCAGCTTTGATT
>CAZETC010000038.1:0-3599 GCA_964515435.1 uncultured Candidatus Nitrosotenuis sp.
CCCGTGTCCCGCTTTGAGAGCTCAGACGCAAGCTTTACTCTTTGCGCCTCGCCGCCAGAAAGCGTAGTAGATGACTGCCCGAGCTTGATGTAGCCTAGGCCCACATCGTATATTGTCTGCAAAATTCGCCTAATCTTTGGGACGTTCTTGAAGAACTCCAAGGCCTCCTCAACTGTCATGTCCAGCACGTCTGAGATGTTTTTTCCCTTGTACAAAACGGCAAGCGTCTCAGAGTTGTAGCGCTTTCCCTTGCATTCGTCGCACCTCACATATACATCTGATAGGAACTGCATCTCTATTTTTTTGACGCCATCACCCTCGCATGCAAAGCACCGCCCATCTGCTACGTTAAACGAGAACTGGCCGGGGCTGTATCCGCGCTCCTTTGAGGTCTCTGTGTTTGAGAACAGTTCTCGAATGGGAGTAAAGACGCCAATGTATGTGGCAGGGTTTGAGCGCGGCGTCCTGCCAATCGGGGACTGATCTATTGCGATTACCTTGTCGATGTTTTCCACTCCCTGGATGTCCTTGTGTTTTCCTGGCCTTTCGTTTGTCTTGTAAAAATGTAATGCAAGTGCCTTGAAAAGAATCTCGTTTATCAGAGTTGACTTGCCAGAGCCGGAGACGCCTGTCACCGTAACAAGATACCCTAGAGGAATCTCGACTGTAATGTTTTTGAGATTGTTTTCTGCAGCACCCCTGATTACAAGCTTGCCCTTCTGGTTTCGCGTCTTTGACTCGAGCTTGATGCGTGTCTTGTCCTTGAGATAGTCCCCTGTAACTGACTTGTGGTTGTTTAGTATTTGCGAAACGGTCCCCTCAAAGACTACCTCGCCTCCGTGAATTCCGGCACCAGGTCCCAAGTCGACTATCCAGTCAGCATTTTTGATGAGCTCCTCGTCATGTTCCACTACTATTACGGTATTGTCCAAATCCCGCAGCTTGACTAGAGTCTTGATTAGCCTCACGTTGTCCCGCTGGTGCAGGCCTATCGTGGGCTCGTCAAGCACATACAAAACCCCTGTCAGGTTTGAGCCTATCTGTGTAGCAAGCCTGATTCTCTGCGATTCCCCTCCGGACAAAGTTGAGCTTTGCCTGTTCAGTGTCAAATAGTTGAGGCCGACGTTTTTTAGAAACTCGAGCCTCTCAGTTATTTCTTTGAGGACGTCTCTTGCGATGTATTTCTCAGTCTCTGTCAGACTGATGTCCTTGAAAAAATCGTAGCACTCATCAACTGACAAATCGCATATCTCGCTGATTCCAAAACTATTCACCCTCACTGCAAGTGCTTCTGGCTTTAGCTTCTTTCCGTTGCAGACATTGCACGGGATGTCCCGCATGAACTGCTTGAGCCATTCCCGCTTTGACTCTGAATCCGTATCCATAAAGACCCGGTGCAGGTTGTTTAGCACCCCCTCAAAGGAGTTGGTGTACTGCCAGTACGAGTCTGTGGTCTGGGATTCGTACTGGAACTTTATCATTTGGTCGGTTCCGTGCAAAATTACCTTGAGGTATTCTGGCTTGAGCTTGTTAATCGGAGTCATCAGATCAAATCCGAATTTTTTTCCGACTGCCCTGAGCTCCTGTTTTCTAAATGACGAAAACCTACCGCTCCACGGGACAATCGCTCCGTCAAGAATCGACTTGGTCTTGTCTGGTATGACAAGGTCAGGATCAAACTCCATCTTTACTCCCAATCCATGACACGTCTTGCATGATCCAAACGGGGAATTGAACGAAAACGTCCTTGGCTCTATTTCGCCAATCGTAATTCCGCAGTACGGGCAGGCATTGTTTTGCGAGAACATTTTTTCGTCTTTTTCTGACGATATCAGGACAGAGCCCTTTGCTGTTTTGAGTGCTGTCTGGATTGCCTCAAAGAGTCTGCTTTTTTCGGCCTTTGATGCCTTGAGTCTGTCCACAATAATTTCGATGTTGTGCCATTTTTGCCTGTCAAGCTTTGGAATTTCATCCTCGACTAGGATGGCCTCGCCATTTACGCGCACGCGCGAAAATCCGTCCTTTTTTACCTGCTCGAAGAGCTTCTCGTACGTGCCTTTTTTTCTCTGAATCAGCGGCGCTAAAACCAGGATTTGCTTTTCGCTAAAATCCTTGAAAATGGATTCGCAAATGGATTCGACTGACTGGTTTGAAATTTTGCGACTGCACTTGGGGCAGTGCGGAATTCCTATTCTTGCGTAAAGCAGTCTCAAGTAATCATAAATTTCAGTTGTTGTGCCGACAGTGGAGCGGGGGTTTTTTGACGTGGTTTTTTGCTGGATTGATATGGCAGGTGATAGCCCCTCAATGGAATCGACGTCTGGCTTGTCCATCATTTCCAAAAACTGCCTGGCATATGCGGATAACGATTCCACATACCTTCTTTGGACTTTTCCCTGAGCCACTGACACCTGTTATAACTACAAGCTTGTTTTTTGGAATATCCAGATTCAGGTTTTTCAAATTGTGGTGCCTTGCCCCGCGTATTTTCAGCTTATCGTGCATATTTCAAAACCCCGCATGCCCAATCATACAAAGAAGCCTCTTTTTGAATCTGCTACCAAATCTAGACACACAGCAAATACAAGTGGGATTTAGATCAATTTCTAGCTTTTACTGGAATCACTGATTACGACAGCTTGGCAAAGATCTCACCCGATCAGACTCGGGATCATTTTGAGGACTGGATACTAAAAACAACATCCAAATTTCGTTACAAACGCATTTTCATGGGAATAAAGCATTTGGTCATGAAGTGCGGCTTTGGCTGTAATTGGCTTTTAATGAGCCAAACCCAGAAACCAAGGTCCAACTGGTCCACATTAATTTAAAAAAATTTCAACATCAAAAACACAATTTCGGTCCTACTTTGGTTACATCTTGATAATTTCTTTTGTTTGGTTGACAAAAATTTCTGCCTTGTCTACAAGGTTCCTTCCTTGTGTTTCAGATATAGAGCCTGCCCTGTCATACATGGACTCGCTTCTTCTCAGCCTAGCCTTGCCAAAGGCCTGCAACACCTCACTTGGAAACTTGGCCGAATAAACTGCCTCTGCAAATGAGACTACGGCCACATGATGTTCTGAGCTCTTTGGCCTATATCCCTTTGAAAACATAAAGCCCTTCCTGCCTGTAGCATAGCATTATACGCTGCGTTATGAGCCCAACTCCATTCTTGTATGGTTAGCATCTTTTTTGCAGAAGCAAGATCATTTTTAGCTATGTCCATTTCTTTTTTAATCTGTGCTGGGTCTGACTGGAATTTTTCAGCCAGTCCTTTGCTTAATAGATCGCTTAAATTCATCCTCTCCACCGACAATCATAATTATTGGTGTGTTTAAGATTTCTTTTATCAACGGAATATTTTCTCGTATCTTTTGTAGAAATTCCTTTTCTGTCCACAGTATGAAGTTTATTTCACGTCCTATTCTTCTTTCTGTTTTTGAAATAGATCGTAGAATATCATCTTCGTTTACATTTCCTACTATGAGCATGTCGACATCACTTGTTGGTGCTTCAATTCCTTTTGCAAAGGAGCCAAAAATAAGAGCAAACCTGATCTTTTTGGCATCAAGTTGGTCAGCTATGGCATGCCCAAT
>CAZETC010000038.1:3609-5622 GCA_964515435.1 uncultured Candidatus Nitrosotenuis sp.
CAATGCTTTCAGTCTTTAGAAAAATTCTTTTCAGATCTTCAGCTATTGGAGATTTCGTCTGAAGTTTGTAGAGCACCATGTTTCCTTTTTTTCTGCTACCGAGCAGACCAAGAGATTCTAGATTTTTGAGCTCCTTTTGTACATATATTGGGGTAGCATCTACAATTCTTGCCAGCTCCCGTATGTGGTATTCAGTGCCAGGGTTGAGCAAAAACTCCTCAAGTACGCTTACTCTGGTCTTTGAGGTGAAAAGCCTTTCTAGCATGTATATCAAATGTATACAAATGTAAATAAATAGTTTACATCTTCATATTAAGGAGGTAACCAATTTACCTCTTACGGCCACATCGATCTAACTAAGGTGCCAGGCAGTTCCGGTTTTGGCAGATCAGAGATAAATATTACGTGGTGAGCAAACAATAGTCGTTCAAGTCGCCACTGGTATTTTTCCTATTTGTAATTATCCTAGGAATGATTTCTCAGCCGCTTGCATTTGCAGACGACGATGACGATGGCAATAATGGCAAAAATAAGGTGCTAACTGGTATGGGGCCGCCACCAGACAAATTGGGCAAAGTTGGTGACTTGTACATTGATTCATCTGATATGGATAACCTGGTAATTTACAAAAAGACTTCCAAAAACACGTGGACAGACCTTGGTTCCTTCCAAGGTCCACAAGGCCCAGCAGGCAACTTTAACTAGGTACAAATCACAAAAGCGCACTAAAGGAGCTTAATTCCTTGCCTCTGTTTTTTTATCGTGCGTTTTTCTTTTCCAGCTCGATTTGAATTCTTCTCAGTCTGTCCCTGCACTGAATCGCATTTTCAAAGTCAAGATCCTCTGCATATTTTTTCATCTGCGCCTCTATTTCTATTGTTTCAGTGTACAAGTCGTGCGGCGTCTTGTTTTTAATGTCGTCAAGGGATGCCACCTGTTCTGGTATTGACTTGACAATCGTCCTTGGCGTGATGCCGTGCTCTTTGTTGTACTGCGTCTGCTTTTCTCTTCTGCGACTAGTCTCATCCATTGCAGCTTTTATTGACTTTGTAATGGTGTCTGCATACAAAAGGACAGAGCCGTCTACGTTTCTTGCAGCCCTGCCAAAAGTCTGAATCAAACTGGTATAGTTTCTCAAAAAACCCTCCTTGTCGGCATCAAGTATTGCGACAAGTGAGACTTCGGGGATGTCAAGGCCCTCCCTGAGCAGGTTTATGCCTACTAGGACATCAAATTCCCCTAGGCGGAGCTGCCTAATCAGCTCTGTTCTTTGCAGCCCCTCTATCTCAGAGTGCATGTATCTGACCTTGATCTGTTTTTTTGAGAGATATTCTGCCAGGTCTTCTGCCATTCTTTTTGTAAGTGTGGTCACCAAGACCCGCTGGCCGCGCTCTGTTCTCTTTCTTATTTCAAATATGAGGTCATCCATCTGGCCCTTTGTGGGCCTGACTTCGATGCGCGGATCTATGAGGCCTGTGGGCCTGACAAGCTGCTCTGCAATCTGGAACGACTTTTCCCTTTCATAATCTGACGGAGTAGCAGAGACAAAGATACAGTTTTTGATATAGCGCTCAAACTCTTCAAATTTTAGGGGCCGATTATCAAACGCGCTTGGGAGTCTGAATCCGTACTCGACTAGCGATTTTTTCCTGGTGTGATCACCGCCATGCATTCCATGAATCTGGGGCAGCGTCACATGAGATTCGTCAATTACCAAAAGATAGTCACTGCCAAAAAAATCCAAAAGGCAGAACGCCTTTTGGCCAGGGGCTCTACCGTCAAAATGCCTTGAATAGTTTTCAATTCCAGAGCAATATCCAAGTTCTTCAATCATCTCAAGATCAAACTTGGTTCGCATCTCTAGTCTCTGTCGCTCTAGCTCTTTTAGCTCCGGCAGCCTTTGTTTTAGCTCGGCCCTAATCGATTTTATTGCCTTTTGCCGCACATCGCTTGCCACAAGATAGTGCTTTGCTGGAAATATCTTGACGGAGTTGAGTTTTTTCTTTTCCTTTA
>CAZETC010000038.1:5632-10774 GCA_964515435.1 uncultured Candidatus Nitrosotenuis sp.
GCTCGATGTCATTGCGCTCGTATCTTGCGTTGATGAACTTTTTTATCAGCTCCGACCTGCTCTGGCCTGGGCCGACTGTAACAGTTGTCGCCATTTCTTCCCAGTCTTTTGGGGAGCCCAGCGAATAGATGCAAGAAACGGTCGCGACAATTATCGTGGGCTCGCCAGATAGCAGCATCGCAGTTGCCTCCAGTCTCATCTTTTCTATTTTCTCGTTTATCGCAGTGTCTTTTTCTATGTAGGTGTCTGTCTGCGGCAAGTAGCTTTCAGGCTGGTAGTAATCATAGTATGATACAAAATAACCTACATTGTTTTTTGGAAAGAACTGCTTTAGCTCAGAATAAAGCTGGGCAGCTAGTGTCTTGTTGTGTGAAATGACTAGTGTGTTTTTCCCAGTCCTTGCGATGACATTTGCAATTGTAAATGTCTTGCCGCTTCCTGTCACACCAAGAAGCGTCTGGGTCTTGTTTTTCTGCACGCCTTGGACAAGCTTTGCTATTGCCTGCGGCTGGTCCCCTGTCGGGGCAAACTCTGATGATATCTGGAATGTCTGTATTTGTTGCAACGATCCAAATTGCATCCGTCGAAATTTAAAGTAATGTGGGTGCCGACATTAAAGACTTGAGCTGGTGCCAAATCACCAAAGGGGCTCATCAATCATTTTCACACTGTTTCCAGAAATCTCAAAGCCCATTATTTTGAGAGTGTCACTTGCAGTCTTGGAATTTCGCTCAAAGATACTCTGGGCCAGTTTTTTTCGCTCGCCCTTGCCCATGTGCTGGCCGATTTTGTACTTTCCACGCATCGTGATTGGGACGACTTTGATTATTGCAACCTCGTCAACTACTTCCATGTCTGGCGTGAGTTTTTCATATCTGCCCTCTGGCTGGTATTTTTCCATCAGCCCGTTTAGAGCAAGTGTCTTTTCTGTTCTGTCATTTACTATGATTCCCGTTCCTTTGATTACCACGCTAATGTATAGCGTGTCTGCCTGTGCCGCGTCTGTCGGATGCGTAAAATATGACGGCAGAAACTCTAGCTCCCTATCAACCTCAAATCCAACCTTGTTGTTGTTTTTGATGTTGTCAAGCTTTTCTCCACGGGTATGAGAGTGCATGTAAATTGCACCATCTAGGAAAACAAAATTCATTGGAATTATCTGCGGAAATCCGTCCTTGTCAATAGAGCATATTCTTCCGACGTGTTCTTGATTTAGAAACTCGATTACCTTTTGTCTTGATTTTATCTCCAGCCTTCCTAAAAGCTTCACAGGATGAAAAATTCTTTTTTGCTATAAAAAGTCTGACATGGTGGCCTCCGAAGATACCTTTCAAAACCTTGCCATGGCAAACCATGAAAAATGCACGATTTTTCTGTGATGCATCAAATCTATATAGAGAAAACCCAAAACCGTCCCAGATCAATTATACTTAATGGTTAAATTCAGAATTGCGAATAATCTAGGCATGAATCACGCACGTGTCTATTCCGATCAAGCATCAACTCGACATTTGTTGTACAGTCAAGTTAAAGTCAAAAGAGGAGTGAGCTAATCATGGCACAGACACCAGCACCGCTACCGCCAGCGCCAGTTTTAATGACCTGTTTTGGACACTGCGGGATAGGGCTTGGTGCAGAATCATACAGAAGATTGCTGCTAGATGTTGGTGCAGATCCATTAAAACCGGTTCTAAAGGACTCTAAAGACGAATCAAGAATTTTAAAGCGCTACGGCAGCACGATTTTGAGATTTCCAGGCGCGTACACGGGGGGAGAAACTCCGCTCATACCAAGGGCACTTCTTGTGGACCTGGATCCAAGGGCGGCAAACCTAATTTTACAATCATATCCTGATCTTTTTGCATTACGTGACAAGCACGTAATCCACGGCTCAGGGGGGGCAGCAAGGAACTGGGCAGAAGGGCGCTCTAGATTCAAAAACGAGGTCACGCAAAAATGGGACTTTACAAAACAACTCGCCGCGCTTTCCCCAGAACCGGTAAGAGGCTATACGGTTCCGTTTGCGATGGGAGGGGGAACAGGGAGCTCGTTTGCATGCTCCTTTATTGAATTCATCAGAAGCAACATCAAAGAGCACGCAACAATTGCAACACTTGGATTGCTGCCGGAGTTTGGATGGGATCCAGTTATCTTTGAGGCAGCTGCAATAAACATAGTAATGAATCTGGAATACCAGATCAAGCATTCGGATTGCTCTATTCTGTTTTCAAACAAGCGACTGCGTGAGTTGTCCCACAAATACGAAAAACGCGTCCAAAAGATTCCATCAATTATTGATGATCTACCAAAAGAACACGAAGTCGGATGGAAGGACTACAAGGGAATGAACCTGATTGCCGCAAACGCAATCTCGATGTTCGTCTCGTCTTTTGCGCGAGAAACAGAATGGGACATGTCAAACTATAGGACGTGGCTTGCAACAAAGAGGCCAAAGATGGCAATCCCGTGGGCAATACCGGTCCTGCCAGACGAGGACCAGTGGAACCTAAACCAGATTCCTGGCATGAACAAGAATAATACCATGGATGCGATTATTGAAAACCTCAACAAGAAGCAGGACGCGCTTCTCTTTGATATAGACGAAAACGACGTCCGTAATTCTGGCGGGCCAAAAGATTCTTGCTGTGCCCTAGTAAAAGTAAAGGGAGACTTTGACGTAAAAGAGCGCGACATCCTAAAGCGGGTAATAAAAGAAAGATTCGGCATCGAAGACACTAGAATGATCTTTGTCAAAATTCCAATAGTGGACAGAGAGCAGGCAAACATCACCATATTCGTAAACACAAAGGCAATCGGTCCAAAAATTTTGGAAATCGCAAGGGAAGCAGAAGAGTCTTGGGATGACTATAAGGAAGAGTATGGCAAGTGGGGCTTGACAACTGAGGATTTCAAGCAATCACTCATGGACGTAGTGCACCAGTTCAGCTAGTGATACCATGACTGACTTTACCGTTCTTGAGGAGCTTGCGCGCCAGATAAAGACAAACCGCAACTATTTGTCCCAGATAGATGAGGAGCTAAAAATAGTAAACATGAAGCTGCACGAGCTCCCACTAAAACGCCCGACAGAGTCGACATTTGCAAAAATGATAGGAACGCCCTATGATGACCAGCAGCAAAATCTGGAAAAGACAAAGGCAAATCTTGAGGCAAAGCGAGACGAGCTCTCAGGAGCAGTAAAGACAGATACTGCCAAATTCATAAACGAGATGACGTCGCCAGAACTCGTAGTTCCACTTGACCCAAAACCGACGTTCAAGGACGGCCGCGTCTTATTCCAGTACAAGAACGCGACAAAATTCCACAACCTCTTTGAGTTTCTAAGCGAGCTTTTGGGCTTGAGCGCACCGTTGGTGGTAAAAGACGTGATGTTATCATCGTCTGAAATTATAGTCAAGGTGACAAACGAATACGAAGCAAAGCAAAAATTCATCAGCTCGATGAGCGAGATTCAAAAAACACTCACCATCAAAAAGAAGTAATCTGGTCGCCTTACGCGTACAAAGTACACATGGTTTTTGGAAAAATTACTTACTTTTAAAAGGAACCATGTGTACAGATATACATGGTTACAATAATTAGAAGAAAAAAAGGAACCACGACATATTATTATCTAAGGCATGATGATGGAAAAACCCAAAGAGAAATCTACCTTGGCAAATCTATTCCAAAAAACATTCAGGAAGTATCTCGTAATTTCTATCTAAAAATACAGAGGCAGTCGTGGGTGCCGGCTCTGGCTCGAATAAAACAAAAACACTGCTTATTTCTAAAAGACTCGACAAAAGCAGAAATCTATAATCATCAAGAGCTTTTCGCATACGATTTTACCCATGATACAAACAAAATCGAGGGCTCATCTCTGACAAAACTAGAAACATACAAGCTCCTAAGATTCAAAATCACACCTGCAAGCAAGCCAGAGCATGACATGATCGAGGCAAAAAGCCACCACGCGGTTTTTTTGGACATGATAAGGTCAAAGGCTAGAATTTCAGCAAAAAATGTCCTTGACTGGCATTATAGGATCTTTGATGACACCAAACCGCAATTTTCAGGGAAGCTTCGAAATAGCCGCGTAGTTGTAGTCGGTAGCAAATCAACTTTCCCACACCCGAGTTTTGTTCCTGCTCTGCTAAAACAATTCTACAAATGGTATGGCGTGGCAAAAATAAATCCAGTAGAGCTTGCAGGACTGGTTCACTTTAGGTTCGTTTCAATTCATCCGTTTGGTGATGGAAACGGCAGGATTTCCAGGCTTTTGATGAACAATGTTCTGAATCATCACGATTATCCAATGCTTAACATCAAGTATTCGGACAGATATCGTTATTATAATGCCCTCGAAAAAGCGCATTTGGAGCTGGATGAGATTATTTTTCTAAAATGGTTCGTAAACTATTACATCAAGCAGAATCAATAACCTGTCAAATTTTATTTTTGAATTAAAGCTCTGACGACTTCCCCTTAGTATTTATTCGTTGTAACTTCTCAGCCAAATAATGCAGAACAAGAACATTACTCTTGCAATTCTGATAATTGTAAGCCCTGTTTTGTTCGCACTGGTGGCATATCCTGACTCGTTTAGTCTGAGCTGGAACCAGGGAAGGGGAGGATTTTTGTTCGCAATGGCATTTATCGTAGCTGAGCTAATCGGAGTAAAGCTCGCAGTTTCACAAAAAAAGGCTCTCATGACTGCTCCGCTTGCAGCATCAGTTATCGCATACCTTGTCTTGCTAGAACATGGGCTACAGGACTATATCATAAACGGCGCAAAGCAGTACGGTGTCAATCTTGTTTATTCCTGGACTTGGATGTGGGATTTCATAATAATGGGAGCGTTTGTGATTGCAGCAGTTTTTATTTTGTTTGGGAAAAAATGGATAAGAATTGCGCCTGCAGGGCCGATATTTTTGTGCGGCAGTGCCATCATTTTATCCCTTGACGCATTTTTCCCCTATGACACACTTGGCCCCCTCCAATACGTGGTGCCGTATCTTGTAGAGACAAACGTCTGGATAATCAACACATTTGATCTTGGATTTGCAATTGCCAGGGATAACCTGATGTTTCTTAGGGGCGAGCACGGTTCCATGGCGCTCCAGGTGTTCTGGCCGTCTG
>CAZETC010000038.1:10790-12202 GCA_964515435.1 uncultured Candidatus Nitrosotenuis sp.
ATTTACTCGCTTGTCATGATGGCATTTTTGCTAAAGATGAACATCCCGCCAAAACGCAAAGCCATGTATTTTGTGCTTGGGATAGCGGGGACAATAGGGGTGAACATGATACGAATATTTTCACTATCCCTATTCGTCCTGATGGTTTCTTCAAACCCGACAGAATTTGAAGAGTTCCATGGAATAGCAGGTGAGATAATGTTTCTGCCGTGGCTTTTTGCGTATCTTTTTGCAGTAACTGCAATTGAGACAAAGCGAATCAAAAAACTGAGCGCCTAAAAATAATTGGTAATCGAGCTCTGGCCTTCCAAATCAGATAGCTCAGACACTCTGACGCCGAGTCTCCTCACGTCGAGCTTTTGCTCAGGTAATGCCTCCTGTAGGAGTGATGCCGTTGTTTTTTTCAGCTCGTCAATGCTTGACGTTGGGTTTTTGAGCATTTTAGACTTGGTCTTGCTTGAAAGATCTGACTGGATAAACTGGATTCCGACTGAGCGAAACAACTTTTTGTGTTTTAGGATGGTTTGATGCAGATCAGCGCATATCTCGTCTAGGCTTTGCGACAAAAACCCAAAGTCCTTTGAATCCTTCTTTAGTGTGACTATTCTTGAGAACTGGACGGTCGGCTGTCTTTCTGCGACTGGGTCATCGTCTATTCCCCTTGCGGCGTTATGGATGTAAGATGAGATCTTGCGGCCAAACATTTTGTTTAGCGTAAACACGTCGACTTTTCTCAGATCCGAAATCGTCTTGATGCCAATCTCTGAAAACTTGTCCTGTGTCACCTTGCCGATCCCAGGTATGTCGCCAACCTTTAGCTGATCCAAAAACGACTCGGCGTTTTGCGGCTCAACTACTGTGAGGCCGTCGGGTTTTTTGAACCCTGACGCAATTTTTGATACAAGCTTGTTTGCAGAAATGCCAACAGAGCAGGTCATCTTAACCTCGGCCCGAATCTGGTTTTTGAGCTGTTGTGCAAGATGGCTTGCGGTCTGAAAGTTGCTTGCGGTTCTTTTTGTCACATCCAAGTACGCCTCATCTTTTCCAACATACTCAAAAACGTCGGCATGACTCTTCATTATCTCCATTGCTTTTTGTGAAATGTCAGAATAATACGCAAAGTCTGCTGGCAGGAATGCAGATTCGGGTATCTCGTGCAGCCTTGACTTTGCAAATTTTATGGGCATGCCGGATTTTACGCCAAACTTTCTTGCAATATAGTTGGCAGTGGCAATTGCGCCGCTGTCGCCACCCCTGTCAGAAAAAATGCAGACACATACGGGTCTTGTCTTTAGTGACGGGTCCCTAATCTCCTCGCACTGGGCAAAAAAATAGTCAAAGTCAATATGAAATATTATCCGCTCAGTCACGGCATTGATTGGTAAAAAATACTTATTATGATATCGAATTTG
>CAZETC010000039.1:0-2214 GCA_964515435.1 uncultured Candidatus Nitrosotenuis sp.
TGCCCGCCTTGCACGCGGGAGGTCAGGGGTTCAAATCCCCTTCAGTCCACTTACATCCCGATCTGTTCTCGTTCGCACACAAATGGATGGATTTAAATATGATATTTCGAAAGTACACATAGAATGGCAGCACCAGCATATGCAGCAGAATCAATCGCTGTATGGATACCACTCATTGTCGGTTTGGCACCAGGTCTAGTTTACTGGTTCGTTATTACTGGCATGAGAAAAAGACGATAGCCAATTTCATTTCTTCTCTTTTATTCTTCCTATTTAGTGAAACCTTCTAGTCTACCTTGTTTAGATTATGAAATTTCTTATGTGATTAACCATCTAGGGTAACTACAAGTAAATGCAAAGAATGCTTGCAGCATCCCTAGTTTTCTTACTATTGCCACTTGGACCTGTATTTGCCCAACTTACGGAAACCCCGTCGACGCTGGGGGTAAAGCTTACCTCGACTTCGCCATTTAGCTACAAGGATTCCGAAGGATACACGGTAGTAATTGGCGAGGTTGAAAACACAAAGACCTTTCCAGTCAAAAACGTCAAGATCTGGGTGGGATTTTACAGCGGCAAGGCATCAGGCTCTGGAGGCGAATCTCCACTTGAGACCGTAACTGCAAGCACTCTGCTTGATGTTGTCCAACCAAAATCAAAGTCGCCGTTCATAATCAAGTCAGAGACGCCAAACCCGGAGATCTCCGAGGTCACAATCAACATACTTGGGTTCAACTCGGCGTCTGTAAAACAACAGTTACTTGCGATAAAACCAGAAACGCTTTTGATCGGCGATACAGTGGTACTGCCGGCGACAATTACAAACGGCGGCCTTACTACTAGCACAGATACCAGGGCACACCTGATTGCATTTGACGCGTTTAATCCACCAAGAATAGTCGGCATCCAAACAATAGAGGCCGGCGACATCGCAGCAAAAGCGAGCTCGGAAATAGAATTCGATGGAAAAATTGACTATAGAGCATCCTCATTCAAGGTGGTCGCAGAGTCAAATGAATACCAATCAGTGATCACCGGTGTTGCCGACATATCACTTGATGCCATAACCCGGCTCGTCTCGATAAACAACGTCCAAGTCACAGATTCAATTGGAGACCGCGTCTCTCAAGTCAGAGTCGGGGAAACCATCAGCATTTCAAGTGATTTGACAATCCAGTATTCTGTTCTGACAAAACAGCAACAGTCGTATGTCTATTATGCGCAGGTAAGAGAGTTCGGAGAAAAAGCTCCAGTCGAGTTCATTGGAGTGTTTGAGGGAGAGTTCGACTCGGCAGATCCGCAGATTGCGTCAATCCAATGGACGCCAGAACATGAGGGAGGATTTTTTATAGAGACGTACGTGTGGGACCAAGACGCAATCCCGCTTGCAGCCCCGGGAAAAACCATTTCACTAGTCCTAGTCACGCCATAAATTTATCCCAAGGGCGCATATCACACACCATGGCTCAATTCGCTCTGGTCGCAATGGGCGGGACATTTGACGTAATACATGACGGCCACATCGCGCTACTTGAGCGAGCGTTTTCGATTTCAGACAAGGTCATAATAGGCCTAACAGGGGACGAGCTTGCCAGAAAAAAGGGCAAAAGCATTCAAAGCAACTACTCCAAGAGACTCAATGCCTTGGAGCAGCTAATCAAAAAAAAATTCCCGGCCAAGTCCTATGTCATTAGCATGCTTGATGATGACTTTGGGCCTGCCGTACTAGAAGGCAATGTACAGGCCTTGGTGGTAAGTGACGAAACCGCACACAAGGGAGATCTCCTCAACAGGCAAAGAATGAAAAGAAATCTCGAACCAGTCCAAGTTGTAACGGTGCAGCTGGTTCTGGCAAAGGATGGAAAAAGGATCTCCAGCACTAGGATTCGAAACTCTGAGATAGACTCACAAGGCAACCTACTCCAAAATTGACAAACTGAATAGTCTTGTTTGATTTATCGAGATAAAACGAAAATTCTCAAAGCAATTCCTATCTTGACTATCATCAACCACATGATGAAGAACTTTGCAAAAAACGTGACGGGGCTTCAGGAAGGGCTTCACCCAGAAAACCTCGCATTCTGGTATTCGGAGATAATCAAAGAGGCAAAGGACATGGCGCCGCCATGGCTTGCAGACAAGATAAACGCAAAACAGGATCCAATCCTGCCAATGAGGTTCAACCTGGACATTTCAAAGAGGGCTGTCCGATAC
>CAZETC010000039.1:2224-5333 GCA_964515435.1 uncultured Candidatus Nitrosotenuis sp.
GTCCGATACTTTATGGTTGCAGTTGACAACAATCTAGGGAAAATGCCAAACTCGACAAAACTCTACTTTCTAAAGGTCCAAGAATCGCTCTCAAACGAAATGGACAAGTCCCTAGTCTAGCCCTTTTCTATTTCGACAAGGTCGTTTATTGTTTTTGTATCTAGTATTTTGTCTGCCTTGTCAAGAACGGACTGGACAAAGTCTGCAAACTTTTCGACCTCATGGCCGTCCTTGAATACTATGGAGTGGGCCGACTTGTCCTTGAGCGAAATCACTACCTCGTTGTCGTAAATGTTCAAAATAGAGTAGATGTAGGTCTCACTTCCGTCCTTTATGAAAATGAGGCTTGCAAGCTTTCTGGCCTCGTGTCTGTCTTGGCAGGTGACTTGGATCTTCATTTGTCTTTGAGCAGGAATTTTTCTATCTGGCCTCTTGCCTTTTCTCGTTTTTGCTGGTGCGCCTTCAAAAACTCCGTGACCTTTTCGATTAGTATTGTTTTAAGCTCACCTGTAAGCAACTTGCCTGACTTGTAGTCGTCGTAAATTGACTTTAGCTTCTTGTCGTCTGGCTCAAAGAAGATTCTCAAGTACTGGTACGAGACGTCGACGTCTGGGTTTCCTCCGATTTTTCTGTGCTCCTCTACTGTGGCCTGTCCTCCGGAAAACGCGTACTTGTTTATCTTCTTTTTTACTGCTTCTGGGGAATCAGTGGTGTAGATGGTTCCGCTTTCTTCTGATGCAGACATTTTTCCACCAGGACCTGTAAGTGCAGGAATCATAACGTTGTGGATTAGCGCGGGCTTGGGCCTTCCTATCCTTGGGGCAACATCGCGCGTTATTCTAAAGTGCGGGTCCTGGTCGACCCCGAGCGGAATCAGGACAGGCCTGTCCTCAATAAAGCACGGGGCGGACTGGAGTGACGTATAGAAGATCATGCCGACGTTGGTCTCGCCTGTAAACCCAAAAACTGCCTTTGTGTTTGAAAAGTTGATCTTTTTTGCGACCTTGGCAGCAAGCGGGTAGAGGGTCTTGATGTTTTTTGTGTCTATGATTATCTTTGTCCTGTCTGGCTTGAAGCCGAGTGCGATAAAGTCGAGTGCGTTTTCATACGCGAATTTGCCGGTCTCTTCAAGCGAAAGATCCTGCTTTGCGTAGAATTTCTCGTCGTCGGTCAGCTGAAAATACATGTTGGTATCGAACTTTTCTTGGAGCCATTTTGCAAAGACCCACGGAACCAGATGGCCAATGTGCGTATGCCCGGACGGGCCACGCCCCGTGTACAAAAAGAACTTTTTTCCCTTTTCATAGTCGTCTAAAATTCTGCCAAGCTCCCGGTGCGAGAAAAAGACTCCCCTCCTTAGCATAAAGTGGGACTCGCCTACGACCTTTTCAATTCGTTTTAGAAGCGCAGGCGTTAGCTTTTCGGTTCCGAATTGTTTTATGAGCTTGTCATAATCTATGTCTCCTTCGACGTGCCACGGTGTAACGATGAAATCGTCAGGAGACATCTCAAACTTGAGTCAAGTTAAGGTTTAAAAAGTCTTTTTGGATCGTTTTTGTGTTTGTCTCAAGTTCTCCACCCGATTGAAAAAACAATAATCAAACTTCTCAAGGCCTCGCCGGATCTCACCGAAGAGCAAATCGTAGAAAAAACCGGACTCTCAATTGATCAAACTAGGAGGGGAATAGAGTGGCTCAGACTCAAAAATCTGGCAACAACATCCGAATCTGAGAAATCTTTTGTAAAGTTGGGCGCAAACGGCATCAAAGCAAAGCAGGAAGGGCTGCCTGAAAGAAATCTCCTGAACCTGATTGCAGCCAAGCCGCTCCCGTTTTCTGATCTGCAAAAAAAACTCGGCGCGGAAATAAACGTGGCAATTGCAAACGCAAAGAAAAATGACTGGATAGAGATCCAAAAAGGAGAAAGTGAGAACATCGTGTCACTAAAACAAAACCCTGGGCAAACACGCGAGGAAAAAATGCTCTCGTACATTGCGGAAAACAGAGTGGCAGTTGATCAAATCAAGGACTCTGCGACACTTGAATCGATAAAAAGAAGGCCTGATTTTTTAATAATTGAGACAACCAAATCCAGGATGGTCTCGCTCTCAGAGCAGGCAAAAACGATTGACACGGAAAAACAAGATGCTGGGGCAATCGATGTTGAGGCAGACGTACCGCATGTATATGCAGCAAGAACGCACCCGCTCAAAGACACAATCAGCGAAATACGCGAAGTCTTTGTCAGCCTTGGATTCAGCGAGGTAGCGGGGAATTTTGCACAGCCGAGCTTTTGGAATTTTGATGCGCTGTTCACGCCGCAGGATCACCCGGCAAGAGAGATGCAGGACACTTTTTACATCAAAGACAAGGCGGCCGAAAAATTTGCAAATCCTACTCAAATCAAGCACGTATCTGACTCTCACAAAAAGGGCTGGAAGTACAACTGGAGCATTGACGCGGCAAAGAAAATGGTCCTGCGAACCCACACCACATGTATCACAATAAAATATTTGGCCGAAAACAAGCCGAACGAAGCTAGAGTTTTCTCACTTGGCAGGGTCTTTAGAAATGAAAAGGTAAGCTACAAGCACCTAGTAGAATTCAACCAGGTGGAGGGAATTGTAGTCGGGAAAAACGTCTCGCTACGTGACCTAATGGGGATACAAACGGAATTTTACAAAAAGATGGGCCTCTACAAAATAAAATTCTGGCCAACGTTTTTCCCGTATACCGAGCCATCGCTGCAAACAATGGTGTACAACCAAAGACTCGCAAAATGGGTTGAGCTGTTTGGAATGGGGATATTCAGGCCTGAAGTGACAAAGCCGTTTGGGATAACAAGGCCTGTCTTGGCGTGGGGAGGTGGAATAGAGCGAATCGCGATGCTAAAGTACGGACTAGACGATGTCCGGGAATTTTACAACAACAACCTTAGCTGGTTGAGGACCGTGTCAAAATGCCAGTAGTCACACTAAATCTAAAAAGACTGGAAAAACTCGTAGGTGCCAAGGCAAGCAAATCAAAAATCATAGACGCATTGCCGTTTTTGGGCCTTGACATTGAGGAAGAAGCCAAGGATTCCATCAGAGTCGAGTACAGCCCAAACA
>CAZETC010000039.1:5376-6566 GCA_964515435.1 uncultured Candidatus Nitrosotenuis sp.
GTTTGGATTAAAAAAAGGCGCTGAGAAACTCGACATCAAAAAATCAGACAAATCAGCCTTGATAATGACTGATCCTGCCACAAAAAAGTCGCGTCCATACATCTGCGGAATAATTGCAAAAAACGGAAAACTTGACGATGAGACAATAAAGCAGATAATAGCACTGCAAGAAGACCTCCATTTTGGCGTAGGAAGAAGGCGCAAAAAGGCGTCAGTCGGGATTCATGACCTTGACAAAATATCGCTTCCACTTGCATATGCCGTAGCGTCAAGAGGGCACAAGTTCGCCCCCCTTACAATGAGCCAAGAGATGAGCGTAGGGCAAATCCTTGAAAAAATGGACGTGGGCCGTGACTATGGGCAGCTGTTGGCAAACCAGCAATCAGTCCCAATTATTCTTGACTCTAAGAAAAACACGATATCATTTCCGCCAATAATCAACTCTGCTCTGACCACGGTATCAACAAGGACAAAAAACATCCTAGTCGAGGTGACCGGAACCGACAAAAACGCCACGGAAGACACGCTGGCAGTGGTGGCAACAACGCTGCATGTGCTAGGATTCACGCTATATGATCTCAAAACAGATGCAAGAAGCTCATCGCAAATATTCAAAACAAGGCCCATGTCGCTTGATCCTGTCCTTGTAAACCAAATACTCGGGCTCAAGCTGGCACCGTCTGCAATTTGTAGCTATCTAAAAAAATGCAGACTCGACGCAATGGCAAAAGGTAAGAAGATCCTTTGCAGTGTCCCGCGATTCAGGTTTGACATTTTCGGCCCGATGGATTTGGTAGAGGAAGTGGCACTTGGATACGGGATACAAAACCTCACCACATCGCTTCCAGCATCCACATCGGTCGGGCAAAAAAATACCGTAACAAAAAAACTTGATCAGCAAAGCCAAATCATGACGGGGCTGGGATTCACGGAGGTACTTAACTCTAGTCTTACAAGTAAGCACGTGTTGTATGACGCAACAAAAAGGGATTCTGCTGGCATGATTGAAGTTTTGGAATCAAAAAGCCAAGAACACACAATTCTTCGAGACTCGATACTCCCAGGAATGCTTGAGAACCTTTCAAGAAACATCCATGAATCATATCCACAGAAACTCTTTGAAACAGGAACTATTTTTTCTAAAGGCGCACCGATAACAGAATCAATCAGCCTTGCATGCCTTAGTGCGC
>CAZETC010000039.1:6576-10999 GCA_964515435.1 uncultured Candidatus Nitrosotenuis sp.
AATAAAGGCAGTTCTCCAGTCGTTGCTAAAGACAGACTCCAACATAGTGTGCAAGACCAAGACATCTGCAAGCCCGATCTTTGCCAAAGGGAAATCAGCCGACGTTTTAGTTGGCGGCAAAAAGGTGGGCGTAATCGGCCAAGTTGATTCCCAGGTAATTGAGAACTTCAAAATTCGCATGCCTGTTTGCGGATTTGAAATAATTCTTTCCGATTTTCTCTTCTAGAAATATCGAGCCTGACTGCCAGGTCCACTGATGAATCACTAGTAGAAAAGCTACGCAATCCATTATAAGCAAAAAACAAGATCCTGGCCAATGACAAAGTTCAATACGAAATATTCAGAAACATTGGCACTATTACTTGTAGTCGCACTTGCACCAATATCAATTGCATTTGCTCAAACAACTGCAACTGAACCAAGCACAGGCGCTACTGGTGATACAGGCGCTACAGGCACCACAGGTACCGATGGAACAACCGATGATACAACTGATACCAGAACAGATGAAGAAAAAAGAAAAGACAAAGTCAGAGAGGAGCTAAAACGAATCAGAGATGCCATTGCTGACAGAAAGGCAAAAGCCGGAGAGAAGATCCGGGATGCAAACGTGGACAAAATCCGAGACCACGTTACAGACAAGGTAAGAGACAAAATCACAGACAAGGTAAGAGACAAGGTTACGGACAGGGTAAGAGACAAAGTGATCGATAAAGCACCAGAACTGTCATACAGCGGAAAGACAAGCGGATGGGCAATACTTGGGGGTACTGCATTTCCATCTAGCATTGGAATATCCGGCCAAGGCTACCATCAAGGTGGTGGAAACTGGAGAATCACAGCTGTAGGAGACATAGCAGTAGCTGATCACACCGCAAAGCTGGATCTTACCGGACATGTAAGAGGAGAGACGATTAATCTACAAGGAATCGGAACACTTAGCGACGGCAAAGAGTTTAAACTTCATCTGAAGGGCCATTATGCTCCAACAAGCACCACCAATGAATTTGCAATCGCATTTACAAATTCAGCATTCCAATTCAAGGACACAGGAGCAAGAATGCCATTGATGCTAGTGGGGACTGTTACAACTATCCCAAGTGTAACTCCAGTACCTACAGAACCAGTGCCAGTAACACCCGCTCAGTGATTGAGCAATCTTTTTTTCTTTTTTTAGCTCTGAATTAATATTTGACTGATTTCATTAATGATTGCCCTAATAATGCATACAGACGGACTGGAATGACTATGATGCTAAACCATGATTTCCGGGTCCACCCAGGTATGCGACATGGGGCTACCCCGGCTACAGAGCATATTTGAGGATTTAGGCTAAAACCTTTGATAATATGTGAGTCAGTGCCGGGGTACACTTCTTAACGCAAATATTGGATTTGAGATTCCAGAAGATGATGGACTACTGGTTATGCAAGCAAGAACCAAGCACCTACAACCTTGAATCACTCGAAAAGGAAAAAAGGACAACCTGGGATGGCGTACACAACAACCTGGCGCTAAAAAACATGAGGCAAATGAGAAAAGGTGATCTCGCGTTTTTTTATCACAGCGGCGACCAAAAACAGATAGCTGGAATCATGGAAATCATATCAGAAGCATACCCAAACCCAAAGGAAAAGGATCCTAGGTTCGTAGTGATTAATGTCAAGTTCAAAAAACGACTCGCAAGGCCTGTGACCCTTGATGAGATCAAAACAAACAAGGCATTCCAGGACTGGGATCTGCTGAGGATCTCAAGACTTTCCGTGATGCCTGTGCCCGCTCAAATTTGGAACGAAATCATCAAGATTTCTCAAAAATAGAATCAGAAATAGCTTTATTGATATATCCCCATGCCTATACGATACCATGGCGACAGCTTACGTTTTAATAAACTGCGAACTCGGATCAGAAGAGGCCATCATAAAACAACTTAAGTCACTTGATGGCGTCAAAGAAGTTCACGGCACGTTCGGCGCATACGACATCTTGGCCAAAATAGAATCCCCAACAGTTGAGGCACTACGTGAAACCATAACTTGGAAGATTCGCAAGATCGAAAAAATAAGATCTACACTAACCCTGATGGGCATTGAGGGTCAATCTTAACACCATTCTCTTTTTCTTATGCTGCTGCACTTTATCTTTGTAATAACCAACGACGATCTAGGCAAGCGATCAAAAGAATTTGAATACGTCAAGCAAATGGCGCGATTCTACAAAAACTGGATAAAAAACACGTTTTCACAAGACGTCGACATCCAATGCGACGAGATGATAGCGCAAAAACCAAGCCTCCTGCAAAGACCAGACATACCAGCACTGCTTGCAGATCATCAGAGCCGCGGGGAGAACATTTATCATTTTTACCTGTGCTACTTTAGGCCATTGTGGACAGACTGTACATGTGAGGGATACAGCGCAGAAAATTTCGGCATGACTCTCTGGCAAAAACCAAAAGACGAAAACGACATTTTGTTTTTGGCGCAAAACAACTGTTCCACAGTATCACACGAGCTGGCTCATGAGTTCCTAAGACAAAACAAAATCAAAAAACAGGCCGAGCTCGTGCACGATATTTGGCTAAAGCACACCTTTAATGAACATCCGTTTGAGCTTTATGGAAAAAACTTTGAGAAAACCACAACGGATCCTTATTTTATGACAATCGATGCGTCTGGCTTTAGGTCATGATATAATCACCAGGGGCAAAAACCAAATACTATGAAAGCCTAGGAATGCGATGATTTTAGCTGCACTTGGTAACAGAATAAATCCTGTTCTCAAAATTTGCAGTCTTTATCTCTAGTCTGTTTTCTGCATCTGACTTGCGTGACTTGCTCAGCTTTTCCAGCTCGACTAGTGATTCACCCTTGAATCCAACAGAGGTTCCAAAAATTGCGTCAGTCAGCATCGTGCCGTGGTCTCCCTTTTTGACATCATCTATTATTCCGTAAAACTTGATTGCCTCTCTTTTTTGCACTGGCGTGCCAGTTGACTTGTTAAACGCAACTGCAATGTACATTCCGTTGTTTTTGACCGCAACTGGAACCTTGTGGTTCTTTCCGGACATGCCGGGAATTGATTCGTTGATCAAAATATCGCATTTGTGGTACATGCTTGCAACATAAGCATAAAATCGGTAATCGGCAAACTTGCCGGCCTCGTCACTTTCACAGTCAATGAATATTCGGTGGAGCATTGTGAGTGCAGTGTCATTCATGCTTTGAAGCCTGTCATCGAGGCGGCCTCTTTCTAAAAGACTCGAGTCACATTCTTTTGCTATCTTTTTTAAAATAAAATCAGGAAGATTGTAGTTTTTTAGTGCGGCAATGTACGAGCCTGCCTGCGACATGCCAAAGGTTGGAAAGCCCTTATTGACCAAACAGGTGTCCCCCAATCAGAAATGTAAAATGAACCATAGCCCGTACCCTATTCCATAAAGCTGTTTTTGGCTTATAACTGTTACACATGGGACAAAATCTGACATGTGCGTGATCAAATTATTCATGACGCTAATACGATTTATAACCAATAAACTGCACATGATCACTTGAATAATGGAAATAGAGACAACCCCGAAATTAGTGCTTGATGTCTATAAAAAATTAGAGCAGAACATTTCCAAATTTAGAAATCAGGTCAAAAGGCCGCTCACACTGAGCGAAAAAATTCTAGCCGGACACCTTGCCGAATTTGGCAAAGAGCCAGAACGCGGAAAAAGCTACGTCTTTTTGAATCCAGACAGGGTCGCACTACAGGACGTAACAGGACAGACAGTCATGCTAGAGTTCATGCAGGCAGGACTCAAACAAATCGCAGTTCCAACCACAGTCCACTGCGATCACCTAATCCAGGCCAGAGTCGAGGCCGAATCAGACACAAAGGCAGCACTATACGAAAACAACGAGGTGTTCAAGTTTTTGGAATCGGCCTCAAGAAAATACGGCGCAGGATTTTGGAAGCCGGGGGCCGGGATAATCCATCAGGTGGTCTTGGAAAACTATGCGTTTCCTGGCGGACTGATGATAGGGACTGACTCGCACACCCCAAACGCTGGCGGCCTGGGAATGGTTGCAGTGGGAGTTGGCGGGTTAGATGCGGCAGAGGTAATGGCAGGCATGCCTTGGGAGCTCTTGTACCCAAAGCGAATCGGCGTGTATCTGACCGGATCACTAGACGGCTGGACCTCGCCAAAAGACATCATTTTGTATGTTGCAGGAAATCTCACCGTTTCTGGCGGCACCAACGCCATAATAGAATACTTTGGGCCAGGAGCAAAGACAATCAGCTGTACTGGAAAGGCGACGATTACAAACATGGGCGCAGAAATCGGCGCGACGTGCTCTATTTTTCCATATGATGAAAAAATGGAAAACTATCTCAGGGCAACAGGACGGGCTGAGCTTGCTAATCTGGCAAACGA
>CAZETC010000039.1:11009-11810 GCA_964515435.1 uncultured Candidatus Nitrosotenuis sp.
ACATTGACATTTTAACAGAGGACGAAGACGTGGAAAAAAATCCCGCCAAGTATTTTGACAAGGTAATTGAAATCGACCTCTCGATGCTGGAGCCGCACATCGTAGGACCGCACACGCCAGACTTGGCCCGACCAATCTCGCAGCTAGCAAGGGACGCAAAGAAAAACAACTATGTCGATTCCATCTCAGTTGCGCTGATTGGAAGCTGCACCAACTCGTCATACGAGGACATGTCAAGGGCATCAAGCATTGCAAGACAGGCAAAGGAAAAGGGAATAAAGGCAAAGATTCCGCTTTTGGTCACACCTGGCTCTGAGCAAATCAGAGCAACGATTGAGCGGGACGGCCAGATGCAGCTACTCAAAGACATCGGAGCTACGGTTCTTGCAAACGCATGCGGCCCGTGCATCGGCCAGTGGAGCAGACCTGAGCTGAAAAGAGACGAGCCAAACACCATAGTCACTTCGTTTAATCGAAACTTTCCTGGAAGAAACGACGGAAAAAGAAACACGATGAACTTTATTGGAAGCCCTGAGCTCGTAATCGCGTTATCGCTTGGCGGTAACCTTTCGTTCAATCCTCTCTATGATAACCTGACTGCCAAGGACGGAACCAAGTTCAGGCTGCAGCCGCCACAGACTGCGCCGGAGGTGCCGCAAAATGGATTCAAATCAACAAGGGACATCTATGTTTCTCCAGCAAAGGATCCGAACTCTGTCGAGGTGCTGATCGACAAAAACAGCGTACGGCTGCAAAAACTGGAACCATTTGTACAATGGGACGGACAGGACTATGCTGATT
>CAZETC010000040.1:0-7653 GCA_964515435.1 uncultured Candidatus Nitrosotenuis sp.
CTATAAAGTCGCCCTCCTTTACCCGCGCATGAAAATTGGGATCAAGTCCCTCCATCGCATGCTTTGCAATTTCGTCATAATCGTGCAGCTTCAGATACGTTCCTGGCAAAATGACATCGGTGTCAATGTTGTCGCGCGAGTACTTGATTACTTTGCCTACCATCATAGATCCCTTGAATCCGTTATTTTGCCCGTGACTGCAGATGCAGCAGCTACAAGAGGCGATGCTAGATATGTCTGTGATTCTACGTGCCCCATCCTTCCTGGGAAATTTCTGTTTGTTGTGCTGATGCAGACCTCGTCTTTTGCCAGTACCCCCATGTGCGCACCGCAACACGCGCCGCATGTGGGTGGGCCGACTGTCACACCCGCGTCAAGAAATATTTTGATGAGGCCGTTTTCCATCGCTTTTTTGTATATCGATATTGATGCAGGCAATACCTCTGTTCTTATCTTTACTTTCCTTCCCATCAAGACTCCTGCAGCCGCTTCCAGGTCCTCGTATTTTGCGCCAGTACAGGATCCGATGTATGACTTGTCAAGTGGTATGCCAGATACCTCGCGTACTGCTGCGATGTTTTCTGGAGAATATGGTTTTGCCACGATTGGCTCTAGCTCTGATACGTCGTATTCGTAGACCTTGGCATATTGCGAGTCCTTGTCTCTGTGTACTGGGGCATAGTTTGCGGCCCCGCGCTGCGACAGATAGTCAAATGTCTTTTCATCCGGCTCGATTATTCCGTTTTTTGCACCTGCCTCCGTTGTCATGTTACATAGTGTAAGTCTTGATTCGACTGACATTGCGGAAACTCCGCTTCCGCCAAACTCCATTGCGGCATATGCCGCGCCATCATTTCCAATGTCGCCAATTATCTTTAGGATAACGTCCTTTGCCATTACTCCCTGCGGTAGTTTTCCACTGATCTTAAAGTACAGAGTTTCAGGTACCTTGAACCAGATCTTTCCATTTAGTAAAACATACGCAACGTCAGTATGCCCGAGGCCGCATGCAAACGCACCAAGCGCGCCTGTCGTGTTTGTGTGGGAATCCCCGCCAACATATACCTCCCCTGGAAGCACCAATGCTTCCTCATGTGACAAGGTATGACATATTCCGTATTGACCCATCCCGTACTTGAAGTGTTTTTCAATTCCGTACTCTTTGGTAAATTTCGATAGCTTGACAATGTTTTCTGCCGAGATTTTTTCCGCCGACGGCACGAAATGGTCTTCTGCAACCCAGATCTTGGATGGATCCCAGAGCTTGTCGACGCTTATGCCCTCTTTTTTGAGCTTTTCAAATACCTTGATCACTCCAGGCCCAGACACATCATGAATCATTGCCTTGTCCACGTTTGCAAATATGATGTCGTCTGGCGCTATGCTTGATTTCCCCGATGCCCGTGCAAGAATCTTTTCTGTAAGGTTCACAAAAAATGGATCCTCCAGTTTAGATTAATATCTTTGCTGGCAAGAGATAAAGATGCGAAAAACGCACAATGATTGATGTCGCTTAGCGTCATTTCGATAAAAGTTCAGAAAAGAGAACCTGGCTTTGATCTTTATTCAAGTCTGGTTTCTTCGCTAAAGGATGTTTCCTTGCAAAACGGCGACGTGGTTGTGATATCAAGCAAGTATGTGGCAAGCTCGAAAAATCGTTTGCTTGAGCTGCAAAATGTCAGGCCATCATCTGATGCGTCTGGACTGTCAAAAAAACACCAGCTTGACCCGAGATTTGCCGAGATAATACTGCGAGAGTCAGACAAGGTTTTTGGGGGCGTGACTGGCTTTGTGCTCACATCCGCAGACAATGTACTTGCACCAAACGCTGGAATTGACAAATCGAACGTCAAAAAAGGGACAGTGATCCTGTACCCGGACGAGCCGTATCGGATTGCAGAACAGCTAAGACGCAAAATATTTTTGGACTTTGGGATCCATGTCGGGATAATTCTTGTCGACAGCAGGCTGATGCCTGCAAGAATAGGCACTACCGGAATCGCTATTTCATGTGCAGGTCTTGAGCCGGTCCACGACATAAGGGGGCAAAAAGATCTTGACGGTAACCCACTCAAGGTCACCTTAAAGGCGACTGCGGACAACTTGGCCTCGATTGCAAACCACCAGATGGGTGAAGGCGCAGAATCCACGCCGATCGCAGTTGTAAAAAACTCTGGCGCAAGGCTCACCACGCGCAAGATAAAACAAGACGAAATGGCAATAGATTCAGATCAGTGCGTCTACATTCGCGGTTTTACTAAGTAGTGTTACGCCATACTTCTCTTGATTTAAATAAAACAAGTAGGAAAGCCAGCCATACCATGATGCAGGAATACTCTACAAAGTATCCAAAGACCGTCTCCTTTGATGGTAAAGGAAGGCACCCAGTCCATACCGATACCAAGGGGGTCGAGCAGTTGTCAGTAATTGTCAAAAACAGTGTGGAGGAGATCTTGGGCATTCTAAAAAAGGAAGGGTTCACCATGATCAAGTTCGAGCACAAACAAGACTCCCAGATAGGGCACGGTTTTTCGCTAAAGCTGAAAAAGCCATGGGAAATGCACCTGAGATTATTTGATGTAAAAAAAGGCCTAGTTATGATACAGGCCGAAGTCGAGGTCTCGCGCGACTACCTCCAGCACTTGTTCTGCCAGAGAACGCCAGTCATATACGAAGTCGAGGCCATGCTAAAAAAGCACCAGATCGAGTACCAGGTCTGGAGCGACAAGGTAAAAAATTACGTGCATACTGTATTTGACAACTACAAAATAAAGCTGACAACGCCCAACATCCCAGTTTTTGCGTGGAAGCCCATGCTGTTCTTCATAGGAACCGTGGGGATATTCTATTTGTGGAAGTACCTGAATACCATCTGACGTTGAAACTTTAATTAGAATTTTTCAGCAAGAATAGCCATTGAAGGATGGTTTTCTTACTGCATCTGTGGAATATTTCGGAGTGTCGCCATGGGAAATCGAAATAATTTACGAGCTGTTTTCAGACCGGTTCCGAGTAGAGCAGATCGAGCTTGAGGAGTCAGACCCAAACTTTGTCAGCGTCCTGAGCTTGTCGATTCCACTTGAATTCAATGAGGAGTTTTTCAAGTGGTTTGAGTACCAGAGATGGGACAAGGTCAAGTTCATGTTCAAGGAGATGAAGAGGCGCCGCGGCAACGACAAGGCGCTCAAAATTAACATCGATTTCCTAGGCGTGCCAAAGATTGGATTTACCTTGGACGTACCAGAAAAGAGCTGGTTTGATAATGCGCTGGAGAAGATGGATTTTGTAATCGAGCTTTTGCCGTTCCACCTGAACTTCGAAAATGCGCCTCCAGGTATATCCAAGGTCGTCTACAAATTCGACGTCGAGACAAGAAAGTGGAAAATGTACACGCTGTTTACAAAAGACGCGAGGTTCGTCCTGGTAAACAACTCTTGGAAGCCCGTTACTTGATGTCTTTTTCTAGCGGCTCTACAAGGGAGTGAAGTTCCTTGTATTTTGCGTCAAGGAACTCGAGTGACTCTTCGAGCTTTTTTGACTTGCCGTACTTGAATCGGACCAGCTCGCGATGATGCCACAAGTTTTTTCCGTCGCTTAGTGAAAGTGCGGTGAAATAGTCAGGTCCCTTGATAGTGTCAGGAACCTTGATGCTATAAGGGAACAGGAACTCTGCAATGAACCATTCATCACCATCAGGATAGTCTGCACCCGTGTCCACGTCGAAAAAAATGTGTAAAAGGCTTGACTGCATAAGGCCGTCGTCTTGAAGGGTGGGATGTTTTATGTTTGACTTGGAAAAGTCGAGATTAAGCAGGTGGGGCTCGAAATACCCCTTGATTATCGCTTTACGAAATATTTTGTTTGCCTCAGGCAGATTCAATAGAATAACCTTCCATTTTTCTTTCTAATATCCATTTTACACGCACCCATACCCTAGACAGACATGGAATCTAAAATCTTTGATAAATCAGTTATTGCCTTGCCTTTCTCCGAGATAGCCTGACCTGCGGGATGATTTTCCAAATAGTTTGGTATCTTGTCCTGTATTCTTCTCTCGTACGGGCTTATGATTTCGTTTTTGTAGAACACACCTACTGGTATTTTTGTGTCCCATTCTAGCGATTTTATGAGGGCCTGGGTCATCTTTTCGTTTAGCTCCGCTTCCGAGTCATAGTGGACTACGGGGTCGTAATTGACATCATCAAGCTTGTATATTCTCGGCTTTGGCTTCCTTGTTACCTCGTCCATTTGGTCCATTCCTGCATACCAGTCGCGTGTGTTGATGTCGTTGTATGTAGGACATGGCTGCAGGACGTCCACAAATGAGAGTCCCTTGTGTTTTACTGCTGCAATTATTATGTCCTTTAGGTGTCGCACGTCGTATGCGTATGCTCTTGCAACAAAGGTAAAGCCACTTGCTATTGCAAGGCCGATTGGGTTTACGCTATAGTTTGTGTTTGGAGTCGGAAGCGATTTTGTTTTTTCTCCAAGTCTCAGTGTTGGCGAGGCCTGCCCCTTTGTTAGGCCGTAGACCCCGTTGTTAAAGATCAAATAAGTGATGTCTATGTTTCTTCTACCTGCTGCCACAAAATGTCCTGCTCCTATACCGAGGCCGTCACCATCCCCTCCGACTGCAATAATTGTCATGTCAGGATTTGTGAGCTTTGCTCCCTGTGCAAATGTCAAAACTCTTCCATGTAGAGTATGGATACCATACACATTGATGAAATGAGATGTCTTGCCAGAGCAACCAATTCCGGAAAATATTGCGGATTTGTGTTGTGGTATTTGCATTTCAGATAATGCCATTTGTAATGCGTTGACAATCCCGAAATCGGCACATCCTGGACACCAATCGTTGTGCACCTCTGTTTTGTAGTCGCTAAGCCCCATGCGTCAACACCATTCTTTTCTGCGCCTTCTTTTCTATTATCTTTTTTAGTGATTCGTATATCTCAGTCGAGGTCATCGCCCTTCCGGTATACTTTAGAACATAATGGTCAGGCCCCCGCTCCAGATTTTGTTTTAAGAGCTGTCCCAGCTGGCCTGTCTGGTTTGCCTCTATATCGACCAGAATTTTTGCGCTCTTTAGCAAAGACTTGACATGATCTGCCGGAAACGGGTGCAGTAGTTTTATCTGGACAAAGCCAATTTTGATGTTCTCCTGTTTTAGCATCTCAAGGGCATCAAGTATCGGGCCCTTTGGTGAGCCCCAGCTTACCACGCAGGTTTCTGCCATTCCAAACGAGACTGTCTGCTCTTCTTGAGGAATGGTCTTTAGCGCATAGTCAAGCTTTGAGTTGCGCTTGTCCATCATTTTACTCCTCATCTCTGGGTCTTCGGTGATATGGCCGTGCTCGTCGCTCTCATCTCCTGTGTTCCAGAATATTCCATTTTCAAGGCCTAGTCTTGATCTTGGGGAGATGTTGTCGTTTGTAAGCTCAAACCTCTTGTATTGCCCGTCGATTTTTTCAAGTAGCTTACCCCGATTGATTGTGATTTTGCTTGAATCAAATCTGCTACATGTGATTACCGAGCTTGCAAGAAACTTGTCCATCATGTGTATGACCGGCAGCTGATAAATTTCCGCATAGTTAAAGCACCTCGCAGTGTCGTAGAAGCTTTCCTCGACATCGCCAGACGCATAGACAATTTTTGGAAATTCTCCGTGTCCTGCATGAATTGCAAACAAGAGATCGTCTTGGCCGTGTCTTGTTGGCAGTCCTGTGGATGGGCCGCTTCTCTGATAGTTGGTAATTACGATTGGAACCTCGTTCATTCCTGCCCATCCTAATGCTTCTGCCATGAGTGAAAAGCCAGGGCCTGACGTGCACGTGGCAGCTCTTGTGCCAGTGAGTGCTCCGCCGATTGTCATTCCTATTGCAGAGATCTCGTCTTCTGTCTGTACTACAAGTGTGGAGCCAGGTCTGTTGTTTTGCACGTCAAATGTTTCATTTGATTCCAGAAACACGCTCTCATCAGATGCTGGAGTGATTGGGTAGTACGGCTGGAACCTGCACCCGCATGCCATTTTACCCAACGCGGTTCCATAATATCCCTGAATCAGAATAGTGTTGGGTTTTTTGCTAGTTTCGCCTAATGAGTATTCAAAGCCGCCAAACTTTGCAGAGGCATAATTATACGCGTAGGTTGCTGCCTTTTTGTTAAGGTCTGCGATTGCCTGCTTTTTTGCAAAAATAGCATCGATTGATTCCAGCATTGTTTTTGTCGGCATCTTGAGCATGCCAAGCGAGAATGCAACCCCGAGAACATTGTACATTCGAATCATCCCCTTTAGGCGCGGGTTGTTTGTCTCGTCTGCCATCTTTGAGAGTATTTCCTTGAATGAAATCGGGCAAAGCCTCACCCCATTTTCCTGCGCCAATTCCAGAACATCTTGGACTGTCGGTTTTTTGTTCTTTGATGCAAGATATGGCGAAAGCCTTGCTTTGAACGGGTCATCAATAGCATGCACCTCGTCTATTTTGGTTTCAGCAATATCGGAATCATAGATTATTGCTCCGCCCTTTACCACTTCCGAATAATGCCGGAATATCGTTTCTGCGTCAAACGCGGCCATGACAGTCGCATCGTTTAGATTTGAGCGGATTGTTTTGTCAGAAACCCTGACTACAAAATAGCTGTGCTCGCCTTTGATGTTGGAGTAAAACTCTCTTTTGCCAAAAATGTTGTAGCCTAAAGAGGCGCATGCACGAGAGAAAATGTTTGCACCAGAATCAACGCCGCTTCCCTGCGGGCCTCCAACCAACCAGCTGATGTCAGTAGTCATGAATCCTTTACGAGTTATTGATTATTAAAATCATGTATACTCTAACCGCCGGTTGCGGCCTCAAAGAGCGCGCACTCGCACTTGTCGCGCTCTCCACAGTAAGGACAGACGCAAACGCATTTTTCAATTGCGTTTCCACATTCTATACACAGTGCGAACTCTTCGTCGTCCTTTTTCTTCTTCAATTTATCATAATACGGACAACAATTCTTATAAAGATTTGAACAAATTGTCGCATAAAGTGATCAAACCAAGAATTTTACTTACCAGAAGATTGCACGATTTTGCGCTAGCTGAGCTGCAAAAAAGATACGATATCTTCGTCCACTCTGGAAAAATCCCCATGCCAAGAGACAGGCTGATTCGCAGAATAAAAAACGTGGATGGTCTTGTCTGCTTTCCTTACGATATTATAGATAGAGACGTTATTCAGAGTGCAAAAAACCTCAAAGTTATCAGCACATACAGCGTAGGCTATGATCACATTGATGTCAATGCGGCAAAGCGGCGCGGGATCAAAATAGGGTACACCCCAGAGGTTCTCACAAACGCCACGGCAGATCTGACCATCACACTAATGCTTGATTTGATGCGCAAGGTCACACATGGCGACAGACTCATTCGAGCGGGTAAGTGGAATGTTATTTTTGGCGCGTATAACTATGTCGGAGCCGACCTAGAGGGAAAGACGCTCGGGATTTTTGGCATGGGGAGAATAGGGAGAGCAGTAGCAAAAAGAGCAGGCTCGTTTGGAATGAGGATAATCTACCACAGTAAAAGCAGATTGCCTTTGAGCTTGGAGAAGAAATTGCACGCAAGACATGTAAGCTTTGATGGGTTAGTAAGAGGCAGCGACGTCTTCT
>CAZETC010000040.1:7663-11623 GCA_964515435.1 uncultured Candidatus Nitrosotenuis sp.
AATTCACGTCCCACACAAAAAAGAAACCGACAAGCTGGTAAATCTCGGCATTTTCAGAAAGATGAAAAAGACCGCGTTTTTGATCAACACGGCACGTGGCAAAATAGTCAACGAAAAAGATCTAGTAGTCGCTCTAAAGAAAAATCTTATTGCAGGTGCAGGACTGGATGTGTTTGAAAAAGAGCCGATAGGGAAAAATCACCCACTTGCAAGAATGGAAAATGTTGTTTTGGCGCCCCACATAGGAAGCTCGACTGCCGAAACAAGAAAAAAGATGGCCGAAATCGCCGTGCAAAATCTGGTCTTTGGCCTTGAGAAAAAGAAGATGGTTTATTCCGTTTAGAGCTGGATGAGGTCGTCTGGGCTTCCCTTGATGCAGTCCGTTCCGACTGCCTTTAGCTGCTCAAAGTTGATTTTTCCGTTCGGAATCTTTCCTTCCTTTTGCAGCACCTGCAGCCTCTCAGAAAGGGCATTTTTGTGGTGCTCGCATGTGACCCCAATCATGTACTCGTCGGCATCGGTGATTACAGATATTACAAATTCTGGTGGGTTTACGCACGGCCTCCCCTTTTGTTTTACAGAGCACCTGTCAGGTAGCAACAGTTTTTCATCCTAGCAAAACAATATTAATTTTAGTTGTCGTTTAGCCCATTTGTTCTATGATTTTGTGAAAATCCCACATCGTTTCTGCCTTTTTCGGAGTGCCTAGAACTCCCGAGTCTTGGAGTTTTTGCACGATAAGGGCAGAGTATGCTGGTGCGCCTGTCGCGCCTGGCGAGTTGTAGTTGATTACATGCATGGAATCTTGTGCCTGTAGTTCCAGAATTTCAGAGAGAAATTCGCCCTTTTTTGTAATGACTGGGCTTCGTATCCCTGCTGTTCCGCGTTTTGTAAAATTTGATGGCCTGACGCCTGGGATGAATTGTTTTACGCGGTTTACCATTGCCGTCTTTGAGAGCGAGCTTTTCCATTCATTTGATACCAACGATAAAAATTCCGGGTTGACTAGTAGCCGTCTAGAGTTTCCGCTCAAGATCTCTTTTAGCTTTGAGAGCGTTTTTGGCACGTTTCCCACGTATCCCGAATACGTTTCTGGTTCTGCCACCGGAACTGCGTTTGGACCTATCTCGGTTTGCCCGTTTGCGCGTTTTATCCAGTGCGGATCTAAAAACGGAAAAGTAGAAAACTTGGCGACAGAATAGACGTTTGTGTTTACCAGATTTGCGCATTTTTCGTCCGCTATCCAGTATTCTCCCCTGAAGTGAAGTGCAGAATAGTCACGTGCAAGGCCCATCTTTTTTGCCAAATTCAGTGAATATCCCCCTGCGCAGTTAATCAGGAACTTGCACCCGAGACTCGAGTCATCATCAAATTTCAGATGTATGGTGTCGTCCCGATTTTTGATATTAGCTACCTTGTGGTTGAACAGGAATTTTGTTCCATTACTCTCCGATGTTTTTTGCATCTCTTTTGTGAGCATGCCATAGTCTGTCGAGACATCGCGGCTGCAGTAAAGGCCTGAATGGCACCTGATGTTCGGCTCTTTTTTTGATATTTGTGCAGAGTCAAGCAGGTCTAGCTCGTTTTCTGGAATCCCGTTTTGGTTTCCCCATTTTACATATTTTTCCAATGTCTGGTGCTGTTTTTCGTCCAGTGCCACCTCGATTGTTCCGCATTTTTTCCATGGAATGTTTCTGGATTTTGCAAAATCCCCCCACAAATCGCGCGAGACAAGCGAGGCCCTTGCCACTATCTTCTTTTTTTGCGGGTCAAGGTAGAATGGCGAGTGGACCACGCCCGTGTTTTTTCCGCTTGCGTGGGCGGCCGCGCCCCCTTCCTTTTCAACTACGATTATCTTGGAATCATAAAGCGCGGAAAGCCAGTAAGAAATTGTCGTCCCAAGTATTCCGCTGCCGATTATCGCAAAATCAAACTTCATCAAAATGATAACCAGTGTCGAACCATTAATTGATTATGAAAAGGTGCTCTGTCGATACTAATAAAACAAACTACATTACTAAAGAAGCATTGAAAGGCGATCTGTCAGACATTCTAATCAGAGACATCATGTCAAGAGCCTTGATATCGGTAGATGCCTCGACGACGGTTTATCAAGTAGCAAACATGATGGAGCAGGGAAGCTTGGGCGCCATAATAGTGAAGAAAGATAACGTTCCACATGGAATAATCACAGACAGAGATTTTGCAATAAAAATTGCCGTGCACAAGTACCCTCTAGACACGCCAGTCCACAAAGTCGCATCGCACCCCTTGCAAACAATTAACTCAAACGAGTCCATTTTAGCTGCAGCCAATATCATGTCTACAAAAAAAATTCGAAAACTCATAGTGGTTGAAGGCGACAAGGTAGTTGGGATCATCACATCGACAGATCTCGTAAATCAATTAGCTAAAATGAAATAATTTGTAAAATTTTCACCGGATCAGCAAATCATAACCAAAATCAGTTCTTTTTTTCAAGAGGCATTATCCATGGCTTTGGTAAAATAGTCACGGGTTGCTCTGCAAGGTTGACAGAAGGATCAATTAGTCTTTGCGGCTCTCTTCCGTCTAGTGCTGAAATTACATCTGCTCTGATTTCTATGTCAACGTAGCCTTCTTTTCTGAATTTTTCTGCCAGAAAGTGGCTGTATTGCAAAATCATATCTGGCCGCGTAGACATCTTGGATACTTGTCTTTCAGTCAGATCCGCATAGTGGTCAACTGTCCAAGTCTTGCCTGTGTTAGGATCTGTTGCAAAAAATTCAAGGTATGAGGTGTTTTTATCACGAAGCTTCATGTGCCAAGAAAAATTGTGCCCCTCTTCTGTCCAGTTTACGTCTCCCGGATAGGCATGGTGTCTTAATGGCATTACAACTTGGAAGATTATAAAAACCAAAAATAACGACAAGCCAATTTTTTGGTTTTTTGTTAATGAGGAGATTTGTATCTGAGGCTTTTTTGCAGTCTTGAATTTTTTAAAGATTCGTGGCCAGCTGGGATCAAAGAAAATTAAAGTTGCAAAGATCATGAACCACGGAAATATTCCTATTGAGAATAATTGCGAATTCAAGACATGAAATAGTGTGATGATCCCATATGCAAAAACTCGTGAGTGTTTCCAAAGCAAAAATGGCACTGCAAGCAAATCAACCAAAAGCGCACTGTATGCAAAAAATAAAACAAACCATTCTTGCGTAAAAAACTGCCCGACAATTGGGAATGCGTCTGCTTTCTCAGCTAGCCAAAATCTTAGCGGGTTACCAGTTAACCAATCCTCGTTAATCTTTGCAATTCCCCCAAAGAAGTATGGGATGCCAATCTGAATTCTCAAAAGCCCAAGTGGCCATGCGGGAACAAAATCTGCTCGCATTTTCTTGTTCCACCAAGAATCAAAAGAAAGTGCCTTGTGTGCAGGAACAAATATCATTACAAAACTGACAAGAGAAATCAAGTAAAAGTGATTAAGATATCTTGATTGTTCTAAAAGAAACATGTATGAAAACGCAAAGAAAAACAAAATTGTTGAAATTCTATACTTGAATCCAATCATTATGCAGACAGAAAGAATTCCCATTGCGATGAAGTGAAAATACATTCCGTCTCCGGGCCATGGTTTTAGCCAATCAAATCCGTAATACGTAAAGTGAAATGTTGGCTCGATCCAGTAATTAGAGATCCAGTCATTCTCAAAATAACGAAAGACTTCCCAAAGCATTACTGCGCCAAAAATTATTCTAAAGTAAACCAGTATCGCAATGTCGCTTGGCTCAAGCAGTTTGTGAAAGATGGATGCTGAAAAGACGGTACTCTTCCCAATGCCCAATAAGTCTACAAATTTTACATCGTAATTAAAGATGATCAAGTGTTAGGCGGTTCATATTTTGCGTATAGTATGATTATTCAGAAAATATTATTGCATTTATGCACCACATCTTATTGCAATTTGATTTTCCAACA
>CAZETC010000041.1:0-11340 GCA_964515435.1 uncultured Candidatus Nitrosotenuis sp.
CAGGCTGCAAGTGGAAGCCAAGAAAGCATCCAAAAAGTCATAGAGGAAATCGAGGTTCCTATGAAATTTGATCCTGTAACGAAGCACTTTATCTGCAAGAGGTGTGGCCTTTATGCCACACGGGAGCAAGTGGGCGATATTCGTGACAAAATCAATCGCAGAGACCCAACCAGAGAAGACAAGCAGTATGACTATCTTGACTGGTGGCAAAAAAGCAAAAAAGACAAGAAATAGAGCGGATGCCTTGTGGTAAAAAAGGATGATCTTCCAGACTGGGTAATAGGCGAAATAAAAAACGCTAAATTCGAAAAGCCAGAATCCATTACGAGAACCGGCTATATTTTAGAAGTGTATGATGACGACAATAAAGTAGACGTGCAGCTTTACGAGGAGATAGCAGATGGGCGCCACATCGTTACGATGGATCTTCCAAAGAATACCAAGTCTGCTGACTGTGAAAGGGGCGTAGTGTACGAGTTTGTCATTGATTTGCTAAAGGCGCCACTATCCAAAAAGATAGTTGACTTTCTCAAAAAAGAAAAAGAAATCGAGATAGATGTAATCTACCAGTTTGAGCTGAAAAAAATGGAACTCATGGATGTCGCCTCTGATGATGCAAGTTCTGGCGAACCCGAGGAATAGATCACTTTTTTTCTAGCTGTCTTCTAAAGGCGGTTCCAATTATTGGGTTTATGATGAATGGAATGGTATGCTTTGCCCAGACTGCACCGCGTATAATTGGCGGGACTATTATTTCCAGTCTTGGAGACGTCGCTGCAGAGACTACTGCCTTTGCCACAGTTTTTGCGCTTAGCGAGGTTGGCGAGTATTTTGGCATTTTCTCAAATGAAGAACCATCAAAGAAATTGGTCCTAACCATTATTGGGCTGACTACTGTTATGCCTACATTGGTTCCGTGGAGCTCATGGTGCAGCCCTTCAGAAAAACCGAGCATTGCAAACTTTGATGCGCAGTATGACGCAATTCCAGGCAGGCCAAACGAGGCGGCAACGGACGCCACATTAACAATATGCCCAGAGTTTTTTTCTAGCATTTTTGAGAGGAAATATTTCGTACAATAAATCATTCCAAAATAATTGGTCGCCATCTGGGACTCGATTTGCTCTACTGTGAGATCAGAGACTCTGCCGTAAATTGCAAAACCGGCGTTGTTGACAAGTACATCAATTGTGCCAAACTTGTCAAGTGTTTCGTCACCCATTTTCTGAACCTGAGAGTTTTGCGAAACATCGCACTGACAGATGAGGGTTTTGATGTTGAATTTAGCAAGGCTTGATTCTAGCTCTTCTAGCTTTTTTTTCGTCCTTGCAACAAGTGCGAGGTTTGCGCCTCTTTTCGCAAACTCCAAGGCTGATGCTGCGCCTATCCCGCTTGAGGCTCCAGTTATCACCACTGTCTTGTCCTTAAACGACATGTTTTGCTTTTGGCAGATCTGAAGATAAGTTGGTTTCTATTGAATCGGTTTTTGATATTTCCTAAGAGCCATTTTCATTAGCAGAAACCAAGCAATTGGAATTGGAAGCTGGTATGTTGCTATTCGCCATGCAATTATGGCGTCCCATTCTACGCTGTTTTCCGGCAATTCCAGCTTGAAATCATTTAGATGATTCAGGTACGCCCAGACGCCAAACTCTGTGAGCCCAGATCCTCCTACTGTTATTGGTAGGTTTCCTATTGCATTTCCTGCCATCACTGCAAAGATTGACTCCATTGCATGAACCGTGTCTTCAGTACCCATGGAAATAAGCATGAACGATAATCCAAAGACCGTCCAAGATGCAAGCGAGATGAGCAGGCTAATAAAAAACGCGTTTTTTGCCTCCCTTGAGTGCAAATTTTCTCTACTCATAGCGCAGATGTCGCCCATCCATTGATTCGTCTTTTCTAGATAGTGTTGTCCCCTTTCCTTTCGAACCTTTACGATAAAATTTGCAAGTATTTTTGGCACCTGAAATGTTCTTTTTGTGGTAAGGAAAAACAGACCTGCCCACATTCCGATAACCGGGGTTGCACAGGCTAGAACTACTGTTCCAATCACCACATATCCATTCAAAATGGCAAACACGCCTGCAGTTATTGACAGGATCCCAGCCGCAAGGATCTCCGTAACAATCTCAAATATCCCAATCCAGGAAGCCTTTGCCGTAGTCATCCCCCTTTTGTTCATCCAGTAGATTCTGACCACTTCCCCCCCGACAAACATTGGCGTAGTAAGCGTGACAAACTCCGAGCCAATTCTAACAAAGATTGTTCGCCAAAGCGATTCCAAAGATCCGTGAAACTTGCTTATGATATAATGAAATTTTACTCCCTGCAAGAAGAGCTTGCACATCATTGCGGCAAATGCTGCAAGGAATGGAACCAGTCCCACCGCAAAGATGTCTTCCGGCGTTACCTTAAACTGGATTGCAATTATTACGAACGGTACAATACTTGCAAGAAAAGCTACGATTCGCCAATTCATTTTAGTGACCTGCAAATTACTTCAAATATAAGCCATCGACAGTAATCTTCAGAAATTGAAGGTAATTTTCATTGCAGGCACGGCAGGCTCCGGGAAGTCTTTGCTTAGCTCAAAAATTCGCGAGTATTATACCAGAAACGGCGCATTTGTCGCTATTTTGAATCTGGACCCTGGAGTGATCTCACTCCCATATACTCCAGATATTGATATTCGAGATTTTGTGGATGTTGTCTCTATTATGAAACAGTACAGCCTTGGGCCAAACGGAGCCTTAATGATGGCAAGTGATCTTATTGCATCCAAAATCGACGAAATCCAACAAGAAGCAGACAAGATAAACCCAGACTATCTGATTGTCGACACACCCGGACAGATAGAACTTTTTGCGTACAGGGCTAGCGGCCCGTACTTTATCAACAATTTCAATGCAGATCAGAAATCTGCCCTGTTTTTGTATGATGGTGCGCTGGTGACTACTGCGATAAACTTTGTCTCCATGGCGCTCTTGGCTACATCTATCAAGCTCCGATTGGGCCTCTCAGCGATTAACGTCCTAACAAAAACCGACTTGATTGCGGACAAGATCTCCGAAATTCTCAGATGGACTACAAATATCAAATTGCTAGAAAATGCGATTTCCACAGAGTCTGACGGCGAGACATATGTTCTCTTGACAAACGTGCTGCGCAGCCTGAACGTTTCCGGATTTGCACAGGGACTCATTCCAGTTTCAAATGTGACTGGAGACGGCATGGCAAACCTTGAGGCGGCATTGAGCAGAATTCTTAACCTAGGAGAGGAGGTAGAGGACTGATGAGATCCGTTACTGCAAGAGCACCATCATCTACTGCAAATCTTGGCCCTGGCTTTGATGTATTTGGCCTTGCGCTTGATGCGTTCTTTGACGAAGTAACCCTGACGAAGAAAAAGGACGGGATTACAATAATCACCAGAGATTTGATCCCCGTATCGCCTGCAAAAAACACAGCTGGTTTAGTAGCAAAATACATGAAAAAAAGATTCAAGGTAAAGGGCGGCATTGAGATCAAAATAAAAAAAGGAGTCCCGGCTGGCTTTGGGATGGGAAGCAGCGCCGCCTCCGCTGCGGCTACCGCGGTCGCATTTGACAGGCTCTTTGGGCTAAGGCTTGATGAAAACACGCTAGTAGAGTGTGCCGCAGTTGGTGAAAAGGCAAGCGCGGGGATAATCCATTATGATAATGTTTCTGCATCGGTTTTGGGCGGATTTGTGATTGTAAGAACAGGGCCCCTTGATGTGATCAAAATTTCACCACCCAACGATCTCAGGCTTTGCGTTGCTGTTCCAAAACTAGATGTACCGCCAAAAAAGACCGCCGTCTCAAGAAGTGTCGTGCCAAAGCAGGTCAGGCTTTCAGATTCCGTCATAAATCTATCAAACGCTGCCGCAATATCGGCTGGATTTGCAAGAAAGGATTCTGATCTGATAGGCAGATCAATCAAGGACATTATTGTCGAGCCGGCAAGACAGCACTTGATTCCGGGGTTTTCCGCAGTAAAGAAAAACGCCTTAAAGGCAGGGGCGTTGGGCGTCACAATTAGTGGCGCCGGCCCATCGATCATTGCGTTTACCACTACAGGATCTAATCTTGACAAAATTGCAAGTGCGATGAAATCTGGATTTGCATCCGCAAGGACTGGTTGTCATGTGGTAATATGCAAGCCGTCGCAGGGAGTAAAAATCAAAAAGACAGCTTGATGTGACTTGAGGAAAAAAGCCGTAGTAATTCTTAGTGGTGGATTGGATTCTCTATGCCTTGGAGCATATCTTGGATCAAAATATGATTTGTACGGGATCACCTTCTCCTATGGGCAAAGGGCGTCAAATGAGCTTGATGCGGCAAGGCGCGTTGGCAAGGCACTGAAGCTAAAAGAGCACAAAACCGTGAAAATTGACTTTATGAGGGGGCTCTACGGCAAAAGCAATGCTCTAACAGACGCGAGAAGAGTGCTCCCCCAGAAATTTGATTATTCCATAGTGGTTCCGATTAGAAACGCGATATTTCTGAGCATCGCCACTGCATGGGCTTTTTCATTAAAGGCATCACTTGTTGCGTACGGGGCCCATACAGATGACAAGAGATATCCAGACTGCAGGCCAGCGTTTTCCAAAAAAACCGAGTCCGCACTGAATGAAGGTGAAATTGACGGGATTAGACGCGGGATAAGAAACAAGGTAAGGGTCTGGACCCCGTATTCTGCAGGGATTTCAAAGAGCTCCTTAGTAAAGGCAGGCTACAAGAAATTTGGAGACATTGTTTTCAAGACATGGAGTTGCTATTCCCACACAAAGATTCACTGTGGAAAATGCGAATCGTGTAATAACAGAAAGCTTGCGTTCATACAGGCAAAGATCAGAGACAGAACAAAATATCAAAAATAGTTTTTACCAGACGGTTTCTAGTATTTTCTTTTTGAGAACAATCCATCTAATGCCAATGTACCAGACAAGGTAGACTAGGCCGATTATTCCAAAAAAGTACCAGTTCTGCATGGCAGGTGTAGCATCTTTTGCTATTAGATTGACTATCTCCCTTGAGCTCAAGGCAGCAACTGCCATCACGACGAAGAATTCTATTGTAAACCATGTCCAGAACGGCCACGATTCCCTTGGGATGTGAACGTTGTTGTGAGTGCCCATTAGCCTTTACCTTTTTGTGTCATTATTTAATTTTTTAGAGTATAGAGGATCTTGTGTTCCGAATCATTGCTACAATGTCTTCGCGGTTTTCCTTTCTTTCGTAAACACCACGGTATGCAGCAGACGTCACTGTGGCATCGTTTTTGACCCCCCGCATCTTCATGCAGAAATGCTCCGCATCTGATAACACTATTACCCCCTTTACGCCCTGCGCATGCAGCTCGTCTGCAATGTCTTTTGTCATCCTTTCTTGGATCTGCAGGCGCTTTGCATGCTTTTCAACTAGGCGCACAAGTTTCGATACGCCGAACACCCGCCCGTTTGGAAGATACGCTACGCTGATCCTGCCAAAGAACGGAAGCATGTGGTGCTCACACATGGAGTAAAATTTGATGTCCTTTACAATTACTGCGTCGGCGTCTTCTGAGAATTGGACTGACAGCTCCGAGTCCGAGTCGTATCCTGAAAATATCTCTTCGTACATGTTAGCTATTCTGTCCGGCGTGCCACGCAAGCCCTCCCGGGTCGGATCCTCGCCTAGCTCAATTATCAGCTCGCGCACAAGTTTCTTTACTCTTTCTTTGTTCATGGGGCACCTATCAGCTTGTGCAGTTGGGGCACGACGCGCACCTCGGGATAATATTGGTACACGATGTCATAAAAGCTCAAAAGTTTCTGCAAGCTTGGTTCTGCTATTCCGTAGGTTGGCTGTATTATAAAACCCTTAAGATCCCTTGTGCTAGCCGTTTTGAAGATCTGTTTGACCAAACTCTCAAATTGGTCCAGTTCCGTTTTTGTGCTCACCACGATTTTGATGTAGGTTGATTTTTTCGCTTTGATTGCAGAGGCAAGACACTGCAAGGCATTTTCTATGAGTATGGAATAATGTTTTGCATCGACAAACTCAGAGTCTTGCGTTTTCAGCTCAATTTTGACAAAATCAATGTGCGGCAACACCAAGTTGAATTTTTTTGCATCAAAGCATGATGATTCCAAATATGTTGGAATGTTTTTTCCTTGCACGTATTTTGCAAGCTCTACTACTGCCTCGGCTTGGACAAGCGGGTCTCCCCCCGTAAAATTCACCTTGTATGTCTTGTTTTCAAGATTTCGGTCTATTTCTGCGCAGGCTTCCTTGATTTCATACTCTTTTCCAGAGTCGAGTGGGAGCGATTCTTTTGTGTCGCAGTAAAAACAGGTAAACGGGCAACCTGCCAATCGCACAAAAAGCGTCTTCGTTCCATACAGGATTCCTTCCCCTTCAAGCGAGGTGAATATCTCAAACAGTCTGACCTTCAAGTAGACGATCTTGCCTGATTCGCTATTTAATTTATGAAATGACGGGTTCTTTTGTGTACATGAGCCCAGCCGCAAAAAAGACTACTCCCAGTATTCCAATCAGGCCTCCCACAAACTCGATTGTCTCAAAGAACTCGGTGTTAGTTGGAGCCCACAAAAAGGCCATCAGTGCGCCAACTATAATCATCGGGATGCCGACTCCGGCGCTGATCTGCTTTGAGGCCATTCAGTCTTGCTGGTCTGGAAAATCTATATGAAGTTTTGTGAATTACTGCTCTTGTTTTGAGGGGCGTTTCTTTTCTTCAGATTCTTGGTTTCTAATTTGCTCTTGGTTTGGTGTTGTGCTTTCAGATGACTCTAGTGATCTTATGTATTGTTCCATTTGATCAAGCAGCAGGTTAAGCATCTTTACTGTTCTTTTATGATCAGAATCGCTTACGGTTTCCTGGTTTTTGAGCTTAATGAGCAGTGATTCGGCTCTCTCGAATTTTGGTTTGATACTATCATCTACATGTGGCTGGATCTCTGCGAGTCTTGCTTCAGATCTTGCCAATTCGTCTGCAATCCTCTGGTTTTTGGCAGCCTCTCTCTGTTTTGCGCGTTCCTCCCTTGTATCAGCCGTAGGTTTTTCTGCAGGGGCTGCCGTTTCCGGATCTGGCCTCTTTTCCTCGGTTTCTGTCTTTTCTGGTGCGGCGGGTTGTGCTTGCCTTGATTGGACATTGCCCTGAGTTTCGCTTAGATTGAGGTTAATCGAGTATCGCTTTATTATAATGATTATTCGGTTTGGATCGTTGGCAGAGAGAATCTCTTCTTTTGCCTTGTTGAGTATGGCGATGTCTTCATCAGAAAGCCCTAGTTCTTTTGATTGGGAGAGTATTGCGTCAATTTTGGTTATGTAGCTGTTTGCAAATGATTTTGCTCTGTCGCTTACACGCTGTGTGGTCATTTCCTTGATGGTACGCTGTGTCTCCGTTATTGCAGTTTTTAGCTCAGCAAATGTTTTTTCTAGTGTTGGGATGTCATCGTTAGCTAGGCTTGTTTTTGAGAGTTGGATTAGAGAGTCGATTCTCGTAAAGTCTACAGGTAGGTTGTTTTTGGCAACAAGTCCCTTTAGTGTATTGGTATAGACCACGATTCTCTTGATGGCGTTTCCATAATCAAATTCCCGAGCAGGGGCTGCCTGTGGTGGTGTTTTCAGTGCCGTTTGGGCTGGTTCTGAAAAGGTTAGGCTGATTTGCTTGAATATTTTCATTGCAGATCTAAAGTGCAATTTTGCTTGGTCTACGTCACCTTGCCTTGCCGCAGAAATCAACGACTCGGTTTCCTGGTTGCCTTGATCATAAAGTGCTTTTACCTCATCTGAAACGCTTGGCAGTTTGACAAGCTGCACCTTTATCTGCGATCTTGCCTGCGTTGCGAGATTGACAAGGGAGTCAAGTTTGGAATCAGCGAACGCTGGCGCTACAATCATACTGGCTACTATTGCCATCAATGCAAACGATAGAATTCTCTTCATTGCGCTCCCTCTCCTTTCTTTAGCCTTACCAAGTTTTGAAACTCCTTTTTTTCTATCACAATAATACCTTGCCTTTCTAGCCTCTTCACTGCTCTCCACATGGTCGTGCGCGGTAAGAGGAATTTTTTACGCAGGTCCCGCTCAAAGGCTTGGCCTCCATTTTGTTCCAAAAAGGCGACCAGTCGTTTGTCGTCCTCTCTCATTTCTGGGGTTTCTACCTCATCAATCTCCGTCTCTGGCTCAAAATTGCTATTGTTTTTGTTCAGTAGTGGCTCGATTGTCTTTTTGACTGCGCTCTTTGTCTTTTTGAGGATTAGTGTAATGGCCGAAATTGCGCCTCCTATTGCGGCAAGCGAGGTTGCAATGCCGACGATATTTTGGCTATACCAGTCAAGTGAGTTTACCGATGGCAATGGCGGATTTGCTGCCTTTTCTATTTCTAGTCTAGCTAATTCCATTGCTTCAAAGGCCAGCTGCTCAGCGTCGACATATTTTTTGTTGTCATACTCAGATATTGCAAGATCTAGCTTTCCCTGTCCTAGTGGAGTTTTGATCCCGTCGTTGTTTGCCTGGCTTATCAGGGCTTTTGCATCATCAATTGCCTTTAGAGCAGACTGGGCTGGGCCAGAGACGCCAAAGAAATAGTCGATCTCGTTTTCTCCCTTTGGTAGCGAAAGACGCTGTCTGTTATCTACTGTTTCAACAAGTTCTGGGAAGCTGGTCATTCCCACAATTACTGTTTCTTCGGGCATGTTGAGCGTATAATCCACGGGTGCGTCAATTACAAGCGTCCAGATTTTTCCCTTCTTTGAGACAAGATCGTATGTATCATAATCAATAGAAACGCTGGTAGCACCAAATGTCTGGATTGTGGCTTTTGTTTTGCTAATATCAAAAGATAGCAAGACGCCGTTTTCGTCTTGGACTACAAAGTTATCAACCGTGCTTCCAAAAAGCGATACTGTCAGTTCTGGGTCTTGCGGATCGGCAGAAGATTCTTGTGAAATATGGGTAGTGCCGTCAGAATATACTGTAAAGTCCAGTGTCCGTACTGCGCCAAAAGACTGCTGAGCAGGAGATAGAACTGCCAGAATTATGCCTATGGCTACTAGGGGCGCTTTTAGCATTCTATTGAGGATATCTGTAATCCTTACAAAAAGTATTCCCTCTACGTTTGGAAAGTCCTGTATACTATAGAGTACTGCCCCTTGGTTTTCCATGGTTTAGTACCTTAAATTTAGTGCGTCTAGGAGCGACTGGAACTTTCTGAATTCCTGGACAAACTCTATGCCTTTTTCAGTTATTGTGTAGAGTCGGTTTTTCTCGGTTCTAAGAGTTTGTACCAATCCCGCAGTTGAGAGCTTTTCACACTTTTCGATTACCGCATAGTGCGAAAGGTTTGCTCGTCTGGAGATTGCAGAGACTATGGTTCCTTGTCGGCCTCCTTCCATTGTCACGTTCAAGATATCTCCCATTATGCCCATTTCGGACCTGTATTGTTGTTTTGACATGGTATGGTATAGGTAGCCGTCTTCATTAGGGACATTTTGAAACTTCAAAGCGGAACGCACGGTGGAACAGGTGTTCCGGGGGTTTGAAACGGCAAAAAAATGGTATATTTTGGCGCGGGGGGAGAAAAATAGAGTTGGAAGAGCGGTTTGTTGAGAAATTTATCCTAATTTTGTTAGGTGTGAACCCCTACTGAACCAAGTCCAGTAAAGCTCTATCACTATTGCGTTTAGCAAGCTGGCTATTACGTGTGACTCATTTATCAGTCAAGATTGTGAGCCTCTCGCTATGATTTTATAAATCAGTATAACACAATCGGTGTATAGTATGTTTGAAAAATTTAGGAAAAGCGACTCTGAGGGGGATTCTGGCGTTATGGAGCAAGAAAAGCCAGAATTCATAGCGGAACACATGGCGGAACAGCCTAAAACTACGTCTTCTGGTTCGGATATTGGCATTGGCGACCTCATGAACAAGCGTGCCAAACTTGAGGAGGCAATAGACTACGTTGGCCTTATGATAAAGAACCTAAAAGACAAGCGAACTAGGCTGGAAAAGGAGATCGAGGACGAATCAGTAGACATCAAAAACCTCAAGGAAAAGCTGGTCAAAGTCAGCGAGTATATTGAGGAGGAAAACCGCGGGATACGCGACCTTGCCAGTAAAAGGGCCCAGGTTGAAAAGGAGGCAGACGACGTTGGCACTCTGATCAGCAACCTCCGAAACAGGCTTGCCAACATAGACACTGTGGTTGAAGGCGAGGCAAACAGGGTAAAAAGCATCAAGGATTCTAGGCCAAAAGTATAAGCCAGTCTAGATAACGACTGCCTATTTTATGAAATAAAAAAAGGGATACTTTAGAGGTATCTTGTCGAGGATGCGGCTTGTGTGCTTGCTGGCATTGATGGGAACTTGTTGCTCACAGACGTTTCTGCAACTGCTGCTGCCTCTTCTAGAATCTTTTCTGACTCTTCGTTGAGTGATTGATCCATGCCAAATGCTGATTCGCCTTGGAATGATTCCATCATTAGTCCGTTTAGCATCTCCGTCATCATACCTAGCTCTTTGTCTGCTTCTGGCATGAACTTGCCAAGTGAAGACTTGAGGCTTCTCATCAGGCCGATGGTTGGCGCTATTGTGACTACTGTATCTCCTAGGTCGTGGAATGTAGTTAGTCTTAGTTCGATTTGCTCTAGTGCGGTTCTTGCATTTCCTAGCATCTTTGAGACTTTTCGGACTTCGGCTAGCTCGTTTGCCAGTACCTTACTTGAGTGAATGTCATGTTTTTGGGTTGCAGTGACTATTCTTTGGAACAGTTTTTCGTCTCTTTGTTTTAGTTTGCCTAGCATTCCGTCAAGCTTTGAGATTTGGTTGTGAAGGTTTCTTACAGCCTGCTCTATTCTTGGCTTTAAGGCTCCTTTTGGTTTTATTACGTCATTTAGCTTGTCAGATACGCTTGGTGTTGACGGCTTGGACCATGAGTTCTGGAAGTTTGCCATGGCTGGTTTTCTATAGTTTATTGAAGAAAAATGGTGTGAAATCTATTTAACTAAAAGATGGAATCCTCTAGTAAAAATCTAAAAATAAAAAACAAAATTGGCCTAGTTTATTGGGCTAGAATGCTTTGTGGGTGGATCTTTTTGATGTGAATGTGTACTCCGTGTGCTGTCGTTACGTGTTCACCACATAATGGACATGTTTCCATTTTTATAGCTGTACGACAAACATATACTATATAAGGTTTACGTTTTTTGAGGCCTATGATTCAAAAAAACACGCCGGAGAAATTTCTAGCTCAAAAAAATTTTTTTTTTGAAGATTTTGTTGCCAATTTTTTGAATGGGCAAGCAGC
>CAZETC010000041.1:11350-11594 GCA_964515435.1 uncultured Candidatus Nitrosotenuis sp.
GTAGAACACAAGAAAATGAAAACTGGGAAAGAAAATTTTACCAGTAAAAATTCCTGATGTAGATCTACAAATTATTTTTAGCGCAAAAAAATTGATTTCTAGTTGGGAAAAATGCGTCACGTAACTTGACGTCATATCTTGAAGCTACCATGCCATCTTGTAGTTCCAACGGCAAGAGTCGTCAAACTGGAATTTGATTTCTAGATGAAAATTTGATCTTAGGCTCAAAAATTACCTTATCATA
>CAZETC010000042.1:0-952 GCA_964515435.1 uncultured Candidatus Nitrosotenuis sp.
TGCCGTCATAATCTTCTGGCACGGTAGGACAACTGTCCTTAGCATCGATTATCCCGTCTCCATCGGTATCAAGTTGTGGATTTTCTTCAGGGCAGCCATCCCAATCCTCAATGCCGTCATAATCTTCTGGCACGGTAGGACAACTGTCCTTAGCATCGATTATCCCGTCTCCATCGGTATCAAGTTGTGGATTTTCTTCAGGGCAGCCATCCCAATCCTCAATGCCGTCATAATCTTCTGGCACGGTAGGACAACTGTCCTTAGCATCGATTATCCCATCTCCGTCTCTGTCTAGTATGATTTCATCATCTTTTACTGTGAGAACTTTTGAGACTGGATCAGATAGTGCATCTGGATTATCAACAGATTCCCAGTTAAACACCGTTATAGTGTATTCTCCGGCTTCAGATGGGATCCATGACGTTCCAGCAGTAATAGTTTGATGTGGTGTTAGCTTCCCTTCTAACCATGACTGCATTTTTGTTAGTCCATCTTGATCGCGTGCCTGAAATAATAATGCATATGACTGCTTTTCGTCTTGCATATTCACTATGGTCACCTCAATTAAGACTTGCTTACCTTCATCTATTGCATCAATTGTGTTTCCAGATTTATCAGTAATTCGTAGATTAGTGATTGGTACTCTGTCAAATGTTGTTTCAGCAGGTTGTCCCAATACAATGACTGTATTAGAAACTAGAAAGATACTAAAAATACAAAGCACCATGACAAATTGAAAACACCTATAATCAAAAAGAAAGGCATAGGGAAGATTGTGTTTTCTTAATTTACAACAATTCATTTAATATCCTAGTATGAAGTTCTCACTAATAGGATTATCTTTAATGGATTGTTACTTTCTGAAATTCCTATTAATGAAGGCCCTCGAGGGGGCTTGTCTGATTAGTTTGATTCCCCCAGCTTTAGAGAAAAATTATTTTTTCTCTTTTTC
>CAZETC010000042.1:962-7782 GCA_964515435.1 uncultured Candidatus Nitrosotenuis sp.
TTCATGCTCAGCTAAATCTGTTGGGGTTTCGGCACCCCCAAATGAGTCAGAGATTAGAGCTTCCTTTCTTCTTTTAAGATACAGGCTGATTCCCCCAGCAGCCATGCCTCCTAAAAGTATGATTCCGGCGACAACCCACTCGGCATTCATAGCGATTTGAACTTTTTCACTGCTTCCTTGGCTAGATTTTCCAGATCAGAAGTTGTGATTTTTGTAGGGTCATCAGAAGCCAAAGCCTTGTCGTAATCATCTTTTGTTGTGTTCATTTTCTTTTTTTTATCTGGCATGATGTTGATTGTATTGAGAATTAAATAAGCTTTGAACCAGTCTTGTGAATCCATAACGAGTGACCCCCAAAAGTGCTCAATCTGATTGGTTTGATTCCGCCATGTTTTGCCTAAGAAAAATCATTGTTTACATTGCCCCAACCTAATACTTTTTGTAGATTTTACTTCTGTGACCCACTTCAACTATGAAGATGAGTATTTTTTGTTTTTCTAAATTCAGTATCACTCGGTAATTCCCAATTCTGAGTTTCCTTAGATCAGAACCATGCAATTTATCCGTATATGAATAAGGATCATCTGTGATTTCTTCCAGTCTTGCGACTATTTGTTGTGCAGCATTTTTATCCGATTTGGCGATTTTCCCAAATTGTTTGTCAGCGGTTGGCGACCACGCTATATCCCAGACCATTTCTTCAAAAGATCACTTCAAACCCAGTCTTCGTTTCACATCTTCATGTGATACAATCTTTCCCGCTTTGATTTCGGCTAGAGACTTTTCTATATTTTTTATCGTTTGTGGGCTGAGCTCTTCCTCGTCTTCTTGGGACACGATATAGATCAGTCTAGCAAGTACTTGATTGTAGGTTTCGCGAGGGTGGTTCTTGAGTTTGTCGAGACGCTTTTTGGTTTCTTTTTCGATTTGTATGCTGGTAGGCATTTTCTATAGTATTCTATAGTATGCTATAATATAAAAGCATGATCTAGAACACCCATGCATCCAGTTTGATTCTCGTCGTTAAAGTTCCCTTTTTAGCTCAAAAAGAAACCTTTCCATCACTTTTGTTCGCTGTTTTGCCTCCTTTCTTGCAAATTTGGTGTTCATCTTTTTCTCAAGTTTGAGTAATTTACGGTAGAAATGATCCACAGTCCATAACTTGTCATCAGGTTTCCTTTTCTTGCAAAACGGATCCAATCCGTTGTAGATTGGCCTATTTTCCGCCCCTCCAACTGCAAAGGTCCTTGCTATCCCTATAGCCCCGAGCGCATCAAGCCTGTCTGCGTCCTGAAGTATTTTTCCTTCCAAGGTTTTCGGCGTTTTGTTTCTGGAATAGCTATGGTCTCGTATCGCATCAGAAATTATCCGGATCTCTTTTTTGGTAAAACCGTGTTTTGCAAGGACTGTTTTTGCCAGCCGCGCACTTGCCACAGACGCAGTCCTTGATCTTTTATCAGATTTTGGAAACTGGACCAAATCATGGAGCAGCACAGAAGCCAAGACGATCCTCAGGTCTGCCTTTTCGTGTTTTGCTATCTTTTTGGCGTTCTTGTACACCCGCATCACATGGGCATAGTCGTGCGCTGGATCGTTTTGGATTCTTTTTTGCACCTCGGCCTGCAGTTTTTTCAAGGGTTTCATTTCAAGTCTTCCAGAATCTTGGTTTTACAAATCTTAGCTTTTTTTCCGAGATCAGGACGTTCCAGTTTATCATTGCAAAGAACACCAGCACTATAATGCTCATCACGTCCACGAACAAAACCCCGAGATATCTTTCTTCAAACATCTGCAAAAATGGAGTCAGGACGATTTTGCTTACGGAGAGCATCACATAGTATGCTATTAGGCGCCCAAGCCAATAGCCGCAGTAGATCTGAACGCTTTTTGCCCTCATCAGGCCATACGTGATAAAGAGCATGTTGTCAGGGAGTGGGGTTGCCGCAAACACAAACGACGCAAAAAAGTAGCCGAATTTCTTTGCCTGCAGGTAGTTTCCTATCTTTTCAAGGTTTGTCTTTCTTTCGGCGCTCAGAAACCTCCTAAAATAGCTGCTGACCTGGAGCAGTACAAACCTCCCAAGGGTTGCCCCACTTGCCCCAATTGCTGCCAAAAGCAGCGGGTTCAGTGTTTGATCCAGGGCGTAAAACGACACAAGGACGAGCCACGTCAGTATGGGCGCAGTGTTCAAAATGAACATCAAAAGGAATATGCCAAAATACCACAGCTGATAAAACAGCGAAAAAACATCCACCATGAGCCTAGTTTTTTTGCGTCTGCTAAATTGCTTTGCGACAAGTCAGGATTACAGAATAATCCGGAAAAAATGAAAACTTTGGTCGTTTTAGTTTTAATTTCTAAAAAAATAGAAGAAACGTCCACTATCCTTAAATTTTATGCTGACGTTATTATCCCCATGAGCGCCAAGGTCTGGAAGTGTTTTAGATGCAACCTTGTTTTCCGTGAGGAATCCTTGGCGGAGCTGCACAAAACGTTGTGCAACCACAGCACTACCAGTGTTGATGTAATCGAGGCTTAAATCAGATTTTATGGTGCAGAGGGTGGGATTTGAACCCACGAACCCCTAAAGGAAGGGATGTCTTATTTTGATCTTGAGTCCCTCTCGGTTGGCCGGGCTTCGATACCTCTGCGTTTACAATTTTCAAGGCTGAGTATATAACTGCTATAGGAATGTCGGTTTCCCAAGGTCTTGGAAAACGGTGAATTTGATAAATTTTGCATAAACTAGAAAACTTAATACTGCTTTGTTTTGGAGGCTTTTTTGTGGTAACAACAGACCAAGCAAAAAACATGCGAAACAAAATCGACATCGAGGGTACTGTCGAGAGGATAGAAGAGCCACGAAGCGTTAATCTCAAAGTCGGTGGGACGACTGAGGTCTGCAACGCGTTTCTTGTCGACGAGGCAGGAGAGATAAAGCTTGCACTCTGGGGTGAAGACATCAAGAAGGTAAAGAACGGATCAAAAATAATAATCAAAAACGGCTACACGAACACGTTCAAGGGCGAGGTCTCACTCGGAAAGGGCAAGTACGGCGAACTCATCGTAAAAGAATACTAGACCCATCCAGATTGTTTTTTCCTATAATCCATTATCAGTATTACTAGGCCAATAATCACCACTGCTATCCCTACAAACAAGAAAATCCCAGAAACCGCAAGTGGCACTAGCGTTTTTGATAGGGGCGAGTTTGGATCGGTGAATTTTTCCGAGTCGTCTGGGTTTTTTACAAACATCATCACCGCAGTTATTGGCCGCGCTCCCTTGTTTTCAACATTAAAGCTGTAAATGTCGCCTTTTTCCACAACCATCGTTTTAAACAGCGCAGGCTGGTCTGAGCTGAACTTGCCAAAATCATCCCCGTAGATGTTTGATATTGAAATCTCAATGGCGTCATCACTTTGATAGTCCAGAATTTGTACTCCCCAGAGAATCATCGTAGTGTCAGTAGACGCGTCAAACGGAAACGATGCTGTCTCTCCTGGACCGATTTGCATCTTTTCAGATACCTCGTCAAACATTCCTTCCAGAATGTCGGGAAGTGAAAACCCCTCATCAAGTGAGCCTGTTTGGCTTATTATTGATGTCATGACAGCAATTGATACGGCAAGCATCGCTGTTCCTCCAGCTACAACATAGATCCCACGCTTTCTCATCATCAGTGTAAAATCGTAATTGCCATTTTATATTGTGTGCAGAGCTAACGCCTTGATTTTTTCTTTGATCTTTTTACCTTTTTTGTCGATTTCTTTGCTTTCTTTTTGGATTTTGCTGACTTTTTTTTCATTCTGGCTTTTCTCTTTAGTGTGAGCGCCCTTTTTTTTGCCGCCTTTTTTCTTGCAATCATGAGCGCTCTCTTTTTTGCAGCTCGTTTCTTTGCTGCCTTTATTGCGGCCTCTTTTCTTATCTTTGCAAGATGTTTTGCTCTCATTTCCTCGAGTTTTTTTGTGACCTTTTCAAGGTTTTTTGCAATGAACGCTTCCTTCCTTGCCGCAACTGCCACTCTTTTTTGAAGGTTCTCGGAGATGGTCTTGCTTTTCTTGATTAGTGTGACAAGGGTCGGCTTTGCGTGCGTTTGCTTTTGGATCTGGCCGGAGGTCTTGGTCTTTGATTTTTTCTGCTCATCTATTACGTCGACGATTTTTTGCGCAGCCGACTCGCGCTGCTTTATCTCGAACTTTAGTTCTTGGATTTTTTCATTTGCCTGGGTGATTCTTTCCTGGGCCATTTGTCTTGACTCGTCAGAATCTGCATTATCCAGCTCAATTTCTGCCTGCTCTTTTGCGTCGGTTTCAGCCTTGAGTCGGTCGTGTGCCGTCTTGATCAATCGTTCAAGACTTTCCTTTCTTGCGAGAACCTGGTTAAATCCAACATCAATGTCACCCATCTTTTCCCTCGTGTCCTCTAGTTTTCGCTCGAGAGTATGTAATCCAGAAGAGGATCTCCGGTTTAGCGATTTTGCCTCTTTTAGCATTTTTTCGCTCCTGCGCCTTATCTTGGACGCCTCGAGCTTTTTCTGCTTTAGCTTGTCGGATAGACTAGATAATGATGCCAACTATTTTTCGACCCACATGATTATCGATAAGGTATAACTATAATTAGTATTTGACTTGTATGTAAAGAAAGTTAACACTATTCATGATCTGCTGATGAATTAGTTAAATTGATCATGCCGCGATACGGATCATGGAGTTTCATCCATCGCAGATACCAATCGTGAAAACATTTGTCGTAAAGGACGAAAAGGCCGCATCAGATTCTGCCGCGGAAATGGTCAGACTGGGATTTGAAAACCAGAAGGGCGGGTATGAGGTCCTGATGCCAAAACAGGAAAAGCTTGCAAAAAGAATCGGGCTCACTGTGACAACTGAGATAAATTACAAATTGCGACAGGCAAACCAAGAGCGCAACCTGAGATACTGGACATACCACCATGATGATGAGAACTATGCGATCGTGTTGATAAGCTCAAGTGTCTTTGAACAGCTAGGCCTGTGATTTTTTAAAGTATTCAGCGAGCTTTAACTTTTTCCCGATTATCCCGGCAAACAAAATTCCAAAAATCGTCCCCCCAAAGACATCCATTGGGTAATGCTGTAGCACGTAGACACGGCTTAACGATTCCAGTACGGGAAATATCCATACCAGGTAGCAGCCGCGTGGAAACCTTTGTGACAGAGTGTATCCTAAAATTAGCGCAAACGACGCTGCCCTGGTTGCATGGCCTGACGGAAACGACCCATCAGTACCAAGAACAAAGGTATCCTCCCCCACGTCAAAGGGCAGCTTTGTGCCCAGAAACTCTAGTTGCGGGCGCGGGCTGTCAACTACATAGCCCTTGATGTACCCAGCCCCTATCGTTCCTGCCACCATGGCAAGCAACAGGATTAGCCCCACCCTTCGTGTCCTGCGTATGATGAGGATTGCGATGCTAACGAGCACCAACCATTGCACGTTTCCTATTTCCGTGATTGCCCACATTGCAAGGTCAAGCAAGCGATTTCCAGCATTTTCCTGAAAGTATGTGACTGCGGCCTTGTCAAATTCTGTCGTGACTTTGACATTTACCAGCACTGCCATCACAATAAAAGTGGCGGTAAGCAATAGGAACGGCCTAGATCTTACATCAAATAACCAGTTTTGCAATCACACAGAGCTGGGAGCTGTTGCTTTTAATTTTTCTGAATTGTTGATGTATTGCGGATTCTGATCGGCTTAAAGATTTTAAGCTGGCAAAAAAGAGACAAAATGTGAAGATTCTGACGCTGTCTGATTTTGATTTGAAGGGAAAGACGGTGCTACTTCGAGTTGACATGAACTGCCCTATCGATCCAGTGAGCGGGGAAATTTCCGGCACAAAAAGAATTGAGGAGGCCACTGAGACCATAAATGCACTAAACAACGCAAAGGTAGTTGTGGTTTCGCATCAAGGCAGAGTCGGAAACAAGGACTACATCGGCATGGAGCATCACGCGAAAATTTTAGAAAAATTGCTTGGCAAAAAAATCATATACGTACAAGATGTCATCGGCGCGCTGGCACAGTCCGAGATAAAAAAAATGAAGAATGGCGACATTATGCTTTTGGATAACTTGAGATTTTGCGCAGAAGAAAATTATGAGTTTTCTCCAGAAGATGCTTCCAGCACCGTCATGGTGAAAAGACTCGGCCCGCTTTTTGATTTGTGCGTCCTTGATTCGTTTCCGAGTGCACACAGGGCACACCCCTCCCTTGTTGGCTTTTCTCAAACCATTCCAGCATGCGCCGGAAAGATTGTGGAACGCGAGGTAAAAAAGCTGGATGAAATACTGACTGTTGCAAAAGCGCCACACGTGGTTGTTCTTGGTGGCTCCAAGGTAACTGACAGGCTTGAGGCCATAAAGATGCTCATAAAGCGAGGCCGCGCAGACCAGATTCTTCTCACTGGATTAATTGGCAACGTGTTCATGCGTGCCCAGGCTCGAATCAAGTACCCTCTGGGCATAAAAGGAGAGGAGGAGGCAGTCTCAAAGGCTCACTTGTTGATGGGCGAGTATCCTGATGTTTTTTTCACACCAGTTGACGTGGCAATAGAAAGGAACGGTGAACGTGTAGAGCTTGACGTAAGGCTACTCAACAAGGGAGACCAGATTTACGACCTCGGGCAAAAGACAGTTGAGCATTATTCTAAGATAATAGCTAGTGCCGGTACGGTTTTCATATCCGGGCCGCCTGGCTTTTTTGAAAAAGAGATGTTTAGCTACGGAACAAAGTCGATGCTTGAGGCTGTTGCAAACTCGATGGCCACTACCATAGTGAG
>CAZETC010000042.1:7792-8990 GCA_964515435.1 uncultured Candidatus Nitrosotenuis sp.
TCCGCATTCAGTGTTTGGGCAGGTTTTTTCTTCGGATTTATTGACATGCATGTCCTTGTGGCATGACTGGCAGTTGATCTTTTCAAGAGGACTGAAAATTTTGAACCACTGTGTGGTAAAGTTTTGCGCAATGTTTCTCATTATCCCCGCGTCGCAGAGCGCTGTAAAGTGCGATTCCATATCGTCAATTGTAAGCGACTTTTCTATTGTCCTACTTTTTTGCAAAGCCTCAAAGACTTCGTCGTTTGTGAACCGCGTGTCAGGATCGTTGTATTTTTCAAAAATTATTTGTCGTATCTGCAGCGGAATGGTAGAATTCTCCATATGCTAGTAGAGGCTCGCGGCCTCTTCTTTTAAGTTATCGAAGCCCTTGTTTTCCAGTTTGTTTGCCAAGTAAGAGTACAGGCCGAGCTTCAAAACTTTCAGGGATAAAAGAGCGCATTTGATCCTAATTGGGCTTTGCTGGATCAGGTGCTCAAGGCCGAGCTCTGAGAGGATGGTCTGTTTTTGCAGGTTTTTTACGTAATCGATGTCCTTTTCTTTTATCAGCTGCGTGAGAACCGAGGTGCACGCAGTGCAAATGGTGCACCCCTTGCCGTCCCATTTGATGTCACTAATCAGGTTGTCTTTGATATTAATCTGGAGTGTTATGCTGTCCCCGCACATCGGGTTTGCATCATGCTGCGATATGTCCGGATGCTCTAGTCTGCCGTGGTTTCTTGGATGCCTTGCCTCATCGATTATTATTTCTGTATAAAGTGGGTCGCTCATAGTTTGAACAGCTCTGAAACTTTTTCAAGTGATTTTACCAGCATGTCCACCTCTTCTTTTGTGTTGTAAATGTAAAAGCTTGCGCGGTTTGTCGCAGCAACATTCATTCTTTCCATCAGGACCTGCGCGCAGTGATGGCCTGATCTTATTGCCACACCTTCCCTGTCGATTATGTGCGCGACATCGTGCGGGTGGACATCATGGAAGTTGAAGGATATGACCCCTCCCCTTTTTGAGATGTCCTTTGTTCCGTAAATTGTTAATCCCTTCACCTTTGACATTTTGTCCAGCGCGTATTTTGTAAGCTCTACTTCGTGATCTCGAATTGCCTCCATCCCGATTTTTTCAAGATAGTCTATTGCGGCTCCAAAGCCAACCACGTCTGCAATGTTCGGTGTTCCCGCCTCGAATTTGTACGGAAGGTCGT
>CAZETC010000042.1:9000-11467 GCA_964515435.1 uncultured Candidatus Nitrosotenuis sp.
CATTCCATGTCGTTTCATACTTATGAACCTCCCGTATCATGTCCCCTCCCCCGTGGAACGGGCTCATGTTTTCAAGGATACCCTTTCTGACCCACAGAACCCCAATGCCAGTAGGCCCAAGCATTTTGTGAGCAGAAAACGCAAAAAAGTCGCAGTCAAGGCTCTGGATGTCCACCTTGATGTGCGGCACTGCCTGTGCGCCGTCAATCAGGATTGGGACGCCTGCCTTTCTGCATTTTGAGACAATTGTTTTGGCGTCGGTGATGGTTCCAAGCACGTTTGACATCAAGCTGAAAGTTACAAGCTTTACTTTTCCAGTAGAGAGGTACCTATCCAGCTGGTCTAGGAGTAGCTCGCCGTTGTCGTCAGTGCCGATGTATTCCAGTTTGGCTTTTTTTTCCTGGGTCAAAAGCTGCCATGGGACGATGTTGCTGTGGTGCTCGTATTCGGTCGTAACTACTACGTCGCCTTCCTTTATGTTGTCCCTCCCCCAAGCATATGCAACCAGATTTATGGCCTCTGTCGTGCCTCTCACAAAGATTATCTCCTCTCGGCTCTTTATGTTGAGAAATTTCGCGACCTTATCTCGCGTGGCCTCGTAGGCCTCAGTTGCCTCTTCTGCCAAGGCATAGACTGCCCTGTGGATGTTGGCGTTGTGGTTTTGGTAGTAATCAGTTATTGTATTGATGACCTGGTTTGGCTTTTGTGTAGTCGATGCGTTGTCAAGGTATACTAGTGGCTTGTTGTCCCTTATCGTTCTAGTTAGAATAGGAAAGTCCTTGCGGATTTGTTCAACGGAAATAGACGTCTGCATTTCAAACCTCCACGTAGATCTCGCTTTGGTCTATTTTAATATTGTATGTTTTTATCGGAACCTCGGCAGGCGGATTTTGTGGGATACCATTTTCCAAATTGAAAACAGAGAGATGTAGTGGGCACCTGACTCCCTCCCCGCTCAGGAATCCCGACGAGAGATCTGCCTCCTCATGGGTGCACATTCTGTCCGTGGCATAGATTTTCCCCCCCAGGTTTGTTATCAGCAGCTTCTTTTCCTCAAAGTCAAAGCTGAGCATCTGGTTGGCTCCAAGACGACTCTTTTCACAGGCTTTTACCCACTTGGCCAAGATCTCACCTGTACTTGTAGTGGGTTTCAATCTGGTCTGTTTCGTTGTATCTTACTTCTTCTACCTCTACAATAGAGCGGAGGTGCTCGTCTGATTTTAGAACCAGATCCCGCCCATCCCACTTGGATTCAATCAGGTATGCTATCCATGCCCGAACCTGGTATGACATTGAACGCGACATCGGCTCTAGGAACCCTTCTACGATTATTCTCTCGGCCTCCTTTTTGCTGAGGCATCTGCACTGGAGATAATAGATCTGTTCCTCGTCAACCTGCGCAACTGATGCGGAGTGCGTTGCCTTGACGTCGTTTGTGAAAATTTCAAGGCCTGGTATTGCGTCGGATTTTGCGTCCTTGTCAAGCAGGATTGAACGTCCGGATAAAAATGACTTGGATTGTGATGCGCCTTCCAGAATTTTTATCATCCCCTTGAAGAGAGACTTGGATTTGTTTTTGAGAACTGATCTTTGCACTACTTGGCCCTCTGTTGAGGGTTTTTTGTGGATTAGATTTGTAGATACGTCAAATGACTGCTCGTTGTCGCCAAAGACGATTTCTGCGTCGACTACAGATGCTCCCACGCCGTCAAGGAAATAGCTCGTCCTGTATCGCGATAGCATCGAGCCAAACAATCCTAGATACCAGCTTATCTTTGCATCCTGAGACACGGTACAGTTCTTTGTAGAAAAGCTCACTGCAGATTGATCCATTGCCTGAAACGTAGTCATCTGCAGATTGCTGTTTGGCTGTGCATCGACTGTAAGAAGCTCAAGGTGCGCCTGCTGCTTTGCCCCCTTTGGTGCGTATAGCTCCTGGACAATGCTTGCCTTGCTGCTCTGATCTGCTATTATGATGTTTTTTGCTATTGCCGACGTGCCGTCAGGCGAGATGCACGATACGATGTGGATTGGTTTTTCCAGTACCAAATTTTTTGGAATTTTAACAAAGACCCCGGAATTGAACGCTGCGTTGTTGAGTGCAGTGTACTTGTCTTCTTTTGGATCAGTAGACTCGAGAATTTTTTTCACGTAGTCGCCGTGTGTTCTTATCGCGTCGTAGATTGATGACACCACCACCCCCTTTGACTTGTATTCATCTGAAATGTTGATTCGAAAAATGTTAGAGCCAGTCTGGATTATGTGGGTTTCTTTTTCCAGCTCTGCAAGCCTTGGCTTTAGTGCATCAAAGATTGTGTTTTGCGAGTCAAGTGCGAGGGAGACCTGTGATGGATCCATTCTTTTTGCGTCCGTGTACTTGTTGTACAGCGGCGAGACCTCCGGCGGTAGGCTTTGGTAAATTGAAAAAGAGTTTTTGCGAAACTGCTTTAGCCAGTCTGGTTCGTTT
>CAZETC010000043.1:0-7570 GCA_964515435.1 uncultured Candidatus Nitrosotenuis sp.
ATATGACAGATCGGAAACTGTTGATATAAAGATTCCCCAGTATTTCGAAGCCAGTCTTAACAAGATTCTAGGCACAAGGCTTAAACTCGGATATCCCAAAGCAGAGCGCGTTGTCAGAACGAGAGCAGATAATCAAAGTGATTGAAATGTTTTTTGAAATCGGCAAGACAAAGGACTTGTCCCCACTTAGAACAATACAGCTTGATGATTCCAGCTTCTCTAGCTTCAGCGATGTGCCCCCATATGATCTCAAAGATTTCAGGACTACAGTGGCACTGGAAGAACTTCGATTTATCAGCATATCAGATTATGAATATGAGATAAAGAGCCCAAAAATTAGTATTTTTGGTGATGTCGCAGTGGTTGCATTTGAGCTGACACAAAAGGGAATGTTAGTAGACAACAAGGCGTTCACCGGGGAGCACATTGTGATCAATGGAAGGGCAACCTTTGTTTTGGTTAAAAAGTTGAGCTGGAAGATAGCCCACATACATTTGTCAAAAATTTCCTAGTCTAGTAAAATTTTAAAAATTTATTGTGTTTTTGCTGGAGCTGCCGGCTGTGGTTGTTTTTGAGGTATTGGCTTTTTTTGTGGTTGTTTTTGTAATTGTGGTTTTTGGCCATGTGGCTTTTGCTGGTGTTGTGGTTTTTGGGCAGGTCTGTGTTGGTTTGGTTTATGCTGGTTTTGCTGTCTGTTCTGGCTCTGTGGCCTGTTTTGTGGTCTGTGCTGTTGTGGCCTGTTTTGGTGCTGCGGGTTGTTTTGGTTTTGTGGTACGAGATTACCTGAAGGTCGTTGTTGATTATTGTCCCTTACAGGATACTCTTGACAGAGTTTTTTGAACATCTCGTACGCTTGGTCAAGAGTATAATTGGAGTGAATTATTGCCCTAACGGAGCGAAGCATTGGAATCGGGTATTGCGATTGCCATATGTTGCGTCCCATGTCTACTCCCGCTGCTCCAGATTTTATCGAGTTGTACGTTAATTCTAGCGCATCTCGTTCCGGAATCTTTGGCCCGCCAGCAACAATTACTGGAATCGGGCAACTGCCTACGACTTTATCAAAGTTTTCACAATAATAGGTCTTTACCATATGTGCCCCAAATTCTGCGGCAATTCTGCATGAGAGTGAAAGGTATCTCGCGTCTCGTTTTTCAAGTTCTTTTCCGACTGCGGTAACTGCCAAGACTGGAAGCCCGTATTCTTCTGCTTCATTCACTAGGTTTCCGAGGCTCACTAGCGAATTGTGTTCATATTTTGCTCCAACGAAAATAGACATCGCCAGTGCTGATGCGTTTATTCTAATTGCGTCTTTGACGCTTGTCGTAACTTTTTCATTTGAGAGATCCTCCCCGATTATGCTAGAGCCGCCAGAAACCCTCAAAACTATTGGCACTGGAAAGTTTGGATCTACTGAGGTTCTGACTATTCCTCGTGTTACCATCAGAGAATCGCAGTATTTGAGTAGTGGTGCGATTGTTCTTCTTGGGATCTCTAGTTTTTCTGTCGGTCCGAGAAAATAACCATGATCTACTGCAAGCATCACACCCCTGCCATTGTTTGGCTTGAGTATGCTTGCGATTCTATTTTTTAGTCCCCAATCCATGTGAGGTTTGGAAAATTCGGACCCTTCTTAATCTTTTCTAGCCGTGAATGATTATTTTCATGGCATTTTGGCCAGTATGAGCATGCTCAAAGGCTTTTTGCGAATCATCAAGTGTGTATCTGTGCGTGATTAGTCGTTTTACATCAACCTTACCAGAAGATATCAGATCTAGTGATTGTCTAGTGTCCTTGTCAGAGGCAGCATAGCTTGGAACCAGCGTCAATTCCTTCGAATACACGACACTCATGTCTATATCCATCGTAGCCCCCTTTGAAGGAACGCCGAAGAGCACGACGGTCCCGCCTTTTCTTGTTATAGATATGGCATCTGCGACTGCTTTTAGGCTGCCAGTTGCCACAATAGATACGTCGACTCCTTGGTTTTGTGTTTCGGAGAGAACTTTTTGTATGGAATTTGGATCGGGTTTTAGTTGAATTGCGCCGAAACTCTTTGCGAAATCAAGTCGAAAGTCATTCACGTCAAAACAAAAAACTTTTGAAAACTCGTTTGTTTGTGCAAGCATTACGTGCATCATTCCCGTAGGTCCTGCCCCCAAAACTGCCGCGGTATCACCTTTTTCATGTGAGAATTTGTTCCATGACCTGACACAGCACGCAAGCGGTTCTATCATTGCTGCGTCATCAAATGACATTGTATCTGGAATTTTGAGCACACCGCCATGGGCCACATTCCATTCCGGCACGACATATTCTTCTGACAGCCCGCAGGGGAATAGATTTGTCTCATAATATTTCTGACACATTGTCTCGTTTCCATGTTTACAGTAATGACAAGTATAGCACGGAACGTGATGATGAGTAAATACTCGATCACCTGCCTTGAATTCCGAGACTCTAGATCCTACCTCAACTATAACTCCAGCAGGCTCGTGCCCAAGTCTCATTGATGGCTGGCCGTATTTCCCGAACACCTTTTCCACATCAGAACCACAAATACCACATGATTTCATTCTGACTAGAACATCGCCTGGCCCCAGGCTCGGCTTTGCAGTATCTTGTATTTTCACGGAGGATGGGCCTTTCACAAAAGCTGCCTTCATTTACATTCGTAGTAGATTTTGAGTATAAGTATGATTCTGCAAATAGTTAAGCTCTAGACTCCCAAGATGGTCTTGAGCATTTTACGATAATCAACTTCTTTTTTTTCGCTGCCGACAGATGGAAGTGAAAACACAAGTGGTTTTGATTTTGTAGCACGCAGCTTTGTCAGCTCCGTGTTGATTGGTGTGGAAATGTCTTCGCTGATGAGCACAAGTCCCACATCAGGATCATCTGCGAGCTTTTTTATCTCGGAAAAAGCATTTTGCGGACTGTCAACGACAACCCCCTGTACCCCGGCAAGCTGAAAGCTTGTAACAAAAATTCTGCTGCCGACAGTTACGATCTTCACAATTTTGCGTTTTCCATTATCCAATTTAACCGTTTTTAGGTCCTAGAAACGTTGATTTATCATCTGGTTCTCACAAACACAATGTCAGAAATTGATGTGCAAAAACCCGTCTACCTTTTCGTCCACGGCAGGATGGATCTTATGCAAAAATCGATAGACATGCTAGTCAGCAAGGGGTTCCAGAAAGACAAGATAATTTCTGCGCTTCCAAACAAGGTGGGTCAAGTTGGCGACTATATGGCAATGCTGTGGATGCCGCCAAACCCGGATCACATCAAGATTCAAAAGATAACAAAGGTAGAACCAGTCGAACCACAGGGAATAATAGGTCTGTGGAAAGGCGTCTCAAAAGAGGAACTATTCACAATCCAGTTATAATTAGGAAATCATGAGTGGTCGTTTAGTTGTGTTAAAAGTTATATAAAGAATGAGAAAAAAATTCAGCATGATGGCATTCAAGCTTACATGCTGCGATTATGGATTCGAGTGCGATTTTGAGATTCATGGAGACAAGAGCATTTCCATGATAAAAAAACTCAAAGACCACTTTGAAACAGAACACGGGATAGACTATTCTGTTGACGCAATAATTCAGATGCTTGTCAATAAGGGACACAGTCGCGACTCGATAAGAAACGTATAATCTACAACTCAGCTACGAGGCTTTTTATAAAATCAGTATATTCTTCGTCTGAGAATTTGACGACCTCGACGTTTCCTAGTTTTTGTGCCGTCTTGACAGACTCCAAATGATAGCACGACTTTGTTTTGCTAAAATAATATCCATCACATGAACAAAATCCAAGATCTGGCGCAAGCCAGTATTCCTTTCCCATTCCAACTACCGTCCAGACCTGCCTTTGACTTGGCTCAAAGATGTGAAGCTTTACTCTTTTTTCAGATATCATGACTGACGCTTTTTCTTTTTTTGGCACAAGGAATTAATCCAAAATCTCTCGTATAACTTTGGTGATACACACAAGAATAGTTCCAAGCGAGCCAGCGCTTGTGCTCGAGGGACAAAAACGCCACCTAGTGGTGACAGACCTCCACATTGGCTTTGAGGGCAACTTGGCAAAAAACAAAATTTTTGTCGGAAAAAACACAACCCTAAACGAATCAATAGAAAAAATCTCTTCAATCATAGAGTCGCAAAAGCCAGACGAAGTAATACTGCTAGGCGACATCAAATCTGGAATAAACCAGATTTTAAAAAACGAATGGAACGAAATACCCGAGTTTTTGAAAAGAATTTCAGAAAAAACCGAAGTCATGTTGGTTCCTGGAAATCATGATGCGAACATTTCACGCCTTGTGCCCGAAGGCGTTACGCTGATAAGCTCAATCGGGTTGGTTTTAGAAGACGTGCTGTTAACACACGGCCACACAATGCCTTCTGAGAACTTTGGTCACGTCAATAAAATAATAATGGGACACTTGCACCCTGTCTTTTTTGATGAGGACTCGATTCTGAATGGGCAAAGAGTATGGGTCTCGATTAAAACAAAAAAGGAAAGCATTTTCCCCTCATCATCCGGTGATCTAGACATCACCATAGTGCCCTCCTTTAATCGGTATTTTTACGCGACAAAAAAGAAACAGTACAAAAGGTCAATCTCGCCAATTATTGACAAGATAAAAAACTCTTCAACTGCCAGAATCGTCACGTTGGACGGAACAATAATCGGCGATGAGTCTCTTCTTTCGTGTGTAATTTAGATTGGATCGTACGGTTCAAGTGCCTTTTTTGTGGTTTCATTGCTGTGAAGCCATTCGAGTGTTTTGATAAATGATTCTGCAAGCTCAGTTGTTGTCAGGACTGGAATCCCAAGCTCGATTGCCTTTCTTCGAATCTGGTATTCGTCATACAGCATCCCTACATATTTTTCCAAGGTGGAAGTGGACGGAATGTTAACTATAAAATCGATTTTCCTCCCGTACAACAAATCTGCGATGTTTGGCTTCCTTTCCGGCTCGGAGATCTTGTGGACTATCTGTACGTTTGCGATGTTTTTCTTTGAGAGAAACTCAGCAGTGTGTTCTGTTGCTAAAATTTTGAATCCGAGATTTTTTAGCATCGCCATGGTTTGGCGAAGCTTTTCCTTGTTTTCAGCGCCACCAATAGTGACTAATGCGGTTCCTTGTTTTGGCAAATTGTAGCCAACAGAGATAAGCCCCTTTGAAAGCGCATCATAAAAGCTGTCCCCAAAACATGCTGCCTCTCCAGTAGACTGCATCTCGACTCCAAGTACAATGTCTGCTCCGTCAAGCTGCATAAACGAAAACTGCGGAACCTTGATTCCATATGTGTGGGTTTTCTTCCACTTGTCTGAAGGAATTTTTGGCAGCTCCTTTCCAAGAACTGCACGCGAAGCCAAATTTATGAGATTTGCCTTGATTAGCTTTGATACGAACGGCATGGAGCGTGACGCACGAATGTTCAGCTCAATCACATAGACTTGGTCGTTGTATATCAGAAACTGCAAGTTGAACGGACCTTTGATGTTAAATGATTTTGCTATCCTGTTTGCATAATCTGTTATGGTTTCCACGTGCTTGTTTGATAGTCTCCAAGGAGGAATCACCATCATCGAGTCCCCGGAATGCACACCAGCTGCGTCAATGTGCTCTACGATTGCACCAATGACGACGTTTTTGCCGTCACACACACCGTCGACGTCAACTTCAATTGCATTTAGCATGAACTTTGTAATTACCACCGGATGGTCTGGTGAGAGGGTGGTTGCATCCCCCACATACTTGGTTAGCTCTTCTTGTGACCAGACAACCTTCATTGCAGCACCACTTAGGACGTATGATGGCCTCACAAGTACAGGATACCCGGTCTTTGACGCAAACAATTTTGCCTCGGCAAAGTTCGAAAACGTCTGCCAAGAAGGCTGCCTTATGTGCAGGTCGTCAAGAACTTGGCTGAATTTTGAGCGGTCCTCTGCTCTATCGACGTCTTGGGCTGATGTGCCCAACAGTTTGAGGCCGGACTTGGCAAGCTTTGGAGTGAGGTTGTTTGCAGTTTGTCCTCCTACAGATGTCACTACCCCCTTCGGGTTTTCAAAGTCTGCAATATCCAAAATTCGCTCAAGGGTTAGCTCCTCAAAGTATAGCCTGCTACATATGTCATAATCGGTAGAAACTGTCTCTGGGTTACAGTTGACAACGACGACGTTTTTTTCTCCATTTTCTTGTAGCCCCCAGACCATGTTTACTGTTCCCCAGTCAAACTCGACACTGCTTCCTATTCGGTATGGGCCTGCCCCAAGTACAATGATGCCTCTTTGATCAGGATCTACTGCGATGTCATTTTCTGTTCCCCCATAAGTTACGTACAAGTAGTTTGTCTTTGCAGGCCATTCCGCTGCAAGAGTATCGATTTGCTTTACTACCGGCAGTATTCCCAGGTCTTTTCGCATTTTTCGGATTTCAAGCTCGTCTTTTTGTTTTGCACGCCCTATTTGCCGGTCAGAAAATCCCAAGTGTTTTGCATTTTTCAGAGCTCGCTCGTCCAATGGTTTTTCTTTTAGCGATTGTTCTGTTTCTACAATATTTTTTATTTTTTCAATGAACCACGGATCAATTGCGGAAAGTTTGTATATTTTCTCTACAGACATTCCTTTTTTTAATGCGGCCGCGACATAGTACAAGATATGATCGTTGGAGTTTAGAAGGTGGTTCTCAATGTCCTCGACGTCGTATGTGCTTCCATTTGCCCTGTTCAGAACAAGTCCGTCATTTCCAATATCAAGCATCCTAATTGCCTTTTGAAGCGATTCCTCAAAGGTCCTTCCAACAGCCATCACCTCGCCCACAGACTTCATTGTTGGCCCGAGTTTCCGGTTTGCAAGCTCAAATTTTGCAAAATCCCAGCGTGGGTGCTTGCAGACGACATAGTCCAGTGACGGCTCAAAGCAGGCGGTTGTAGTTTTGGTAATAGAGTTCACAAGTTCTGGCAGCGTGTGGCCAAGGCCTATTTTTGCCGACATGTATGCAAGAGGATATCCTGTTGCCTTGCTTGCCAGTGCAGACGACCTTGAAAGCCTCGGATTTATTTCGATTGCCACGTACCTGTCAGATTCTGTATCCAGCGCAAACTGGATGTTGCATTCTCCAACTATGCCGACATGTTTTGTTCCACGGAGCGCTGCTGAACGAAGCATGTGGTATTCCCGGTTGTCGATTGTTTGTGATGGTGCGACGACAATGTTATCACCCGTGTGGACTCGCATTGAGAGTACGTTTTCCATATTACAGACAATTACGTTGTTTCCCTCACAGTCCTGCATCACCTCGTACTCGATTTGCTTCCAGTGTCCGATGTATTCTTCGATCAGAACTTGGTGTACAAGACTTGCGTTGAGGCCGCGTTCCACTATCTCATGTAGTTCGATCTCGTTGTATGCCACACCGCCTCCCTTGCCACCAAGCGTGTATGCTACACGAATTATTACTGGATAACCAAGATCTTCTGCGACTTTTTTTGCGTCCTCAAACGAGTTTACTGTCTTGCTTTTGAGAATTGGAACGCCGCACTCTGCCATG
>CAZETC010000043.1:7580-11287 GCA_964515435.1 uncultured Candidatus Nitrosotenuis sp.
GAATTAGCGGTCGTTTTTGCGACTTTCGCCTGCTTCTCCGATTTTTAGTGCCCCACTGCCAAGCAACAAAATTTTTTTCAGACTTTCATTTTTGATTAGAATCTCCCCCCTTTATCAGATTGTCAAGCTCCTCAAAGACATATTTACAGTCGTATGGCCCCGGCGATGCCTCTGGATGGAATTGTACTGCAATTATTTTTTTGAGCTTGTGTCGTATTCCTTCTACCGTATTATCATCAGTGTTTGTAAACCACAAGTCAAATTCTGTTTTTCCTAGCGAGCCAGGGTCAATACAGTATCCATGGTTTTGTGATGTGACATAGACTTGGTTGTTTTTCAGATTAAGACAGGATTTGTTTTGTCCTCGATGTCCGTACTTTAGCTTGTAAGTAGTAGCGCCGCCAGCCAGCCCGATGATTTGTGCGCCAAGACAAATTCCAAGAGTTGGAATGTTTTTTTCAATTAGTTGTTTTGCAGTCTGAATAGTCTGCAGGCACTTTTCAGGATCTCCCGGACCATTGCTTAGAACCACTCCTTTTGGCTTGTGTGACATGACTTGATCAATCGATGCGTCCCACGGTAATTTTACTACCTTATAGCCGAGATCATGAATGTTTCGCAGGATGGCGTTTTTTACACCGGTATCGATTACTACGACGCATTTTTGCCCAGAGCCATATGACTGAGCTTGTTTTGTTGAGACTTGCCCAATAAATTCGTCTGATGTATACGGTTTTGCCTCCGCTAGCTGTTTTTTGATTTTGTCAACATCGATTGGCGAATCAGAGACTACAAGTGCTGCCATCATAACACCGCTTGTTCTGAGTTTTTTAGTCAGCTCGCGCGTGTCGATATCAGAGATTCCTGGGATCCTCTCTGCATGCATCCATTCGTCCAATGTCATTACAAGGTTCCAGTGGCTTGCCACTTCTGACAACTCGTGAACTACCAGTCCCCGCGCCTGAATTTTGTCAGATTCAAAGTATTTTGAAATTCCAGTGTCATCTTTTGCCTTTGGGTCTGGTACGCCATAATTACCAATTAGTGGATAGGTAAGAGTGAGAATCTGGCCTGCATATGACGGGTCAGTCAGCGTTTCTGTATAGCCCACCATTCCGGTGTTGAATACTAGTTCGCCAAAGACAGTTGTTGTGTATCCAAAACCCTTGCCATCCAAGACAGTACCGTCAGCTAAAATCAGCTTTCCGTGTTTGTTTGCATATTGGGCTTTTTTTATCGAAATTGTGACCCTCGAAAAGTGGATTTGGAAGCTGATTTAAGTTTTGTTGTTTTGATCGCAGATGAAGTTTAGAGAGCCTTGAACTGCTCGCTCCACTTGTAGTAAGCTCGTATCATGTCCATTGTGACACTTGGTTTTCTTCTTAGCATTATCTCCTTAAAGTCGGCCATCGAGAGATCTCGCGGCTGTGGGGATGTTTCGCCTGCTATAGGTTCGTGATATTCAGGACTGTTGAATAAATCGTTTACCACCTTTAGCTGTGCGCTCTGGCAAACGTCCTTTATGTCACTTGCCGAATAGCCATCAAAGATTTTTGCAAGCTCTACTGGACTTACCTTACTGTCTTTTCTGAGCGGGTCTGTGTAAAGCTCAAAGAGTTTGTCTCTTGCCTCAAGTGTCGGTAATGGTACATAGACTCTTTTTTGGAATCTTCGCAAAAACGGCATGTCAAGGCTCCATGGCTTGTTTGTCGCACCTACGACATACATTTTGAGTGCTTTTCCTTTTCCGCTAATTCCGTCCATTTCGGTCAGGAATTGATTTCTCGTCCTTACCTCGCCTCCAACTTCGGAGTTTCTGTTTCCTAAAAGAGAATCGATTTCATCAATGAATAAAATGACAGGTTTGTTTTCCTTTTCCGCATAGCTTCGAGCCATCTTGAATACCTTGGAGACATTTTTTTCAGCCTCTCCAAGCCACTTGCTCATCATGGATGCCGCGTCGACTACGATGAAATACCCGTCAAGCTCGTTTGCAGTTGCCGCTGCAAGAATTGTTTTTCCACATCCAGGTGGACCATAGAGTAGTATTCCACGGGGCCATCCAAGCGGGAATAAGTCAGGTCTTTGTGTTGGATAGACGATTGATTCGCGCAGTGCGTTTTTTGCATCATCCAGTCCAATCACTTCCTTCCAGCTAACGTCTGGTTTTTCTTTCATTATCAGCTCATCAAAATCATCCTCGTCCTTTTTCTTTTCAAGTTGGGCCTTTTGTTCTGCGGGAGGCGCATTTGGATCAACTGCCGGCTCTAGGTCCACGCCGTGTGTCATCTGCAGCGCCTTGATTCTGTTCTCATATGCCCTACACCTTTCCGTGTAAATCTTGTTCAGTTTGTTATCTGGGTATAATTGGATCAGCTTGACTAGCGAGTCGATAGCCCTTTGATAATTTGCAATGGCCATGCCCCTTGCTCCTTGCGAATCAAGTCGGATAGCGTCAGACGCATACCTGCTCGCATTATTTTCTAGTTCCTGTGGTGCCAGACTCATTTTACACTACCTGCTCGTATTGGGGTTCAGGACTTCGTTGGTATGCTTGGGTGTAAACAGGTATAGCAGATTTGGTTAAATTTATTCTACCTTCTTTTTTCGAGTCATCGAAGGAAAAATTCGCAGAGACGTCGTTTTGTGCTGTCTTTATTTCAGAAACCGATGATTTTGCTGAAATTATGAGCTCTTGAATTTCGTCGTTTATCTCAGCAAGCAAGTCTGTCCAATTTCTAATCATGTCTGAAAACTCTTTCAAAATCCCATACGCGTCTCTCTTGTGTTGGTATTTGAGCAGGATTTGCTCCGTCACAGCTAGGACTTTGTCAAGATCCTCAAGCTCATCTTGGGTGAGGTCTTTTATTTTTTGTTCGTATTTTGGGTTTGACTCCAAAATTCTCTTCTTTACCAAGGCTGAGATGCTGCGAACTTTATCTAGATCCTTTCCAAGTCCATTTGTCTCAAAGGATTTCATAAGTAAGGCGTCCTTGCTAGAAATTTAGATTAGGGTACTGTGTGCGAATTTTAGATTTCGCTATCAAATTTACTTCAGCTAAAATACGAGTGGATTCGAGGTTGGTCTGCTTAAAGTCAAACTTGGCTTCAACCAGGCTCCCCGAATCAATCACGATGCTGCCCAAAGCCGTCGATAATTCAATCAAGTCATGACTTGAATGAGGTATGTTTGCGCAAATGCTCGAGTTTATCATTCGAATAATCGAGATTAGCGGCGATATCATAGTTGCAATGTTCTCAATCTTGGATATCGATCCAAGTCGGGATTTGGCAGTATTTAGTGCCCCTATCGCGCAAGACAGACTTGCCTCGATTTCTATCTGTTTTTTAAAGTCGGTATTTTTTATCACATCTTCATTTTTTGAGTAGGATTCAATGTTTGTTTTCTGCAGTATGGAGTGTTCTTTTTCTAGTCTTTGTAGAATTGCTTCTACTAGATATGCACAATATTCCAGTCTTGGCGTTATTGAGTGCGAGTATGGGGTTGGTAAAATCTGCATGGTTTCATTTACAAATACCGAGCTTACGACCATGTCTGATCACGAACTAGTTTTTGGTTTATTAGAACAGTGTCACGTATTTTGGTTTAACCGCAGTAACAGCACCCAAGAGTTACACTTTTTTTCCAAGTGTTTGTTCAATGAATTTGACAATCGATCTTACCTAAGAATCTCAGAACAGCCACC
>CAZETC010000044.1:0-3673 GCA_964515435.1 uncultured Candidatus Nitrosotenuis sp.
GCGGCAGACCAGACGTCGTGGGCACATTCTATGTCTATGACAACGAGGATCTGGCAAAAAAACAGGTCAATCCCACTATCTTCAAGAGACTGGACAAGGCAAAGGCAGCTGCAGCACCGCCAGCAGAGGCAGTACCTGCAGAGGCACCGGCTGAAGCGCCAGCAACAGAAGAGGCAAAGGCATAATGGCAGACAAAAAGGCAAAAGCCAAAGCAAGCGGAATCGCGGCATACTACAAAATAGCTGGCGACAAGGTCACAAGAACCCACAAGCTATGCTCAAGATGCGGCAAAGGCGTCTATATGGCTGAGCACAAAAACAGGCACACCTGCGGCAAGTGCAACCTGACAGAATTCATTCAGTAGAGTTTCTTTTTTCGTAGTTTTGATTCGCGTTCTTCGTATTCTTTGATTTTTTTCAAGATTTCAGGATCCAAGTTTATCTTGGCCAGTGATTCTGCGGACAGTTTTACGGTGTTCTCATCTAGGGCTATCCTGGTCACGGGCAGGTTTTTTGCAATCCAGAGCTTTTCTGTCTTGTCTTCAAGCTTATAGTCCTTAAAGCCAGTAGGGAACTTTTTTGTAATGTGAGTGAGGAGTGTCTTGTCATCAAAGACAGCCCTTGCCTCAAAGAGCCGCGTGCCGTCTGCATATACGTTTTCAAACAAGTTTGATGAGACCTCGTCGGATACCATCGCCATCTTCGATATCTTGCGAACCAGGTCAAGATAATGTAGAAACTCGTGCGCCAAAATAGCATGAATGGTGCCCTTTAGGCCAAACGCTACAAGTGGGGCTGAGACCTGGATCACCACCTGAAACTTTTCTTCAAAAAAAACCGGCAATGTTCTTGCAAACAAGATTCCGTACTGGAACGAAACGGTGTCAGAGCCTGTCAGAATCACGGAAGGCTCGACATAGAATATTGGATAGTTGGTACCTGCTGCTTTTTCAATTCGTTGTATTCCAGATGTAACTAGCTCAAACCTTTCCCTTATCATATCAGAGATGTCTTGCGACAAGATCCCTTTCTCGTGAGCCTCTCTGACCTTTACTAGATGATCCAACTAGAGTTATGTTGTGACGTGAGGGTAAAAACGTTAGTTTATGATCTTTACTTCTTCAAAATCAAACGTCTCGCATTTTGACTTGTTTGAAATCAAATCCGATACATTTGGGAAAACATTATCGCCAGAAATCAAGCGCTTGAGCGGCACGCCTCCGTCAATTTTCAGAAAAAGGTAAAAAGAGTTTTCAGATTTTACCTTGTAGCGTACTCTGTGTATTGATTTTTCCACTCTCTTACCAGAATCCTCGTAAATGGCAATCGTGTTTTTTTGCAACTGGCCAAGCTTCTCAATTTCCTCTCGCAATTGGTTCTCTGTGCTCACAAGCAGCGTCACTTTTGACACAAATGGGACAGGTCCTGTAGGAATTTTGCCTATCTGCTTTAAGCCAATTATGGCTATTTTGTCTGACTTGGCTTTTTTTGCAAGTTTTACGTTTCTCTTTTTTGGGTTTGCTATCTTGGCAAAAAATGGCCTGCCTGTGCCCAAAACCAGGCTGGTGCTATCCTCGCCGCCAATCCACGTTATTTTGGCCTGAGGCGCCTCGAATTTTTCAAAGAGGTACTTGCAAATCATGCCTTCCACACTATCAAATCCTGACATTCCGTGACGGTTACACGTGACGCAGCCCTTTCCTAGGCAGTTCCAACATGGCTTTTGTTTTTGCGGGATGCCGCGTGTTTCTTTTACATACCTGCCAAAGACAAAGACCGGTTTTGAATATGCGCTGCATGACTCTGTCTTAAAATCAACAGTCATGGTAAGATCTGGATCGAGTTGCTGGGATCTCTTTTTCGTCTTTTTTGAAAACTGTTTTGCAATCTCGCGTGTTATGTTTGTCTTTACGCTGTCAATTCCTCGCATCTTGAACTGTGAGCGAATGTGATCATCCCTGTCCAACACTGACGGCTTTAGCGTTGCGCCGACAAGAAATGTTCTAAAGTCATAGTCAGATGATGACTCTTGCATTTTTGCAAGATAAAAGTGAAGGTTCTCAAAAATGTTTTTACAGATGTGGCATTTGACGCTTTTTTTCTTAAGGGATTTGTGGATTCTTTGTCCTAGTTTTTTGTTTGATGCAAGGCCGAGCTTTTTTGCAAACAGTCTTCCAAGGCAGTAATCGCACAAATCGTATTCTTTTAGGATTTTTTGTGATGTTTTGCAGGCATTTGCAAACTTGATATTTTGACTCACGGCAAAAGTTTTTCAGGAAAAGCAGACTATTAGCTTATCCCATGCCCATCTTTCGCAGGAATCCCTGCATCTGCCTGCCTTTGGCTGCCTTCATCATACCTTTAGAGTTCTTGTAGTTTTTGAGAAGCTCTTTGACCTCGTGTTCTGGCCAGCCAGAGCCTCTCGCGATTCTTTTGATTCTTGACGCGTTGAGCAGGTCGGGGTCTGCCTTTTCCTGCTTTGACATGCTTTGGATGATAAAGCGCCATCTCTGGATTCTGTCTTCCATCTGGTCAAGCTGGTCCTCCTTGACCATTCCTGAGAGGCCTGGCATGTTGTCCAAGAACCCCTTCAGGGAGCCTACCTTTGTCACCTCTTCTAGCTGATAGTAAAAGTCGTCCATGTTCATCTTTCCGCTGGAGATCCGTTTTAGGCGAACATCGTCTGCCTCATTTTCAAGTCTCTTTGCGAGATCAAGCAACGCTTGAATGTCGCCCATTCCGAGCAGCCTTCCAACAAACCTGGTCGGAGAAAACAACTCAAGATCATCAATTCGCTCGCCAGTTCCAACATACATTATCTTGGCACCAGTAGCTGCAGAGGCCGCAAGTGCCCCCCCTCCCTTTGCGGAGCTATCAAGTTTTGTAATCACTATTCCCCCTACTGGAACGGTTTTGTGAAATGCTTCTGCCTGGTTGTGACACTGCTGTCCTATCGTACCATCAATTACAAGCAGGGCAAGGTCGGGTGCTGCGACCTTGGAGATTTCCTTCATTTCGTCAAGCAGTTCTTTTTCCTCCTTATGACGGCCTGCCGTATCAATAAGTATGATGTCTAAGCTAGAATTTTCAAAATGTTTCAGCCCGGCCCTGACAATTTTTGGCGCTTCCTTGTTGTTTTCCTCGCCATAGACTTCGGCGTTTGCCTTTTCACAGTTTGTTTTTAGCTGTACTAGCGCTCCGGGCCTGTAGGTATCTGCGCCAATCACACCTACCTTGTATCCTTGTTTTGTCAGGAACTTGGCAAGCTTGCCGGTAATGGTGGTCTTTCCGCTTCCCTGTATTCCTAGCATGAGGACTTTGTTTTGCCTGCCTGGTTGAAATGAAAACTGGTTTTCTTGCCCAAGCAGGCTCGCAAGCTCGTCGTACAGGATTTTTACAATGTGATCCTTTCTTGAAAGTCCTGGAGGGGGAGTCTCGTTTAGGGAACGGTGCTCTAGGTTTTTTGTTATCTCGAGCACTAGTTTCACGTTGACATCTGCCTGAAGGAGAGCTCGCTGGACGTCCTTTGATAGTTCCTTGATTAACGCCTCGTCAATTCCGGAAGAATTTACAATTTTTTTTATTGCTGCGCGGAGGCTGGTCTTTAGATTGTCAAGCATTGCCTTGTATTTTTGCCCCGGTTATTTCAAATCTTCCTCGGTATCCGTCCCAAT
>CAZETC010000044.1:3683-7515 GCA_964515435.1 uncultured Candidatus Nitrosotenuis sp.
ATCTTGGACTCTGTAATGGTTATGTGCTGGGAAAAAAGGGGGCAATTCACCACAAACGTCTCGGCCTCGCCACCCTCGAAGCTCAAGTTGAATCCGTGTTTTTCTGATAGATGAGTCAGTGCATCTAGATCTTGTTTTGTTAATTTCTTGCCAAGCCATGACTCATCAAGTCCTGCACAGGACACTGACGTAATGATGAACTCAAAACCGCGATCTAAAAGCTCCAGCATGTATCGCTTTTCGTCTTTTTGCCAAAGTGGCGATACCACATCCAGTCCTAGACTTTTGGCAGCGTCGGCAAACTTTGTTCTTTGAAACTCGCTTAGGATTCCGCCATGAACTACGCCTTCGATATGATGTTCTGCCTTTGCCTTTACAAGTGCTGATCTGATCAGATCCACCTCTTTTTTGGTGTCTGATGTATCTGATTCTACCAAAATTTGCGGAATTTTCATTGTTTGAGCTTGCAGGGAGGTGGCCTCGATGTTGGGATGATGCAGCAAGTGGCTATCTGCAGAATGCGTCAGTATTGTTATCAGGCATTTGATGATATGTCCAGCTTTTTGCGCCTCATAAATTGCAAACATGCTGTCCTTTCCCCCCGAAAAAAGAGCTGCAAGATTCATACTATTTTTTGATAAATGGTACCAAGTATTAATGGGATACTTCAATACTCATAATCGTCATCAACAATCAGATGGCTTTTCCGCCTTATCATCAGTATCCAATCTATGATTTGATGCGCATTCTAATGCTCCAAAAACATATTTGGAATGAAATTCTGATCTAAGTTTATAATAAATCTGAGATTGGAGCTTGAATTTTGAGGTAAGATTCTTTTCTATTCCTGCTCTTATGGCTTCGTTTGTAATAGATCTAAAATAATCAAAAACAGGTTGCAAGTCAGACTTTCGGTCATGGTACTGCCAAACACATTTTGTGACATACAATGTGAATAAGAATTTGTGTGGCTAGATAAAGGCCAGATCATTATAATATTACCAATCGCTAGGCGCCTAAACTTAACTTTTAATCCTCATGATCTTGGTTCTGTCCATTACTTTCCAGTACTCGACCATTTGGCCTTGTTCTAGCTTTCCCTTGACCTCATCGTCGATCATCTGGACGTCAATAGTCTCAAAGGTCTCATTGTCCATTAATTGGATTTGCTCGCCCGTAATGGATATGATTTGACCGGCTCGCTTGTCAATTAGCGGAACGTGAACCTGCATGCTGACTGGGCTTACGTGCGGTCGTTTCTGACCATCGAAGATTCCAACACCAACAATTCTTGCCTTTGCTGCGCCGTGTTTTCCAGGCTTGCTGGTATCATATTCGACGATCCTGCAAGGCTCCCCCGATGGCTGGTCAGAAACTGGCAGAAGAATGTATGAGCCAATTTTTAGTGAACCCAGTTCTGCAGGCTTGCTCATATTCAGACCAATTTGTATTCAATATTTAACATTTTTGAAGATGGAAAAAGATCACTTTAGCTTCTCAAGAATTGAAAGGCCCACCAAATTGTTCATGGTGATCCCCTTTCTGCAAACGTTGCGACGTGTCTGCTCGCAATATTTGTTTACGCTTTGATGGCTCTTCTGGCTTGATACCTCTAATACTACAATGTTGTTGCTGTATGGAAAAGTAAACTTGGGTTTTTCTGATGAAAATGTAAGTATGTTTCCAGTAGAGGCCTTTCTGACCCGCTCGTTTTTTGATACGACCATCGCAAGATCCGACATATCGTCGTCTGACTTGGAATATTCCAAATAATAGATAGAAACAAAATTCATCTGCCCATTAACGTCGCGCTCAAAAAGCTCGTTGTTTGTGTTAAAGACAAACGCCATCTTGGCCTGGGTGTTTCTTTCTATGTCTTTTAGAATTTTTGCGTCGTTTGCAAACTTGACAAGGAGGTAATGATTCGCATGTGACGGAAAATATGATTTGCTGTCTTCTGAAAATGTGGCGGTGACAAAATACATGTTATCTATGTTCTTAGAGTCCTGCCAGGAATCCTTAATCTCGATTGACTTGTGGTCATGCATATACGGGATACAGGCATATCCGTCAAAAGTGGTTTCTGACACTAGGTTTTTGGCCTAAAAACGATATTTAACATTTTTTTGATCCATAGTGGGAAACTCCCGATAACATAGCTATTTAATACAAATCCGTGCCGAAAATTTTTGTCCCAGCCTAGCTCAGCCTGGTAGAGCTTCCGGCTGTAGTGGTTGGCTTTTGGCTAACCGTAATCAGCCTACTAGGCACACAGAAACCGGAGTGTCGAAGGTTCAACTCCTTCGGCTGGGACTACAACTTTGGTTAAATCCCTCCGTAGCTTATGCCATAATGATGAGAACAGCTACCTTGATTCTACTAACAGGCTTGGTCTGAAATAACAATAGAGACGGAGCAAGATAAAGTCAAGAACACATCATCAGTTTTGTTTTATCATTGGCGCAACGCGCTTTGGCAATTTTACTACAAATCTTGTCGGATTATTATATACAGATATGGTTCCGCCGTGTTGCTCTATGACGTCTTTACATGTTGTAAGTCCTAGCCCTGTTCCATTTTGTTTTGTTGTAAATAATGGCTCAAAGATGTGTGGTAAAACATCGTCTGGAATTCCAAGCCCCGAGTCTTCAACCTCAATTGACAGTTTATCAAATTGATCAGTTAATTTGAGTTGTATTATACCCTTTTCTCCGACTGCCTGAATTGCGTTTGTAATCAGATTTGTAAATAATGTCTCTATTTTTCTTTTATCACATGGGATTTGGAACTGTTCTTTAGGCAGGGATAACACGACTCCTTCCGGAATGACAAGTGCTTGCTTGACAGAGTCAAAAATTTGATTTGTACTAGCAGTCGTAAGATCTAATGATTTTGTCCTAACAAAATCCATGACGTCATCTATTTGTGATTTCATGATGCCAGTTGCTCGAATAATTCTTGATATCTGTTCTTTTGTTTTTTCATCATTGCTTTTCAGCTGTAACATATCTGCCGTAGATTTGATTACACATAATGGATTCCTTAGATCATGTGCGAATCGCGCCGTCATCTCGCCTACGGTAACAAGTTTTCCAACTTTGAGTCTTTCCTCTGCGATTGCAAGTTTGGACTCGAGAGTAATTGTCTGTTTAAGTGAGTGGATCATCGAATTAAATGAATTTGTAAGATCAACAAATTCCCCACTGACCTCCATCTTGGTAATGTGTTCAAAATTTCCAGATTCTATGTTTTTAGCAGCATCTTGCAGCTTACGTATTGGTTTTGAAATACCATTAGATATCAGTAATGCGCCAGCTACTCCACCCAGTGACATTAAGACTGCGATTATCATCATTATTTTGAGTTGTTCAAGCGCGTAAGGACTTTTTGTAATTTCAGCGCTTTCGGCAGACATTGTCAGATATGCATACGTAAAGTATGTCGTAATAACAACAGACAGTAGAACCAGTGTTGACACTAGAAACAGTATCTGGGATCTAATTTTCAATATTTTACGATCATGCCTAATAATATTATAGCACAAGTTTGTGCTGAGAGGATAAACACCGCACACAATGGTGCCATGTAAAAAACCGAGTCACTGCCTTTTGCCTAAAGTGTGATTGTTATTAGAAACACTAGCCCGATCAGCAAAAATGGCAGCGTCGGAAGAGCCGCTACCACATAATTTCCGTTTCCAAACGTCTCGGAATCTGGCTTGTGTCTGAAGACAAATTTGCGTTTTCCATCGATCGTAGCATCTGCAGCAAATACAAATTTTTCATTTTCATTTCTTTTATGAATTAGAAAGAACGCGGCCAGCTTTTTGTAC
>CAZETC010000044.1:7525-11088 GCA_964515435.1 uncultured Candidatus Nitrosotenuis sp.
TTCTGCAAACAGTTCTCGACTTGTAATCAGTAATTTGAGATTTTTATAGAAATTGTTTGCGATTGCATACGAAAATGCGATCATTAAACCAATAATCAAGACGGCCGCCGTTGCAGGAACGTGATTGTGAATTGGTAGTATGACCGATAATGACGCCAGTGCCAGTACGTCAGCACTACCACAAAAGCGTAACTGCCAGCACAAAAATGCTACACAAAGCCCAAATCCTGTAGCTGCCGCATTGATTGAAAAACTGGGTGTATCAAAAACATACAAAACTACGCCAATGGTGCCAAAAACAACCCATAACATGTCATTTACCTCCCTTGATCTCAGGTCATAATACGACGCAATGCCAAGCATGATAAATGCAACAAAAACTCGAGTGATCTCAGTCTCATTCATGGAATGAGAGGCCTTTGGCACGTTTGATTTGCAAGTCACCAATTAGAGTAGAATCAATCTCATCACCGATGCCGCTATACCATCTACGTATTGCCTCAAAATCCGAATCAAACTCGGCCAATCGCTCAAATACCTCATCAGGAATTCTGATTGTTTGATTGGCATATCTTGCGACATAGTTTTTCCTGATCAGCATTCCGTGTATTCGGTAGGTATGAGTTATGAAATGCTTAATCTTCTCGAAAAACAAGCCAACCACGTAAAAGTCAGGCCTACCGTCACGCTTCATGTTTTTCTGAAAAACATACGTGTTTGCAAGCAAAATCAGCGAAAATAAGGGGAGGCCGAGTCTTGACGCAATGACGTACCACCTACCTTTGTCCGTGATTGTGTATTCAATTGGGCGTGATGATCGTTTTTCAAGCAGCCCGACTGATTGTAAATAATGCATGCTTCTACAAACATTTTTTCTTGAACTCTTTGAGGTAACGTTTTTTGCAAATTTGGAGATGATCTCCTGTGTCATCATTCCAACATAGAACGAGGATAACATCCCAAATGACGTTGATGTCGACCTTATCTTCCGATTTATCAGTATTATTCTATTCAGAATTGTCTTGGTCTCTCTTGTAATTTCCATTTAGGATCGTGTGTATAACAATACGAATTTTGCATTTCTTGCAGCCAGTTTAGATACAAATTTTCTTAACTGCGTTGTGTTAAAGGTTCTCACAGAAACATCGGATGCATCTGAGTCATCTGCCATTTCTAGAAACTCTACTGCATTATGTGGCAGCGAAAAAACCTTGTGTCCTTCGTCTCCACGAATCACAATGATGTTTTTTTCTTGCTTGATTGGTGATATGATGTTTTTTATCATGTTTATGCGATACAGGCCCGGTTTGTCAACCCTCAGGATTGCCATACCTGGAATTGTTCCGATTATCTCTTTTGCTTCCTGTCTTTCCTCTGGGCTTGGACCAAACGAGTATTCCTTTGCGTGGGTTTGATTCTCTGTGCGTGTCCCAGCAGGTGCCAACTCCTGTCTGAAAAATACTGGCTCTCTTTCTTTGTTTTTCAGGTACTGCCTAAAGTAAACCTCAAGTGTTTCTGGGCCTGGAAACGCAAACTTTCTGTCAGGCAAGGTCTGATTCATTATCGCAATAAACTGCTCTACTACATCTAGCTGAATTTTCTCTGGAATCTTGCTTACAAGCTCCGCAAGATACGGGGGGATCACAACATTGCTATACCTAAGGGATAAATCGTGGACGAAGATTTTGAGCCTGTTTCTTGCCTGCTGATTAGCTATGTGGCATCCTACGAGTTTTGTAAGATGCTCTCTGAGCTGGAGTTTTTGCCGTATCTCTTCTGGCTGCTTGCCGTTCTCTATCATAAAATTGATCAGATCGATTAGCTCAAACGGGTTGAGCGGGCTGTGTTGGTTGAACTTTACGTGTAGCGCTAGAACCTCGCTAATTGATTTGGCATGGTATGTTATTGCTTGAATGGTGGTAAGATTTGCAAGCTTGAACCCCTCCACTATTGCATGTCCGTCAACTACGAACATCGAGTTTTTGAACAGAGCAACCTTGATTGGAGCAATTTCCTCTCGTTGCTGTGGGTCTTTTGCAGCTGTTGCGATCTGGTCGATGGTTTTGGCAGAATGCAGTGTAATCTGAATTGGTGATCTCTGGAGTTTGGAAATCTCAACTTGTTGCATGGTTGAAATTTCAGCTAACATATCTTGCCCATGATCATCTGGACTGCTATTCTTGCCCGGTACTCATTATTGCCAGTTAATGATCCTGCGACTCTGCGCGCATTGTCTCTGAGTGTCTCTCTGTCAATGTGTTTCTGAATTCTATTGATATTGATGTTAAGATAATACTCAAAAGAATCTGGCGTACAATTAGTGACAATCCTAGTTTGTTCTTTGGAAGTCATGGTAATTACAAGTGAATGGACAAACAAGCATGCCTTGAGTAGCGTAGGCACCCTCTTTACTGAAAATGCAAATGCAATCGCTTCTCTTATCTCATTCTGCGTCTTTGGTATGGAGTATCTCCGGCACGAGGTAAATAATGAAAACAACGCAATTGCCGCGCTCGCGTTGATGTCTGTTTTTTTCTCTAGCTTTGAAAACGTCCTCCACGCATCATGGGATGCATAATTTGGCAAGCCTAGCTTGCTGCAGGCATTGGAAAACGTAGACGAAAGGAATCGTTGCTCATGAATCCGCTTCGTAGCCTCGATTTTTGTCGTCCTTCCGCCATTTTCGACCTGCTGAAACAGGTTCAAAGCACTTTCAACGGCATGTTCCTGGCTATTGTCGATTTCCAAAACTACCCCGCAGTCGCTGCACAAGACTTCGTGCGATTCTGTGATCATTCTGTTTTTAGGCCTGTGGAGGCATGCAATTTTTGGGATGGGTTTTTGCAATGACATCATGGAACGATAAAAAAGCAGACCTGACTAAAACAAGATAGCCGTACAAAATGGCAGACCAATCAAGCCATATCTATTGCACGATTCTGCGGTATTTGCGATCAACATGTAATTAGTTTCTTTGTAAGTGCGCATAAAATATGATATGGCTTTCTTGTTGACGAATTATACACCGTATCAAAAACCCTTAGTTCTAAATTGCAGGAAACACATTTGGTCTTTCCATACTTTTGATAGATTCTGAAAATTCTCGGCGTGAGAACTATAAAGCGATAGTCGTTTTTGGTTTTTATTATCGTATCTAATTTTTGAGGAATTAATTTTTTGATTTTTGAGTTGGATAGTTTTTTGAATATCTGTTCTGTCATCTGGACAAGACACCCAGCATTTTCGCCTTTTCATTTGCACATAATCCAAGTTTTTTTGCAACATTAATTTTCGTCTTCCTCCAGTAAATGTTTCTTGGAATGTGTGTGAGAATTGTTGAACAGCAAGAATTGGTGCAGACCTTGATGTCTTTGTTATTCCACTTTCTTTTATTGCCTTCCTTGATTCTTACAAAGGCAGCTCCCATCTCTGTACCACAATCTGGACATTTCTCATGCTTTCTTGTGGGATTCTGTGGCTTGCCAGTCATTTCAAAACTTTGCCGATCCCCAAATGATTTTCTCCCCCATCATAGCAGGTTTTTGTAAATCATACATTAATAT
>CAZETC010000045.1:0-254 GCA_964515435.1 uncultured Candidatus Nitrosotenuis sp.
CCCCAGACGCCATTTTTCGTCGCTTTAATAAAGTGAGCAGATGCGAGCTTGGAAATTTTCGTTTTCTGTTCTTTTGACATTTTGTCTGTAATTAGCCCCTTTTTTGCAAGATTCATCTTTGCCTTGTTTGATATGGCAAGCATAAGGGACGTCTCCACAAACCCTGCATGATCAAACTCTTCTTTCATAAAATGCCAATACGAAAACACAAAAACCTTGACTTTTCCCCTCGAAATTTTGGCTATTTTGCCTGT
>CAZETC010000045.1:264-2671 GCA_964515435.1 uncultured Candidatus Nitrosotenuis sp.
GGTGGCCATTGAGAATTATTATTCTGTGTACCTTGTTTTTTGCAAGCGATACGCAAACCTCTAACAAGAATCTCTGAAGCGTTCCTTGGCTTATGCTCAGGTTAAAAAACGGTGCATGCTCAAACGAAACCCCATATGTAATTGTGGGTAAAAGCAAAAGATCGCATTTTTTTGCGACCCTTTTTGCGATTTCACTCACAATGTCAGAATCCACAGATATGGGCAAGTGAGGCCCGTGCTGTTCAAGGGATCCTACTGGAATTAAGGCAGTTTTTTTCTTGTTCTTGAGCAGCATTCGTAGGCTCGGATCAGAAAAATCCCTTACCGATGTCACTGTGTGTACACTTTTCTCCAGCTGACCTCGAGCTTTCCCTCAAGATGCATCTTTACTGCCTTGAGCAACGTGTCTGCCTCTAGTCTCTGGCCCTTCTGCTTTATGGTCTCAAACGTGTCTGCAGAGTCCACCCTGAATGAGTCCTGGAAGATTATCGGTCCTTGATCCAGCTCCTCTGTGACATAATGTGCAGTTACACCAACGATTTTTGTTCCCCTCTCAAATGCCTGTGCATATGCGAACGCACCTGGAAACGCAGGTAACAATGAGGGATGAATGTTGATTATTCTGTGTGGATATCGCCATACAAAGTTTGGAGTCATTATTCTCATGTAGCGGGCCAAAACTACCAAATCAATGTCATACTTTTTGGTAACTGCGATCAGATGGTCTTCTGCCTTTTGCTGTTCTTTTTCATCAACCAGTACAAACGGAATCGAGGCCTTTTTTGCAAACGACTCTAACGCCTTTTCGGTTCCTACAATTACGCTGATTCTACCTTTGAGCTGTTTCTTTGCATTTGCATCAAGCAACGTCTTAAGACAGTGTGACTCTTTTGTTACAAAGACTGCGATGTTTTTGTGGGAGTTGATCTCATGATACACACTAACTTCCATCTCGAGTTTTCTGCCTAACCGCTGCAGCTCTCTGTCAAATGCTTTGACGTCAAATTCCCTTGAAAACGAGGCCTCAAGGTGCATTCCAAAAAGGCCCTTTATCACATTCTGGTTTACCTTCTCGATGTTACCAGTCTTTTTGAAAATGAAATTGGTGAATGTGGCTACGATTCCTTCCTTGTCTTTTCCTACTATTGTGATGCCTATGCGGATCTTTTTCATGGAATTGTCCTGCAAATTCACCTTATTAATCTAGAGTGCGGGAGGTGGGATTTGAACCCACGAACCCCTAAGAGATAAGGGCCTAAACCTTACGCCGTTGACCGGGCTTGGCAACCCCCGCATCAATGCTGCCCGTAAACACAAATTTAACTATTGGTGCAGTAAATCATTGGCAAAGTTATTTGGAACAAACGGCATTAGAGGAATTTTTCGTGAAACCCTGACACTAGAATTCATACATGACATCGCTTTGGCACTTGGAACCTACTTCCAAAAAGGCCCTATTCTAGTAGGATATGATGGACGGGACTCTAGTCCAATTGTTGCCAAAGTAATCTGTTCTGCACTAAACTCCTGCGGCCTTGACTGCAATCTAGGCGGGCTTGTCCCGACCCCAGCACTAGAGTATGCGACAAAAAAACTCGGATATGAAGGCGGAATAATGATCACAGCATCACACAACCCCCCGCAGTACAACGGCCTAAAACCAGTGGCAAAAGACGGGGTAGAAATCTCAAGACAGGATGAGCTTGTAATTGAGGAGATTTATTTTACAAAAACATGGGTGAAAAACAACAAAAAGATCGGAAAAACCGGCACGGAATCTAGAATACTTTCTACATATATGTCAGGAATCAAATCTCAAGTGAATTCAGCAAAAATAAAATCAAAAAAATTCAAGGTTGCACTAGATCTAGGCAACGGAGCACAGGCAGTGGCTGCGCCAAAACTTTGCTCAGAACTTGGTTGCAAGATATTCACAATAAATCAAAAAATTGACGGAAGTTTTCCGGGAAGGGGCTCAGAGCCAACTCCTAACAACTTGCAAAAGCTGTCAAAAACAGTAATTGACAACAAGGCAAACCTCGGCGTTGCCTTTGATGGAGATGGCGACAGAAGCCTTTTCTGCGATAACCATGGGCAAATTCTGAGTGGCGACAAATCAGCGTTGCTTTTGGCAAACTATCTCTTGATGAAAAATCCCAACTCTAAGCTTGTAACGTGTCTTAATTCCAGCTCTGCTGCTGAAGTCATCGCACACAAGAAAAAATCCAAGGTTATTCGAACCAAGGTCGGTAGCGTGGAAGTATCGCGAAAGATGGTTACAGAAAATGCGCTCGTGGGCTTTGAGGAAAACGGCGGGTTCATGTACGGAAAACACAACGAGGTCCGGGACGGGTGCATGACTCTGGCAATAGCACTTGACCTGCTTGCGACTTCGGGCAGGACAATG
>CAZETC010000045.1:2681-4121 GCA_964515435.1 uncultured Candidatus Nitrosotenuis sp.
ATGAAGAATTGAACCTATTGCCAAAATCATTTACAACAAAAGACAAGGTACAGTGCACAAAACAAGAGGCAAAAAAGCTAGTAACGGAGCTCAAAAAGGAGCACAAGAATCATGACACAACGGACGGCATAAAGATAATCTTTGATGAGAAAAATTGGGTAATGATCAGGCCCAGCGGAACTGAGCCAATAGCAAGAATCTATGCTGAGGCAGATTCTCAACAAAAACTAGACCGCACAATGGCAAAATACATCAAAAAAGTAAAGGTAATTCTGCGCAGATAACACTAATAAAGAGATATCAAAAAACTCAAGGAATGAAGATGATCCCTAAGGGTGATTTAATTGGGTAAGGCTTACTACGTAAAATTTGAAACGCCAGGAGACCTAGTAAATCCAATACTAGAGGCAATTCGAGTGGCAGCTCAAAGCGGTAAAGTCAGAAAAGGTACCAACGAGGCAACAAAGGCAATCGAACGAGGAATCAGCAAACTAGTAGTAATTGCAGAGGATGTCGAGCCACCAGAAGTGGTAGCACACATTCCAATCATATGTGAGGAGCAAAATGCGGCGTATGCGTTTGTCCCAAGCAAGCAAGAACTAGGAAAGGCACTCGGAATCGATGTTACATCTGCTGCTGCAGCAATAATCGACGCAGGCGATGCAAATCACATTGTTGACGAAGTGGTATCTTCGATAAAGAAGCTTAAAGGTGGCCAGTAGCGATGAGCACTTCTCAGACAGAAGAGGCGGTACCAGCAGAAGTAATACAACTTGTAGGTAAAACTGGAATCGCCGGCGAGATTACTCAAGTCAGAGTTAAAATTTTAGGCGGACGGGACAAGGGAAGAATTCTCACGAGAAACGTCAAAGGCTCTGTAAAGATGTCTGATATTCTGATGTTGCGCGAGACAGAGCGCGAAGCTAAAAAAATAAGGTGATTAAAAATTGAGTCTTATTGTTAAACCATGCAGTTTTTGCGACAGACCAGTTGCAAAAGGATCAGGCACAATGCTTGTAAAAAACGACGGCACGGTACTGTGGTTTTGTTCCCCCAAGTGTAAAAAGAACATGTTGGTACTAAAACGCGATCCACGAACGCTCAAGTGGACCAAAAAGTATCAGAAAGGCGGAATCGTCAAAAAGTAACTTGCGAAATTGGCAGAACAAACACTTTTCATAATAAAACCAGATGCGGTGGCAAGAAAACTGGTAGGGCAAGTAATATCAAGATTTGAAAGCAAGGGATTCAAAATCTTAAAGCTGAAAATGTTTACATTCACAAAAGCGCAAGCACGGGAATTCTATTCAGTTCACAATACGAAACCATTCTTTGGCGAACTTGTAGATTTCATAACCTCTGGTCCAGTTGTAGCTGCAGTAATCGAGGGAAGCAACGCGGTTGCCACGACTCGTGTCCTAGTCGGTGCAACAAAGTCGT
>CAZETC010000045.1:4131-6439 GCA_964515435.1 uncultured Candidatus Nitrosotenuis sp.
CGCCAGGCTCGATTAGGGGCGACTTTGGCCTTGGCATATCTGATAACATTATTCATGCATCGGATTCTAAAGAAAATTTTGAAAAGGAAGCGAAGGTAGTATTTGAGTGATCTGCTTTGCGAATTCGACAGCCAATTGTGGCCGTTTTAGGCCATGTAGATTCCGGTAAGACTTCATTACTTGATAAAATTCGCGGAACTGGTGTCCAAGGCAGAGAAGCTGGTGGTATTACACAACACATCGGTGCAAGCTTTCTGCCCGGTGACACGATCAAAAAAATGTGCGGGCAGTTATACAAAAACCTGGCAAAGTCAGAGCAAAAAGCGCCAGGACTCTTGGTAATTGACACCCCAGGGCACGAAGTTTTTACTAATCTTAGAACAAGAGGCGGATCTGCAGCAGACATCGCTATTTTGGTAGTTGACACAAATCGCGGCTTTCAACCACAAACTAACGAGTCACTCAAAATACTACAAGCAAGGAAGGTTCCATTTGTAATAGCATTAAACAAAGTAGACATGATCTCCGGCTGGAAAAAAATAGATACACCATACATTACCCAAGCAATAAAACAACAAGACCAGTTTATCCAAACGACCCTCGATGAGCAGATCTATAATGTTGTGGGAACACTCTCTATCTTGGGATTCCAATCTGAGGCATTTTATCGAGTAAAAGACTTTGCAAAAGAAGTCGCAATTGTACCAGTTAGTGCCAGGGTAGGAGTCGGAATCCCAGAACTCTTGACTGTCCTAGTGGGACTAACTCAGCAATACATGCAAAAAAGGCTCGAGCAGGAAGAAAAGCCCAGTCGCGGAATAATCCTCGAAGTAAATGACGATGTAGGGCTTGGAGCTACAGCAAACATGATACTAATTGATGGGCAAATCAAAAAAGGAGACAGCGTAATTGTCGCAAAGCGTGACTCTGTAATTGTCATAAAACCAAAGGTGCTTCTCTTGCCAAAACCTCTTGATGAAATGCGTGATCCACGCGACAAGTTCAAGCCAGTAGATGAAGTAGAAGCAGCAGCTGGAATAAAGATCGCATCACCTGATCTAGATGGAGTACTCCCAGGAAGTACCGTCTATGTAACAAATGATGAATCAAAGTTTGACGAGTTCAAAAAAATCATTGAATCTGAAATGAAGTCGATGTTCATAAACACACAGACAAACGGAATAATCCTAAAGTGTGATACCATCGGATCCTTGGAAGCACTAACTGAAATGCTTAGGCGACAACAAATCCCGATAGCAAAAGCAGACATCGGACACGTCAATAAACGCGATGTCATGGAAGCAATGGTGATAAAAGAAAACGACAGACACCTTGGGGTGATTTTGGCATTCAACGTAAGAATACTTCCAGATGCCCAAGAAGAATCAGAAATAAATCACGTCAAAGTCTTTTCTGACAAGGTAATCTACAGCCTGCTTGATTCCTATACTCTGTGGGTGGATGAGGACACAGCAAACGAAGAAAATGCTGTGTTTGGAGAGCTCACACCAGTTTGCAAATTCACATTTCTGAAAGGATACATCTTTAGAAATAGCAACCCAGCAGTGTTTGGAATCCGCGTAGATGCCGGCAAGGTTATGCAGAAAATATCAATCATGAACAAAAACGGCAAAAAAATCGGTACGATTCACCAATTACAAGAAGGAAAAAAAACGATCCAATTTGCGACACAAGGCCAAGAGGTGGCATGTTCGATTCAGGATGTCACCATCGGAAGACAAATTTCTGAGGAGGACGTGTTTTACTCTTTACCGCGCTCATCTGAGGCAAAAATGCTGGTTGAAAAATTTCTTCACAAGCTCTCCGCAGAAGAACAAACAGTACTGAATGAAATTCTAGAAATCCAAAGAAAAACAGATTCTGCCTACGGTTATATTTGATATTTTTTGGCAATCATATGAATTCCTGGCTCGCCGACTGCCCCCATCATTCTTTCCACAGGTTGCCCATCCTTGAACAGAATGAATGTGGGTATTGCCTGCACTCCAAATCGCATTGAGATATCCTGAGAACTATCAACATTTACTCGCGCAAATTTGATGTATCGGTATTTTTTTGCCATTCTGTTGAATATCGGGTGCATCATTTTGCACGGTCCGCACCACTCGGCCCAAAAATCCACTAAAACAAGACCCTCTGATGTGATCTGATCAAAACTAGCAGAGTCCAAATCCACCACGTCCTGCTGTGAAAGGGGTTCTTGTTGCTGCTTTAGCATCTCTGCGAGCTTGCGTTGCTTTATTTTTTCTATCTCTGGGTCTTCCACGAATTCTGAAAGTCTATTGAA
>CAZETC010000045.1:6449-8261 GCA_964515435.1 uncultured Candidatus Nitrosotenuis sp.
CCCTTGTCTTGTTTTATCTCCATCAAATGAAACGTCGGCGCTTTTATCTCAACTTTAAAGTGGTGTTTTTTGATGTCAACGTCTTCTCCTTCCAAGTCTGCCAAAATCACGTATTCAGAATTCTTTTCTATCTTGACCTTGACTGACTTTGCAGCAAAACCGTCAGTTATGGTGAGTATAATTAGATCCTCAAGCCAGTTGTACAACAGGTAGTTCAGGTCCTTTCCAGCAACTCTTAGATGACGTGTCTTTTTCACCTCGACAGAGTTCGTATCAAGAATAGTTTCAACTACTGATCTAGCTGCAAGAGCAAAGGCTTCTTCCAAACTGGAGGCTTCGACCTCGATTAATGCATCTGTGGCGTGTTCAAGATATCTATAGCTCAATTAGCAGAGCTAAAATTTTCTGTTATTAATAGATAAAACTACCGGCATCAATATTTCACACACTAATTTATCTGCGACACATTTCAATAAATTGAAATACCTTACACGATGAGTATTGGGCGATGAGTAAGATAACGTATCTTGGACATGCATGTGTTCTCTTTGAAAATGGAGACACCAAACTTTTACAGGATCCATGGCTCGGCACACCAGCCTACTTTAACAGCTGGTTTCATTTCCCAAGATCTGTACCCATAGAAAAAATTCCCAGCCCAACTCACATCTATGTTTCACACACACACCAAGATCACCTCAACAAAGAATCACTTTCGAAATTTGACAAAAACACGCAGATCATAATTGCTAACGTAGAACCAGAATTCAAAGGCCAACCACCAGTAAAAGACCAAATAGAGTCACTCGGCTTTAAAAAAATCACAGAGCTCTCAAACTTTGAAAGCTATACAATTGGGAACACAAAACTCACAATGCTTGTAAATCAATACGACTCTGGATTGTGCATACAGGACAAAAAGACAACCATGTTGAACACCAACGATTGCATCATTGAACCCTTGATGGGAAAGATAAAGGCGCGATTTACTCCAATTGACGTTGCATTTATGCTGCCAATTGCAGCAAACGCATTCCCACAATGCTATGAACTCGAAGATCTAAACGAAAGCAAAAACACCGCACATCTAAGAGACATCGCAAGATTCATTCAAAGAACATTGTATCTTCAACCACGATATGTAGTGCCCTTTGCATGCATGTATGCTCACTTCAAAGAAGATCTAAAACACCTCAACGGCGGCTTCAATGCTTCTGATTCTTTGCAACTCATGAAACCATTCATTTACCCAACAAACAAACTTGGGCCAAAAATCAAGACGGTTCTTATGGCACCAGGTGACTATTGGATAAATAAGGGTGGCTACCACAAGGTAAACAAATTCAACTGGAATGACATTGAAGGTGAATATAAAAAGGCACAAAAACAGCTCAGCGAAATTCTCAAATCGCGAGTTTTTGATGGCACAGAGATTACCTATACTTCAACATCCACTGATCAAGTCACAATAACAAAAATCCAAAAAGAAGAAAGAACAGACTTTGAACAAAATTTTGTAGATTTCTTTAACCGACTATTCAAGATAACAGAAAAGGACAGCTTTAGGGCGTTATTTGACTTTGGTTGGTACACGCCACTTGTTGATTTTGAGAAACAAAAAATAACAAAACCAGATAACAAGAACTCTTGGGACGTTTGTTATCAGATATCGCCTGAACTTTTCAAGTTCTTCATTGAAAATCCCGCAGAATGGGGGAACATCATGCTGTCATATCAAATTAAAATAAAAATAAAGAAAGGATTTAGGTACAACGAGCACAAACTACAACAGACATTTCATAATGCTTATAC
>CAZETC010000045.1:8271-11087 GCA_964515435.1 uncultured Candidatus Nitrosotenuis sp.
TTTTCCAAGTTGAATCTGCCAAGGGGAATGAAGGATTTTGAAAGCAACGAACAATTACAAATAGAATTTGTCAGACAAAAGTTTCTTGAGACCTGTAAAGTGTTTGGATTCAATTTCATGGATCCTTCGCCAATCGAGCTTGTATCGGTAATTGAAGTCAAAAGCGGTCCTACGATACGAGATGAGATCTATTTTTTCAAAGACAAAGCAGAGCGTGAAGTTGCACTGCGATTTGATTTTACAGTAGGACTCACAAGATTTGTTGTCGCACAAAAATCATTAAAACTCCCAGCAAAAATTTCTGCATTTGGCGGTGTTTGGCGATATGATGAACCGCAAAAAGGACGGTATCGATACTTTCACCAATGGGATCTAGAAGTTTATGGCAAACCAAGTCTTGAATCCGATGCTGAGATAATTGAATTTACATCCAAATTCTTCTCAAAGCTGGGTCTCAAAAACATCATAATTGATATCTCGCATAGAAAGATGGTTGAGGCAGTCGTCGCCAAAATCTTTGGTTCAAATGAGCCACAGGTAATCTCAGACATATTTAGAGCAATAGACAAAATTCAAAAAAAGAAAAAGGACGAAATCATAAAAGAATACCAACAAAAGGGCTATTCGCAAGAAAAGCTGGAAAAAATACTCGAGTTTTCCAAAATAAAAGGTCAGCCTACGGAAGTTGAGCAAGTCTTTACTGTGGCAGGAATCGACGCATGGACAGAGCTAAAAGAACTATTTTTGTCTCTTAAAAACAGAGGCGTGGACAATATCAGAATCAATTTTGGCATAGTAAGAGGCCTTGACTATTACTCTGGTGTAGTTTTTGAGGCATTTGACAGCTCTTCTGATGTTGGCGCATTGGTTGGCGGAGGAAGATATGATAGCCTGCCAAAGGCATTTGGACGAGAAGACCTTAGCGCAACCGGTGTTGCAGGGGGAGTAGAGAGAATAATCATGTCACTTGAAAACCAAGGACTGACAAACACTCATTCTAATGTTTTGATTTCTGTTTTGTTTGTCAACGAGGAAATGCTCAAACCAGCAATCAACATTGCGTCAAAGCTACGACAAATGGGGCTAGTCACCAATATTGATCTTGTCGGAAGATCATTCAAAAAGCAAATGGAGAATGCATCTGACTCAAAATATGCCATCATTGTAGCGCCAAAAGAATACGCCTCAAATCAAGTTTTGATAAAAAACATGGCTGACGGGAAAGAAACTATTGTCTTAGTTGACTCTTTGCTCTCTAATGCAAAGTCTATGTTTACTCTGTAAATGCTCTAGTTAGCATCATTATCTCAGGACCGTTGGTAAAATTCCCTACAACTATCGCTTTGTTGTTTGCTAAAATCCCAGATGAGATGTATGGTATTCCACCATTAATTGTTGCAGGCTCTAGTTTTACCTTCAAAACATCTGAGATTGTCTGGATGTCTTCGTCGTCTGTTTCTGGATGGATAATCCCACCGTTGATGTTGGCACAAATCATGACTCCTGCTTGGTGGTAGCCGGCCACTTTCTTCTGTATGACTTCGACACCAAGTGTATCTTGGATGTATTTTAGCGACTCCATTGGAATTTTGGGTGAAACCACTCCCCCTTTGTCATTTACGCATATGAGGTTGCCAAGTGCATTGTGTTTTGTATCTAGTACTCCAACATTGAGGCCGGTCGACTTTTTCAGATAATCTACTTCCCACTGAGAGCAAGTGCTTGGAAGTAGCATCCCATGGTTGTTTACTACCATCAGCGTCCCAATTAGCCTTGTATTTGCAACTGAGGTAAACAAGTATTCTACCTTTAGATATTTGGCTAGGGTTTCTGCTTTTGTTTGGGCAAAACCGTTTGGCACAAACACAAAACTATCGTTTACTTTGGTGTAAATGCCAATATTTGGGCCCCTGTACACGTCATACTTGAAAATATCCAACTACTCAATTTCTAAACCAAAAAATATGAACGTAGGGCACGATCACCCAAAAAACAGTGTTATAATTCGCAGATTTTGTAAAAAGAAAATTTAGTTTATACTAACTATGTTTAGATTTAAATAACATCTCACTAAACCAATTCTATGCCAATAGACGAACATTTCCCACAAGGACTAAAACCAATTGGAAAAATTATGCATTCTGATGGTGAACACTACCACTTCATGTGGGGGCCAGGCAGAAGCGATGCCGAATGCTTCTCAGATGAAGCAGTAATCGCAGCATACAAGGCCCGCGGTGAAAAACAAGTTCCATTAGGTGTTAGCGGTACAATGGTTGCAGTTGATTGGGATTCATGTGTAGCAGATGGAGCATGTATTGAGGCTTGCCCAGTACAAGTTTTCCAATGGTACAGAACTGAAATGGATATCCATCCAAAAGATGTGGTTGGAAAAACATTTGCAGGTACTGGTTCTTCAGTAAAAGAGGAACGCAAGGACAAAACCGACAAGGCAGACCCGATCAGAGAACACGATTGTATCTGGTGTATGGCTTGCGTATCAGTTTGCCCACCTCTGGCTATCAAGGTTGATCAATCAAACCTAGAGCACCACGAGAAAGCAGCTGGGACATTCATGAATCTTAAAGGTGGAGAAAATCCACACGCACACGACTAGAAAAAAACAACTTTTTCCTTTATTTTCTTTTATCATCTGATCTGCATTTCTACTTAAACAAATTTTAACGGGTTATTGTCATCGAAACCCGCAGAGGTCGCCTAGCTCGGTAGGGCGCGGGCCTTGAGAGCCTGTATGCGCAAGCATCCGGGGGTTCAAATCCCTCTCTCTGCGCTATTTTCCATACTTGCTTAGCTCT
>CAZETC010000046.1:0-3482 GCA_964515435.1 uncultured Candidatus Nitrosotenuis sp.
GAACAGCTGGCAGATTACGGTCCAGAATCAAAAAGCTCAAACTCCGAAGAAAGAATGAAGCTCACAAGAGCAAGCGGCCAAACCACGTTCTCACAGCACGACCTGGGAATCGCGACAGAAATTTCCATCTCTACGAAGGATTATTCTGGAAAGACGATAAACTACCAGGTCGCAAATCAGATGAACAGTCTACGAAAGTGGCAGCAAAGGGTCCGAGTCTCGTCCCCAAGGGAGAGAAGGCTCGCAAATGTCCTGTCGATGATTGGCTCGACATGCCAGGCCATCACACTGTCAGACAATGTTTTGGAGACTGCGTCAATGATTTACCGGAATCTTGACAACTACATGGAAGTCAAGGGAAAATCAGTGGCATGCATTGCGGCTGCTGTCATCTACATGGCATGCAAGCAGTGCGATGTGGTGCGATCACTTGAAGAAGTGTGCGGCGGGGTCGGCTCAAACAAGGATCTCAAGATGAGAACAAAGCTTGCAGCCAAATACTACCGCATGCTAGTCATGGAGCTTGGTTCAGTAACGGCACCTGTCATAACCATAGACAAGTACATCTCCAAGATCTCGAACCTGACAAGCACAGACGTCAGAGTCGAAAGACTTGCCTTGGAGATTGCAAACAAGACAAAGGACATGAACGTAGCCGACGGAAAGGCGCCAAACGGGATTGCGTCTGCGTACCTGTACATAGCCTCGCTTTTGTTGGGGCAAAACGTGCTCCAGCGCGACGTCTCAAGCGTAGCGGGAGTCACCGAGGTAACGATTCGAAACAGGTGCAAGGAAATTCTTTCAGGCTATAAAATGAGCATAACGCTTCGACCTAGTTTTGCCAAAAACTAATCCCCCCCTCTTTTTGTTTTATCTGGTCCTGACAGGCTTGTCGTACGCCCGGCTCTACTTTGGAAACCTTAGTGTGAACACTGTGCCCTTGTTGACAATGCTTGAGCACTCTATCGTGCCGCCATGTGCTTCTATTATTGACTTGCAGCTGACAAGGCCAAGGCCTGTGCCATGTCGCTTTGTTGTAAACAAAGGCTCAAAGATTTTTGGCATGTTTTCTTTCTCGATACCATGGCCGTTGTCCATTACATCGATTACTATTTGGTCATCTAGCTCCGTTGCTTGGATCATTATTCTGCCGTTTCCACCTGTCGCATGGACTGCATTTAGTAGCAAATTCGAAAAAACAATCTCTAACTGTTTTACGTCACAGTAGATGTCAATGTCTTCGACAGGGAAAATAATTTTGGCCGTGCTTGGTATTTCTAACTCGCTTGAAACAGTTTTGAGCAAGGCTATAAGCGAGGTTCTTTCCATCGCTAGGCCGCTCGTCCTGACATAATCGAGAATCTCTCGGATTGTCTGGGACATTCTTGATGTCGCGCGGGCAATTCTCTCATGGCTTTCAACTGTCTTTTCGTCGGCATCTGGTTGTTCTAGTCTTAGATTCTCTACTGCGTTTTTTATTATCATTAGCTGATTTTGCAAATCATGTACAAGCCTTGATGACATCTCGCCAATCGTGTACAATTTGTCTTTTTTTAACGCGGCTTTTTCATTTAACTGCGCATGTGTATCGTCACTTGACTCTGATTCTTTTTCATCCTGCGCATTTCTAACAAGTCTAGCAGCATCATCTTGCGCATTTCTAACAAGTCTAGCAGCATCATCTTGCGCATTTCTAACAAGTCTAGCAGCATCATCCTGCGCATTTCTAACAAGTCGCGCAGCGTCGTCCTGTACATCTGATCTCTTTCGCCTTGGCGGCATCTGTAAATATGAAATTGTGATGTATATGAGTAATTCGCATGTTACCAATAATGGATACAGCTGGATTTTCGCATTGGCTCATCGCACAATTTTATATGTCAGTTGCTTGCTTATCCAGTAATGGAAACGACTGACTCTCAGGTACAAAAAGCACTCGTTGCATTTGCAATAGAAAAAGCGCTTTTGGACATGGGCAAACCAGTTTTTGACAAGGTTGCCAAGACACTCGAAAAAGATTACCATTGCTACATCCCGGATTGCTATGATCATCCGGAATATCTGAAAAGAGTTCTCTGTGATCTTTATGGAAATGCGTATGGCGCAATACTAAACTCCATTAAAGCGAGCCTTCGGGATTTTTCACACCAAAGGCCCATTCAAAAATTCGTCTGCGCTCTGGAATAGCATGCAAACTCATCTGGATTCTCTGCTGTCAAAAAAATACCTGATCGGCGCACTTGTGGCTAGCGCGTCTGTCAACCTAGTCTCAAATCTTCTGGGCAAAGACATTGCAATACTTGCTGGTAACCTCTCATACATCCCAATCTCAGGCTCGTTAATGGTCTTGTCGCTGATGATAATTAGGAGATATGGATTGTCTGGCCAGCATGGCATTGCCTGGGTTTTGTTTGGAGGCTATACAATATCTTCGTTTATTGCAGAGACGCTCTGGGCAGTCCAGGAATTGTACCTCAAAATCGATCCCTATCCGTCAATATCGGACATCTTCTATGTTATCAGCTACCCGTTCTTGCTGATGTTTTTTATTGCCTATTTCCAGCCTGTGCGAAGCGCAATAACGAAAAAAATGGTCGCCGGACCAATCCTGTTTTCAGCTGCGATCTTGAGTGTTGGCCTTTACCTTACTGCTGATGCAGACTCGAGTCTGTCCAAGATTGAAACGGCTCTGGGAACACTCTACCCAGTGTTTGATGCGGCTGTAATAATTCCTGCTCTGGTCGGCGTCATGCTCTTCTTTAAAGGCAAAGTCAATCTCATGTGGACGTTATTCTGCTTTGGGATAGTCCTGGTTTTTGCAGCTGATTCGGCATTTCTGTTTGCACAAAACGAGGACTCGTACTACACTGGAAACCCACTGGAGGTGTTGTTCTCTTGGAACTATCTCCTGTTTGCATTTGGGGCCTACAACCACCTGACAATTTTTAGAAAAGCAAAAACAAGCAAATTCGAAGACTTGAAGTAACGTTACTCGTTTAGGCCTTTATGCTGACTGTAATTCCCTTTCTTACTATTCCAACACAGTTTTGATTGCCGCACTCGCAATGAAAGACCAAGTAGGGATTCATGTACGGTAAATAATTCCAGGTTATTTCCTCATCTTTTTGTATCTGGTGCGCCGCAACAAGAATGTCACGAAAATCTACCACATTTGGACTACAGCTGTGATTCATGAATCTGGTGTCATCAGTGTCCTTGTAGAGGGCATTTTCTATTTGGTATGAGTGCTTTATCCAATCGCGCTTTTCACTCTCAGGCAAAACTGGAAAATCATCGATGTGGATTTTTTCAATCGTCTCAGACGTGGGTGACCAGACAGTCTCGCCTTTTTCTATTTTCTGCCTTGCAAAAAGACCTATCCCGCTAATGCGTGATGGGCGTTTTTCTATTTTAGAGTTTAACAACTAGTCCCCTGCCTATTGTTGGCAATATCGTGTTAGGAATTTATCTATTTCCAATTG
>CAZETC010000046.1:3492-9605 GCA_964515435.1 uncultured Candidatus Nitrosotenuis sp.
AGATAAAAAATTCAAGATCCGGTTTTTGATTACTTTTGGTGCTGCAAATGAATCTTTGGCGGATGAGTCTTCCAAAAAAGTAATCCTCAAAATCGATGCAGCTTAGCCTGTCGGTTGATCACATGACAATCTTACCAACCTTTTGGCGCCATAGAACCCAAAAAGTCCGACATTTGCTTCTAGCAAATCTTTACTGCGGACTTGATATGGCAGCTGCCAAGAATCGTGTCGTTTTTTGAGATTCTAGTCACAAAAAACATCAACTTTGTCTATATGGTCTGCGATCGCCGTAATCTTAGATGATGCTTGACGGGTTGTATGCGCCTGCCATCTGCATGCGATCTAGCCGCTTTATGACAAAAACCGCCGTCTGTCTGACGTCCTCGAGTGGATCGTTTAGGGCATCTTTGATCAACGATATTGCCTCTGTAGCCCTCATGAGTCCGAGGGATTCGAGTGCCTCATGTTTTGTCAGGCCACTCTTGTCTGTGAGCGCAGCATTTACAAGATCTGGAATCTTGTCTCGCATGTTTCTGGCCGCGATCTGGTAGCATGCCTCGTGCTTTACCACGCTGTTGTCGTCGTTTTCTAGCACCCATGCCATGATGTCTGCAACCTCATTAAAAATTGGGTCGCTCTTGTCTCGGTTTTCGGCTATCTCGCCTACGAGCCATACTGCGTCCCATCTCTTTGACTCGTCTTTTTCGGACTGTATGATCTTCCTACAGTGCTCAAGTCGCTGGGCAATAGGAAGCTCCCTGACCTTAGCATCATCAAAAATAAACAGCGTCAATTCCAATAATGGAAATGACAGTTTGCTATTAATTGTTTTGTATGAACAAAATAGTGTTAATATACTGGGCGTGGGAATCACTATTATCATGGCAGGCCTCGATAGGCTATTAGCAAAGTCGTTAGACTCAACTATTAGGGATAACCTAGGAGACAGGACAGTACAAAAAATCGAGGAAAGGCTTTTTGAAAAATACGGCATCTCACTAACACAGTCAATAGAGCAATTTCAAAAACTCGACGCGGTGTTGCGCGAATTTTTCGGTGCAGGTGCAGACGGGCTTGAGCAACGCTTCCTCAAGGACGTGTGTGAGATTAAGGTGTCAAACGATGAAGTCTGGGCACACATTGAAAACCAAAACCTGACTAAAATAATCCTGGAATCATTCGGGGATGATGATAAAAAGAAGATTCTTGGCACCATAAACGACGAGCCAATGCTAATCTCGCAAATAATAGAGACGTGCAACATTCCACAAACGTCTGGGTATAGAAAGATAAACTCGTTAATCGACGCTGGAATGCTGATACCGGCCGGATACACAATAACATCTGACGGCAAGAGGGTCACAAAATACAAATCGATTTTTGACAACATCAAAATCGACATTATGAGAAACAACATATCTGTCGCCCTGCATATGCAAAAAGGACTAGGCACAAGCTCGGTTCTGACAGTCTGCGCTCAACTTTAGATTCCACGCTTAGGCTTTCTGCGATCAAGATATTAGGGACTTTGTTATTACCATAACTGGAAATGGCAAGGGTAATGGCAGGGGTACTGTATAGCTTTATTTCCAAAAACACCAGTTCGTTCAAACTTGGTTATGTTCTGATTTTGATTTCTGCGCTACTTGCTGCACTGGTCCATGTTCTGGCAAAACCGCTGCTTGACAACCAAACCGGCATTGAGATAAATCCTGTAGTACTTGCAGCCTGTGTTTACATGATAAACGCGGCATTTTTCACACCACTGACAAGAAAGTCAACGCCGATCGCTTCACTTGGAAAAAGAAACCTCGCATTGCTGGCAATTATAGGAATCTCCGAAGTTATAGCTCTTATCACGTACTTCTTTGGACTAAAAGAGTCTACTGCAACCAACGCGGCCATCTTTAGCAACGGCGAAATCATCTTTTCATTGCTGATAACGATGGCAATCTTTAAGGAAAATCTGCAAAAAAGGGAGATCGGCCCGTTCATGATGATAATTGCGGGAATGATGGTTCTTCCGGTGGCATACGACATTTATGCGCACGGCGTGTTCCTCTCAGATCTTGTAATAGGCGACATTTTGATCATCCTGTCTGGCGCGTTTTTCGCAATAGACGTCATGCTTTGCCAGTACTTGAGCAAAAAAGTCGATTCCAAGAGGCTGGTGCAAATGGTGTCACTAGTTTCTGGTGGTTTTGCAATAGCCGCACTTGTCGCGTTTAACATTCCAGTAAACATCGATCCCGCAAGCCTTGGCCCGATTGCAATCTTTGCCATAGGTGGAACTGGGTTCTCTACGCTGCTCTTTGTGATCTCACTGCGATTAATCGGTGGGATGAGAACGATGCTTTTGTTCTCGACAAACTCTGTCATAGGCGTGATACTTGCAGCCGCAATTCTTGGTGAATCAATAACTGCAGTTACGATGGCCTCGATAGCCCTGACATTTGGAGGCGTGGTTCTTCTAAGGGACAGGCTTGGAGGAAGACACGAAGAGGCGCCAAAGGAAAAACCCAGCGTTAAGCTTCCTGCGCCACAATCAATTCCTGCCTAGCTGCCAAATTCCAAGGGTCATGGTGGGGTCCGTTTTTCACTTTTGAATCATATTTCTTGTTTGGTTAGTCAACATCTGGCTAAACCTGAAACTTAAATCGGATATCAATACTGCATGCTTTGTCTTGCCAAAAGTCCACATGACAAAAAACGGCATAGTGTGCCATATTGACGGAAAGACGGTCAATCTGGATCCAAAATCTGCAATGCCTGACTGCGTCAACTTTGTCTCGCATGCACACTCGGATCACCTTCCAAGCAGCAAGAACGGCCTCATTCTGGCGACCAAAGAAACAAAGGAGATAGCAAATCTCCGGGGGAAAGATCTCTCAAACTACACCGAGTTTCTAGAAGAATTTCAGCTCTATGACAGCGGGCACATTCTCGGGGCAAGGGGGGTGCTCTTTGATGAGGTGTTCTATACCGGGGATGTCTGCAGCAGACAGCGGGGCTTTCTAAATGGCGCAACCATTCCAAAATGCAAAACGCTCATAACGGAATGCACGTTTGGCAGGCCGGAATTTATTTTTCCAGATGTATCTGAGACGGTAAAAAACGTAAACGAGATAATCTCCGAAATGTACCACAAGGGCAAGCCAGTTCTTTTGCTTGGATACCAACTCGGAAAGGCGCAGACATTGTCGTACCTTTTTGGGCACTGGGATCCGCTGTATTATCACGACACCGTCAAAGAAATGAATGACCTCCACCGGAAATTGGGCGTGCAGCTAAAAGATGGACTCGGGCATTCCGCAGCGGAATCAATGGGGTTATTGGACAAAAAACCATGGGTGATGGTGTGCCCAATGATGCCTGAGAGCAGCCCGTTCATAAAACAAATGAAGGCAAAATACGGCGCAGTCACAATGGGGTTTTCCGGCTGGGCCAAGTCAACTGCGGCGTTTGCAAGAAAAAACGACTATTCTATACCGTTAAGCGACCATTGTGATTATGGCGAGCTTTTAGAGATTGTAAGAAAAACTGGGGCGGAAAAAATTTACACGGTTCATGGCTTTGTGGACGAGTTTGCAGCAGACCTTGTCAAAATGGGGTTTGACGCACAACCCCTGAATGGGAACTCGCTTGACGAGTTTTTCTGATTCGTATGGCACATTGGCAAAAACCTGACCCAGTTCATTTAGAAAAATTAAAAGAAAATAAAGTTGTGTGGAGTTACTCCACTATTACTTTTCCAGTCATCCATGGGTGGACTATACAGAAATAGTCGTATTCGCCTGCCTCATCAAAGGTGTGCTCGAAGGTCTTTCCTGCCATGACGATGCTGCTATCAAACGTACCGTCTGGTCCGTCTGCAGCTGTTCCGCTGGTTACTGTGTGCGCTGCTGTATCGTCATTTGTCCATGTTACTGTGCCACCAACTCCTATCTCTACGACGCTTGAAATGAAGCATTCATCAGTTTCTTCACATCCTGGTACTGAAGAGCCGCTTGGCATGGACACGTCAGCTGACATTGCAACTTCGGGTTCTTCCATGGCTTCCTCTTCAACCATCTCTTCTTCCATTGTTTCTTCCATGGCTTCCTCTTCAACCATCTCTTCTTCCATTGTTTCTTCCATTGGAGCCTCTTCCATCACTGGTTCTTCCATCGGTGATGCAGGCTGCATAGATTGTGTTGGTGCACTGCTCATTGCCGAAAACGACATGGCAAATGCAATCAGCGCGACAGTAATTCCTACTGAAATAGCAATTCCGAATTTGTCTGCGGCTGTCATGTCGCTTGTGACATTTACAAGGTAAATAAAGCTAATGCGGGCGTGTCTTTTTTGCTTTTCACTTTGGGATTATCTTGCGAGTTTTTTTCACAAAGCCACTCAAATCCACAAATATTTGCGCAAAATATAGATGCGGGTTTTTTGCACTCTCTTCAAACTCAAAGACCTCTTCGCCAGCCTTCCTGTACTGGGGCACGGCATATGTGATGCTGAGCACTTTGCATCTTGGTTTTAGGATGTGCCCATGCGTGACTTTGTTTCGCAAAATCTGTAGTTTCCAAAGGCCACTTTGTTTCTTGTCCCAGATGTTTCTAGGTTTTTTGTTTGGTGTGGTAAAATAACTGGAAATTATTTTTTTTACCATCTTTTGTCTCCCAGAATCCGCAAGGTGCTTTCTTATGCCGTGAATGTAAAAGACGTTTTCTTTATCAAACAGCTCAAACTCGTCGTTTATCTCGCGTTTTATCACGTCTATTACACTTGATGCAAAAAACAGGAAAGAATCGATGTCTGCCTCAAGTGCCATCAGCCCAATGTCTGACTCGGGCATTCTTTTTGGGATCTTCTCCAAAAAATGCCTTGCCATGGAAATCTTGAACGCGGCAGGATCCGATGAATGCTTTTTGATGTAATCCAAGTCCTGAATCATTGTCACTCGTCCTATCCAATAATTTCAGATTAATGTTGCCTTTCCTGCTAAAATGTAAATGCGTCCTTTAGCAAAATGCGCAGCTCTTCTTTTAGGTGATCCTTGTTTAATGTCAGCCGCAGGTTTTCCAAAAGTGTCTCGATTATCACGCACTGGTTTTTTGAGAACTGGTAGTAGCATTCCAGAACATCCTCGTATGACTTTGCTTTTTTGTACATCGCCCAAAAATTATCTGACATTACTTGGTAATTGTACAAAAAAATTCTGATTGGCTCCTGGACGCTTACGGACGAATTGTACCTGAGCATGTTTACCAGCAACTCCTCAAGCCTTGCGTCCAGGTTTGCCTCAAATATTGACTTGTAAATGCTTGACACTGCTGGCAACGATTTGGTGCCAAAATGAGATAAAACTATCCACACCCAAAACTAACAAATGTTTAGCATATTGAGGAAATTTGCCATAAATTTACGGACTTTGACAAACGCTATGGCATTATTCCTGTTCTTCGTTAACCATCATTGTTATGGCAGACTCGATATTTTCGATTTTTCTGAGCTTCTCAAGGACTATCTTTCGTAGTATGTCGTCACTTGCGGCAGATATCTTTGCTACAATGTCATAGATTCCAAACGTTCCTTGGACTTCGTACGAAGAGACATCTGAGCTCTTTAAAACTGATTTTGCCTTTTCTATTATCTCAGTTTCATGATTAAGCCTGGCGTTTATCAAAAAATATGCAGTGGACATCTATTCTTGCCCCTCAATTCCCATAAGGGTCAGAGTCGAGCGTATTCTGTCTATTTTGCGGATCTTCCACATTATTATCTCCCTGAGTTTCTCTGGCGTCACCGTCTCTATTTTTGCTAAAATATCATATGCGCCAAAAACCCCCCTGACCCCGTCGATTGGTTTTATCTGGTCGATTATCTTCTGCTCGGATCCAATCTCGCAGTTAATTAAGACATATGCAGTAGTCGTCTTCACATCCATGAGATTCGTGCACATCTGAAATATATATAATGAATTATGAAAAAACCAATCAATCGTTTAATTCGTGCAAAATAAACTGGGTATTCTTTAGCTAAATTCGGCTTTTGGCATACGCAATGCGCGATTGTACGCAACGCCAAACCTGTGCGCTTCGTCGCGAGCAAACTGGAGTATCTTG
>CAZETC010000046.1:9615-11033 GCA_964515435.1 uncultured Candidatus Nitrosotenuis sp.
GTATCTTGAGTGATTGGTGGCTTTTTGGTATTGTGATGGGTTCTTTTTTCTGCGGCACAAAAACCTCCTCGTTTTGTTTTGCAATGGATGCGCATGGAATCTTTACTGCAAGGCTCCCAAGTGCCGACACTGCGGCGCCGAGCTGGCCTTTGCCCCCGTCGATTAAAACAAGATCTGGAAAGGCCAAATTTTCACTGCCAAGGCGCAAGTATCTGCGCTTTACTATTTCATTTATCATCGCAAAGTCGTTCTGGCCTGAGATCATCTTTATCTTGAATTTTCTGTACCCTGACTTGTCTGGCATGCCATTTACAAACCTCGACATGGCGCCAACCGCATAGGACGTGCCGTGGTTTGATATGTCAAAGCATTCTATTACTTTTGGAATCCTAGGCAATCCAAGGCGCTCTTTTAGCTCGGCCAATCCAGGTTCGTCTTTTGAAATTTCGATGTTTCGTAGGATTAGATCAAGCATCTCTTTTCTTTTTCCGGAGCTTGGCGCGATTATCCTGACTGCAAAGCCTGCGGTCTTGGCAAGCAGCCTTTCTAGCGTCTTGCTTTCCTGCGGCATTTCGTTTACTATGACAAACGGCGGTATCTGATTTGTAGAATAATACTGGAAGATAAAATTTGAAAAAGAATTGTCCCCGACAAGGTCAAATGAGAACTTGGTGCTGTCCCTTATGACCCCGTTTACTTTCTTAAAGGTCATCACCCTGGCAGTCTGATCGTCTGAGATCATGCCAAAATACTCCTCGTCTGCACCGGAGACATTTTCCATCTTTTGCCTTGTTCTTAGGCTGCCTAGCCTCTGAAGCGTGCCCTTTATCTCCTGGGCATGTTCAAATTGGAGGCTCGCAGACGCCTGCCGCATCTGGGATTCAAGCCTTTTTGTGAACTGTCCAAGGTCTTTGCCCCTTAGTATGTCCTCAAGGTCTGAGACGTTTTTTCCGTAGTTTACCTGCGCATCATGAAACTCGCATGGCGCCTCACAGTTTCCGAGGTGATACTCAAGGCACGCAGTTTTTGGCAGCCTCTTGCAGATTCTTATCTTGAATGTCTTTCGCAACGAGCCGATGCTCAAAAGCTTTGAGCTTCCAGAGGTAAACGGGCCGTAGATTTTTCCGCCGCCTAGAAACTTGCCGTCCCTTGTCCTCCGCGCGACTACAAGGCGCGGATACTGCTCATCTGTTATTCTGAGATAGGTGTATTTTTGCTGGTCTTTTAGCTCTATGTTAAAGGCCGGCCTGTACTGTTTTATCATGTTTGATTCAAGCAAAAAGGCTTCTGACTCGTTGTCAGTTAGAACAAACTCGATGTCATCGATTTTTTCTACGAGCTTTTGAGTTTTGTAGTTCTGGTTTTTCAGAAAATAAGAGCGCACGCGGTTTTTGAGGTTTTTTGCCTTGCCGATGTAA
>CAZETC010000047.1:0-336 GCA_964515435.1 uncultured Candidatus Nitrosotenuis sp.
AAACTCTGCCTCGGATATCTCCATAATAGAGGGTGTAATGGGGTTTTACGATGGATTTTCAGGAGCCTCCAACTCCTCAAGCACGCATCATATTGCAACTATACTTCAGGCTCCCGTAGTTTTAGTGCTTGATGCAAGTAAGACTGCACGTTCCATTGCTGCCACTGCGCTTGGGTTTACCAAATTCCACAGAAACTCTAGAATCGCGGGATTCATTCTCAACAAGCTGGGAAGCAAAAAACACGAACAGATGTGTATGACGGCGCTTGAACCGCTAAACATCCCAGTTCTTGGCTGCATACCGAAGAATCTGGAGATCTCTTTAGAATCCAGACA
>CAZETC010000047.1:346-2049 GCA_964515435.1 uncultured Candidatus Nitrosotenuis sp.
CAGTAGTTGAAAGAACGGATCTAAAACAGAAAATAAATAAAATTGCAAAAATAGTTTCAGATTATCTTGATGTTAATAAAATAATATCGATTGCAAAAAAGACTTCACCACTACTACAAAAAGGCAGAGAACACAATGAAAAAGCTAGAATCACAATAGGTGTCGCATTGGACAAGTCTTTTAATTTTTATTATTATGACAACTTTGACGCACTGCGTCGACAAGGCGCAAGACTAGAATTTTTCAGCCCAATTTCAGACTCTTCTCCCCCACGGTGTTCAGGGCTCTACATTGGCGGCGGATTTCCAGAGGTGCTAGGACAACCTCTTGCCAAAAACCAATCTATGAAAAAATCAATCAAAAAACTCGCCGAGCAAAACATGCCAATTTACGGGGAGTGTGGCGGCCTGATGTACCTGACAAAATCAATTGAGTATGCAAACAAAAAATACTCAATGGTAGGACTCTTTGACGCGCGAACCAGCATGGAAAGAAAGATGACGCTCAACTACACGAATGGAAGAGTCATCTCCAACTGCACCATAGCAAAGAAGGAAACGAAACTTTTCGGCCACGAGTTTCATTACTCTGAACTTAATTCTGTTTCAAAGGATTCCAAGTTTGCTTATGATTTGTCAGTAGGCATTGGAATCAAGAACAAAAAAGACGGACTAGTGGAATACAGTACGCTTGCCTCATACATGCACCTTTATTTTGACCGTGGCTTGCACGCAAGAAATTTTGTCAACAACTGTGTTGTATATCTACGCAGATGACTCCCGTATTATCTTGTAAAGCGCGTTTACTATGGCCGAGGCACTAGGCGTGCCGCCTTTTCGGCCTTTATTCGTGATATAGGGTACATCCACTAACTGCAGTTCTTCCTTTGATTCAGCCGCTGCAACGAATCCGACTGGCATTCCTATAATCAGACTGGGCTTGGCCGCATTTTCTTTGACCATTTGGATTACCTCAAAGAGTGCTGTCGGGGCGTTGCCAATTACGACTATGCCGCCATTCATTTCAGAGGATCTGACTCGCATAGCCGTCTGCGCTCTTGTTTTATTTAGCCGTGTTGCCTCTTTTACCACATCTGGGCTTGAAATATCGCAAATTACATTGTTTTTAAAATCTGACAGGTTTTGTTTGTTTAGCAAACCTATGATTCCGTTTACATCGACTATGATGTTTTTGCCTGTTCTCAACGCATCAAGGCCCGCTCTTACGGCATCCTTGTGAAATATTATCTGGTTTTGCCGTGCAAAATCAAAATCTGCAGTGGAGTGAATCACGCGTCTTACTATCTGCCATTCATGCCCTACATATGGGTGTGTACCTATCTCCCGTTCAATAATTTCCATACTTTCGTCTTCTATTGACTGGCCTTTCCTAGTTTGCATTTTCTACCTCTTTTGCTCGCTCTATGATGAAGTTGATCATCTTATCATCTGTTCCAATGTGCTCGGTTATCAAAATTTTCTTGAGGTTGGATTTTTCAACCGCAGGATTGAGATCACCATAGATGTCCCTTTTCACATGAGCTCCCTCATGTAAAAAATAAAATACAATTACTAGCAGCTCTGGCATGTTTTTGTTGCATTTGTCAACCCCTTGTTGAATGCTGGGCTCCTCAATTTCAAGAAAACAATAGTCTACGTTTCGGTATTTTGGAGTTAAATTATCAACCACATATTTCATCGAGA
>CAZETC010000047.1:2059-8374 GCA_964515435.1 uncultured Candidatus Nitrosotenuis sp.
TCGAGATCTTTGCATTTGGATCCTTGCTTCCGTGGCCTATTACTAATACATCGATCTTGTCTTTTGGCAACAAAACATTGTTTTTTGCTAACGCTGATTGGATTTTAGAGTCCACAATATCGACCATGGTTTTATGCATGCTCATGGGCCTTGTGACTAGGAATTTTATGCCTGTCTTGGACTGGAACTTTATCGCCTCGGTTACGGCGGCCTTTACTTTTTTTCCGGGATACAAAAAATATGGCACAATAGTCAATGAATCAATGTCTGTTTTTATGCAGTTTGTCATGCCTTCCTCGATAAATGGAGGGAGAACCTCCAAAAAACAATAATCTGTAAAAGCATAGTTGCCAATCTGCTTTACTCTGCTACAGATAAGATCAAGCTCATTTCTTACCTCATTTTCTCTACTACCTCTGTCAATAAGCAGCAAACCGCGTTTCATTTCTCAATTCTCGCTATGGCTATGGTGAGATCAGGTGGGAATTTCTGTTTTTCAACGACGAGCATTCCATGCGATGCTTTTATTGCCGCAGCTTCGGATACGCTTGGGGTTCCCTCATATGCCTGTACCATTTCTGAAGGGTTTGGAATGCTGATCTTCGCAAGATCGTCTCTATCAAAACATTCCAACGAAACGCCAAGGTCTCTTGCCGCATCTACGAGTCCTTGCACGTCTTTTGGTTTTTTGAGTGAAACAAGCCTTGTAATGGATTTGGGACTAAGGCCGTACTTTGACAGACAAACCAAAAGTGATTCCTTTATCTTTTCCTTGCTTGTATCTCCGTGCAGGCCAATCCCAGCCACTAGCGTTTGCGGCCTGTAAACTACAGAGTTCTTGACAACTTCACCATCTAGTGCCTTGTCTGAAATTATCAAGTATGCCTTGGAATCCGATCGTTGTAGTTTTTCAAGCGTGTCGTAAATGGTAACGTTCTTTGGCAAATCTCCCTTCCACCAGTTTTTTTCTCCGGCATCTTGGTATGCGCCAATTTTTTCTTCGTTTACCATCAAGGCGCTAATCCTAGTCACGTTAGAATCATCATCGATTTTCCAGCCAAACTCCCTGCCTACCAAGTCTACTGGTATGGTCTTGTTGACATCAGCTGCAGTGGTAATTACGGCTGTAGCAGCAAGTTTTCTGGCGATTTCTTCGGTCAGCTCATTTGCTCCACCAAGATGGCCTGACAATGCAGAAATCACAAAGCCAGCCTTGTCATCTATTACTATTACCGCAGGATCTGTCTTTTTGTCCTTCAGGTATGGCGCAATTAGTCTAATCACTGCGCCAAGTGAAAACATGCATACGAGGCCATCATATTTGCTAAATAATTCTGCAAGCTTAGTTCCAGTTTGCTCTTCATACCATAGTGCATGAACTGAACTATCCTGAAATTTTGATGGCGCAAATATCTCCCATCCTGGGAAGAATTGTTTTATTGTAGACGCTATTTTAATACCATTTTTAGTAATTGCTAGAATCGCGACCTTTTCCATATCTTGAGATCTTTGCTGTCAAATTAAATCTCTTACTCAGTGTATCTGCCTAGTACGGAACCGTCAAAATCAAATAAGATCACTTCCAGCATGACCTTGTTTTCAGAGTGTGAGCGCATCTGACTGTGTACCTCTGAGCATATTGCAGAGAAAAATCCTTCCACCCTATTTTCCGTAACTATCTCTTGTACGTGTCTTGCAGTGTTTGCCCTTTTTATCTCGTCTTGTATTTTGTTTGTCGTACCACATTTTGCAGCGATTTCTGCCAAAAAACCCATGTCTACTTTGGATCCTTTCACATGGGTCTGCTTGACACCCATTGCCATTTTTGTCAGCTTGCCGATAAAACCGGCGACATATGCTTTTTTGATGCCTTTTTTGGCGCATTGCTGGATTGTATAGCCAGCAAAGTCGCCCATCTGAATAAAACAGTGATCAGGCAAATTGATTTGCTTTCTTGAAAACTCTTCACTTCTTCCACCAGTTGTTAAAACCACCGTATTGTCTTTCATGGCAATTGTCACATCCAGACTTTGGCGAATCGAGGCTGCAAACGATGCAGTTGAATACGGTATGACTATTCCAGTTGTTCCAAGAATTGAGATTCCGCCAGATATGCCGAGTCTGGGGTTATCTGTTTTTGGAGCAATTTCCTTGCCTTTTGGTACGGAAATTAGAACCTTTATTCCATTTTTTTTGAGAATTTTCCTCCCAACACTAGTGAGATTTTCAATGATCATTTTTTTTGGTGTCGGGTTTATTGCGGCCGATCCAATCTCTAAACCGAGGCCAGGTTTTGTTACCCTTCCTACTCCCTGACCACCATCAATTTCTATTTGATTTGCGTTTTTTGTTAGCTCCATCTCTACAACTATCTCTGCACCATGCGTGACATCTGGGTCATCACCTCCGTCTTTTATCACAGAACACATGGCATTTGTAGGAGTATACTTGCAGCTGAAAACGTTAACTGTCAGTTTTTTTTCTTTTGGCAATGATACCTCGATCGTTTCTACTTTTTTTTGCGTGGTGATGGCAACAAGTGCCGCTTTTGCGGCCGCAGTTGCACATGTTCCGGTTGTATAGCCTGTCCGAAGCTTCTGTTTGGGCTTTTCTGCATCGCTCACAACATAAGGTACCGCGTTTGCGTAATAACCTTTAGGCGCGATTTAGTAAAAACTCACTTTAGAATTTCAGAAATAATTATCCACAATGCGATTGCGCCAAGCCCACCATAAAGCAACAAGTGTGTTATCTTGTGCGATACTGGTCTTTCCGCATTGTGACTTTCATAGTCTTCAGTTGCCCCGAAATTACGCCTAAACTCTTTGTAACGTGCCTGATATCCATAGTTAAATTCCTCATCTGTGTTTTTCTCATAATACTTCCAAAATTCTGCCTGCGCCGTCTCTACGTTTCTATGTCTTGCGTTTTCCTTTTTTTGCTCTTTTTTCAGCATCTGGTAGGCTTCAGTTATCTCCTTGAATTTCTTATCGGCATTCCCGTCCTTGTTTCTGTCGGGGTGATACTTTAGAGATAATTTCCTGTATGCCTGTTTTACTTCCTTGAATGGCGCCTCGTTTTGTAATCCGAGAGTGTCATAGCACTGTGATGCATTCAACAGGTAATTTGCGCTCCTAACACATTTAAAATTATTTGATATTCTTAAATGAATGGACGAAAAGAAATTCAAAATAGCTGTTGCCGGCGCAAATGGCTTTGTCGGAACAAACCTCAGAAAACTTCTTTCCTCCAAAAAAATCCAAGTAGTAAGCCTGGCTAGAAAAAAGCACAAACGTTTCAAGACTGAAAAAACTGTTATCTTTTCAGATCTTGCGAGCAAGGATCTTGCCAAGAAACTAGCTGGTTGTAGTGCGCTAGTACATCTCATTGGTACTGGCGCACAGACGGCCGACGTTGATTATCAATCAGTAAACGTAGATCAGACAAAAAAGATAGTTCGACTTTGTAAAAGGGCGAAAATAAAAAAAATTGTCTACATAAGCGGCCTTGGAGTCAGTAAATCAACCACATTTGGATACTTTATCTCAAAGCTGAAAGCCGAGCAACAGATAACCAGCTCCAGTCTTGACTACACTATTCTCAGGGCATCATACATAATAGGCAGAAATGATCCACTGACAAAAAATCTGCTAAAGCAGACTAAACGAGGCTACATAGAGATACCTGGATCTGGTTCGTATAGGCTGCAGCCAATATCTGTATGCGATGTTTCAAAAATTATTCTTCGATGTGTCACCAGTAAAAAATTCTCAAACCAAATAGTTGATCTGGTTGGTCCAAAAACAATAAGCTATGAAAGCTTTGTCAGGCAATTCGCAAAACGGAAACGAATCAAGATTCAAAAGACATCCTTAGACGATGCCTATTCTGTGGCGCTTCGTAGTCCAAAAAAAGCAGTTTACGGTTTGGATGACTTGAATATTCTTCTTGGCGACTTTACATCAAGTCACAAAAAGTTGGAAAGGCTTTGTGGTTTTAAACTGCAGTCTACAGGCCTACAGCCTTTTTGAGTAGATCCGCCTTGTCTGTTTTTTCCCATGGGAATGATACATCGGTTCGGCCAAAGTGTCCAAAGGCAGCAGTATCTTTGTAGATCGGCCTTTTTAGATCAAGCTGTGATATGATTGCCGCTGGTCTCATATCAAAATGCTTTCTTACCAGGTTTTCAATGTCTTCTTCTGGAATCTTGCCGGTGCCAAATGTACTTATCATTAACGAAACTGGCTCTGCAACTCCGATTGCATATGCGACTTGGACCTCGCATTTTTCTGCAAGGCCAGCTGCAACAATGTTCTTGGCTATGTATCTGCACATGTAGCAAGCTGATCTGTCCACCTTTGATGGATCCTTGCCTGAAAATGCCCCGCCACCGTGCCTTCCCGCTCCACCATACGTGTCAACAATAATTTTTCTGCCGGTGAGACCGGAATCGCCTGGAGGACCGCCAATCACAAAGCGGCCTGTCGGGTTTACATGAATTTTGATTTTGTCGTGCCACCACTTGCCGCATACTGGCTTTATGACCTTTTCAATTATCTGCTGTTTTATCTGTGCATTATCGATATCCGGAGAATGCTGTGTCGATACGACTACGGTTTCTATTCTTGTTGGCTTTCCATCCTTATATTCTACTGAAACCTGCGACTTTCCGTCTGGTCGTACCCAGGGAAGTTCCTTGCTTTTTCTAAGCTCGGATAGTCTTCTTGTGAGCTTGTGTGCAAGAAGAATTGGTAAAGGCATGAGCTCATCACTTTCATTTACAGCATAGCCAAACATCAAGCCCTGATCACCTGCACCTTGATCTTTGTTGTTAGTCGCAGTAACTCCTTGTGATATATCCGGGCTCTGAGCATGTATTGACACCATAACACTGCACGAATCTGCATCAAAACCGTATTCTGGTTTGTCGTATCCGATCTCTTTGATCGTATTCCTGACTATTTGCTGAATGTCGAATTTTGCCTTTGTAGTTACCTCGCCAGCAACAACTACGATTCCAGTAGTTGTCAGGGTTTCTACGGCAACACGGGAATCAGGATCTTGCCTTAGAAATTCATCAAGCAATGCATCTGAAATCTTGTCACAAATTTTGTCTGGATGTCCTTCTGTCACAGATTCAGAAGTAAAAAGAAAACTTCGTGCCATTGGGTTCGTGTCCTATAATTCGTTTTCTAGCCTGATAAATAATACATTATTTCCTCTAACTATCACTCGACCATAATTTGCGACGACTTTACCGTCGTGCAGCTCTTCTGCATCAGTCATAATTAGATTCATGTAAGAATCAACATTATCCATTTTGCCTTTGTACTCTATTTCGTTCTTTAGTCGTACGGTGACTTTCTTTTTGGTGCTTTTTTGTAGTGTTGTTAATGGTTTCTTGGCGCTTACTTGTGACAATGGATGTTCTCTTGTCATGCTAGCTTTTTAACCTGAATAAAAGCCTTGCCTATCTAATAACACAAAGACAAGATTTGTTTATTTTTCTATTTCTTTAGAGAGTATCATCGATGATTCAAACAGGATTTGGAAAACTTGACAACATCCTTGGTGGCGGCCTCAAAAATGGCACTATTACGGATATTTTTGGAGCAAATGGCACTGGAAAAACCCAACTGACATTACAAATTGTGGCAAACTTGATCTCGCACGGAGGGACAGTATTTTACCAAGACACAACAGGAAGCTTCAGGCCTGAAAGGCTAGTAGAAATGCTCAAAACGAAAGGACTCGATTCAAGTCTTCTTGATAAGGTGACCGTTGGAAGAATCACAAATACTTCAGAGCAGCTAAACAACATTTCAAAAATCAACGAATCGAGTTTTTCTCTTGTAATTATTGACAATATAACGGATCTATTTTCATTTGAATATTCCAAAGAAGATCAGATGCTTGCAAAAACCAATCAGTTTGCCAAGTACATGAAAAAGCTATCACAGACAGCACTGAATAAAAAAATTCCAATAGTAGTAGTGAACATGATGCGCAAAATAGCTGACGTGGAACAGGAGAATCTTGATTCCGTGATTTCCATTTTCACACATGTCAAGATCAAACTTGTCAAAAAACCCACAAGCTATGGGGGGGAAGTCCTCAATGGGTTGAAGAGAGATCAATTCCTATTCAAAATCACAAAAGAAGGACTCGCTGATCTAACTTAACCTATTTAACCATGCAAACGTCTAAACCACACATGGCAGGCATTTTTGATTCCATTCCAGCTGTTTCTGTAATCTTGTTTGCAATTGGAATCATTGGAATAATGGTCTATGAGCGAGCAAAGTCACGAAAAGA
>CAZETC010000047.1:8384-10712 GCA_964515435.1 uncultured Candidatus Nitrosotenuis sp.
CAGCAAACAACTTGATTCAGTTCTAGCCAAATTCCATTCTCTTGGTTTTACTCAACTAACAGAAATCCAAAAAAAGGCGTTACCGTCAATAATCCAAAAAAAAGACTCGCTAATCATAGCGCCTACTGGCTCGGGAAAAACCGAGTGCTCTGTGATTCCGGCATTTTCATTTATTGCCACAACAAAAAAAACCGACAAAATAAAGGCGCTATACATTACACCCCTCAGGGCGCTAAACCGAGATGTCTTTAAGAGAATCATCAAGTACGCAGAATCTGAAAACCTCACAATAGAGATTCGGCACGGTGACACATCCCAGTCTGTTAGAAAAAAAATCACGGTACACCCACCAGACATTCTAATCACAACCCCGGAAACCCTGGTAATCTTGTTAACACAGGAAAAAATGCTAAACGCGCTATCGGAACTAGAATGGGTGATAATCGACGAAATTCACGACATACTTTCTAACGAAAGAGGCTCACAACTCTCATTAAGCCTTGAACGACTGCAGATAAATGCAGCACTCCCGATAACAAGAATCGGCCTTTCTGCCACCGTTGGAAATTCAGATGATGCAGCCAAGTTCTTGGTGGGCACAAAAAGAAAATGCCAGGTGATACGAGACAACACGATACGAAAATACGACGTTGAAATCAAGCATGTAAACGGAACAATTCATGATGTCGCAGACGTCATAATCGAGTATCTGCTAAAACTAAATCTCAGCTCACCAGTGCTGCTTTTTACAAATACCAGGGGCGAAGCAGAATTTCTAGCATCAATTCTTCGCGAAAAATCACCGATGACAGTTGAGCTGCATCATGGTTCACTCTCACAGCAAGTACGCGAAGAAACAGAAGAAAACCTCAAAACTGGAAAATCAAGGCTAGTTGTATGCACATCTTCACTTGAGCTGGGCCTTGACATAGGATCAGTGGAGGTTGTCATGCATTATGGATCGCCAAGACAGGTTTCAAAATTCATGCAAAGAATTGGAAGAAGTAAACACAACAGGTATTCTTCCGCAAAAGGAGTCATAATCACTAACAACGTGGATGATGAGCTGGAAACAAAAGCAATCTTGGAGAGAATCAAGGAAGGCTCGATTGAAGAGCAAATGATTCATGACGGTTCACTGGATGTTCTGGCGCATCATCTTGTAGGATTATCAATGCAGGTCGGAGCCGTGTCTGTAAGCACAGCGTTTGAGATCTTCAAAAATTCGTATCTCTTTAGGAATCTAACGCTTGAGGAGCTAAGCGATGTTCTTGAGCTCCTTGATTCTAACTATCTGATACTGTTTGACAAGGAAAAAATGATCTTCAAAAAAACCGCCAAATGCTACAGGTATTATTTTGAAAACCTCTCCACAATTCCAGACATTTTAAAATTCAAGGTATTTGATACAATTACAAAAAAGACAATCGGCAGCCTAGACCAGAGATTTGTGGGAGATTTTGGCGAGGCAGGAAATGTCTTTGTCCTGCGCGGATCGCAATGGAGAATAGTGAATGTGGATGAGACTTCACAAAAAGTGAACGTAGAACCTGTTCGTTCTGGCGGAGTTACTGTACCGTATTGGGAGGGTGAAAACATTCCAGTGGACTACAAGACCACATCCAAGGTTGGCAAGTTTAGGACGAGCATAAGAAACGGATCTCTTGATCTTCCTGGTAACGTTATTGCGCAACTAAGCCTGCCTGTAGTTCCAGACGAAAAAACTCTTGTAGCCGAATCAGTGCGGGGGCAAGGAATGGTCGTAATACACTCATGTTTAGGCACAAAAACCAATGCTACTCTGGCAACGATTCTCTCGTCCATGCTTTCCTCAAAGACCGGGTTCCAAGTGGATGCAAGATCCGACGCTTATAGAATTGTAATTTCATCAAAAGGTAGAATACTAGAAAGTCATGTTCGACAGATTCTTGCAGACAAGTACGATCTCAAAGAAATTGTAACTGCCTCACTAACTGGAACACATAATGTGAGCTGGAGAACCTGGAATGTCGCAAAAAAATTTGGAGTTGTTGGAAGGGGGGCAGTATATGAAAAAAAGTCAGCAAGGTTTCTTTATGAGCGATATTTCAAGACGCCCTTAGTCAAAGAGGCACTACGCGAGCTATTCCACGATAAATATGATCTGGAAAATTCTAACAAAGTGATTTCAGACATTTCTGCCAACAAAATTCAGATCCACTGGTTTGAGGAAAACAAATTTTCAAAGCTTGCAGAGCCAATACTAGATCACACAACAAAATATTACTCGTCACCTGCAAACATCGACAAAGGAATACTGGATCTTGTAAAAAATCGCCTCTTCAAAAC
>CAZETC010000048.1:0-405 GCA_964515435.1 uncultured Candidatus Nitrosotenuis sp.
ACATAGACGTGATAATGGTCGCGCCAAAGGGGCCAGGCTCCAAAGTAAGGGAGACGTACCTGGATGGGTTCGGGACCCCCGCGATTGTAGCAGTATACCAGGACAAGACCGGAAAAGCATGGGATAGAATTTTGGCAATGGGCAAAGGGATTGGCTCTGCGCGGGCTGGTCTTATTCAAACAACATTCAAAGAAGAGGTAGAGACTGATTGGTTTGGCGAGCAAGCTGATCTTTGTGGCGGATGTGCATCAATGGTTACAAACGCGTTTGAAACATTGGTAGAGGCCGGTTACCAGCCAGAAATTGCATACTTTGAGGTATTGCACGAATTGAAGCTAATTGTGGACATGATACAGCGATATGGAATCAATGGAATGTGGAGGCGTGTATCTGAAACTGCAAGAT
>CAZETC010000048.1:415-1188 GCA_964515435.1 uncultured Candidatus Nitrosotenuis sp.
GATATGGCGGGCTGACGCGTGGCCCAATGGTAATGGACAAGGAAAACAAGGCAAAGATGAAAAAAGTCCTTGACATGATTCAGGATGGCACGTTCAATGAAGAATGGATTTCAGAATACAAAAAGAATGGCAAGAACGCATTTGACAGATACATGAAACAGCTAGAATCTCACCAAATAGAGCAGGTTGGTCGTCAAATGAGAAAAATGATGTGGCCAGATTCTAAAGAATAATGCTGAGGAATTTTTTGATTGGTTATTTGTTTAATAGGAATCAGATGATGTGCTCAAGGGGGAGATTTTTCCTTCATAAACTGTTTCATTACAACCAGTCCTAGTGCTGTAGGGAACCAGAAGGTGGCCAATCTAACAAGTATGATTGCAGCCGAGGCCAATGCAAAATCGTTTCCAAGATTTAATAATAATCCAAGCATGCTCCCTTCTGTAATTCCTAATCCACCAGGTATTATGGAAAGAAAACCTAGGAGGACTCCTGAGAAATAAACCTGACCGCTGGTAATTATATCTAGGTTGATGCCAACGATTTCAAAGATTAATGCCACCGCAATGGTCTCCAGTATTTTTGCTGCTTTAGGTGACCTTAACGGCGACACAATCGAGGACATCGCAGTAGGCGCCATCGGTGATGATACAGGAGCGTCAGCAGCAGGGGCAGCCTATGTTTTGTTTATGAATACTGACGGCACTGTAAAATCCTCGCCCGCACCAGTCAAAATCGCATCGGGCACCAGCGGCGGCCCAAACCTGGCGGCA
>CAZETC010000048.1:1198-3081 GCA_964515435.1 uncultured Candidatus Nitrosotenuis sp.
AATTTTGGCATTAGTGCTGTCAAAATTGGTGACCTTAACAGCGACGGAGCCAATGACCTTGCAATCGGCGCCATAGGTGATGACACTGGAGGTGCAACCCACGGAGCCTTTTATAATTTATTTCTGGATATAAGCCCAACATTCTCGTCTGCCTCACTTAACAGAGCAACAGGAGTGCTTACAATAACATTCTCAGAAACAATAGACAATTCACCATCTACAGACATCGATCTTTCAAAGCTATTCATAAGTGAAACTGGCAGTGTCAACCAAATTGCGCTGACTGGGGCCACAATAACGACTGTAGGTAACAGCGCTACAATATCAATAACCCTTACTGCAGCTCAGCTTTCTTCAGTACTTGCACTCACCACACCGCAGCTAGATATAGTAGCTGCCGCAGTAATGGATACAACAGCCAACACAATTGCTGCTGCTCCTGACAAAACACTTTCACTGACTGGCTCTAGCAGCAGTTCTAGCAGTTCTAATACTGGCGCTACTGACAGTACCGGAGGCAGTGGCCCGACAAACTTGAACGTGCAACGTCACCAGAGGTCTGAATCCTATGATCCTGACGGATTTGGCTCGGGAAACTCACTTGTGACCCACCAGATCTCATATGACAAAGAAAAAGAAAGGATGATATTCATTATTTCAAGCACAGCCCCGCAAATCCAGGTGTATGTGCAGGGAGGAACACAGCGATATTCAGCCACGATGGAACCAAGCCAGCCGTTCCTTTCAGAAAAGAAAGTGGTCTTTTCTGCGCCACTTCCAGATTCAGAACATGTCAATATTTTGGTAAAGGACAAACGCGATCATGAATCGTACAGAATAAAGCTAGACCAGGACAGGGACACGCATTACTACCATGATTCAGGATATGACAGATACATTGCAAAACTAAAACAAAAACAAAAGGATGCTGAATCAACAACAGAAGAAACAGCATTTGATAAAAAAGACATGATACGTAAAAAATTGCTTACAAATCTGAAATACCTCAATATCTCAGAGCAACAAAAAAAGATATATGAAAAAATAATCGGGCAATACCATCCATAGTACGTCAAATAAATTGTGAATTGAATGGTGTGGCGATAGTTAGATTTTTCTAAGCTTTACAACGCCAGAATTAATGTGCTCAATTATTGCTGACAGTGGAGATCCTGGACCAAAGACCTTGGATATCCCTGATTTTTCTAGTCCCTTTTTGTCCTCTTCTGGAATGACTCCGCCGCCTATGACTAGAACATCATTGAGGCCTTTCTTTTGCAATTCTTTTACGACTCGTGGGAACAACGTGTTGTGTGCTCCATTGAGGAGGCTTAGTGCAACTGCGTCAACGTCTTCGTCTTCTGAAATTTGTGCTATTCTCTCAGGTGTGGCAAAAAGACCAGAGTAAATGACTTCCATGCCAGCGTCTCGGAAGGCTCGGCACAAAACTAACGCGCCTCTGTCGTGCCCATCGAGGCCTAGTTTGGCAACTAGGATCTTGACCCTGCGAGATGCGAGTTTTTGTGCCATGTGATGATTAAATGATCGACAGCATTTTAAAACTTAGGGTTTTTGTTCAAAAGCAGTTTTCCAGCCATATGTAATCTCGTGCATTCTAGGTCAACCCACAAAGCATCAAACCATTCTAATGCCAAAATTGACCAAACTTAGCTATATTGCTTGCTCGTTTAGTTTGCCGTTTTTTATTTTCATTAGGTGTATAATTGGATAAACGTAAACAATGCCGTCACCAACCTGGCCAGTTTTTGCTCCTTTAGCGATTGCCTCAGTTATTCTGTCCATGTCTTTTTCCTTGCAGATTATCTCAATTTTTGTTTTAGGTATTAGCGCACTTGTCTTAAATGAGCCAGGTTTTCTATCAG
>CAZETC010000048.1:3091-3794 GCA_964515435.1 uncultured Candidatus Nitrosotenuis sp.
ATCAGTTGTGATCCCATGAGCAAGACCTGACATTTTTACCTCAAAAGACGAAAACGTAACAATCCCGATTCGCTCTAGCTCTTTTTTTACCTGTTGTAATTTTATACTTCTGATTACTGCCTCAATTTTTAACATGTAGTGCTAGTAGGACATTTGATAATATTAACCAAAATGTTTGGAATCTGAAAATCCGCCGATCCGCAAAATTTTCTAAATATACATAAACCCAGTCAAATTACCGACATACGTGCAAGCATCCCAAATACACTATGACTTGACATTTGAGCCAAACTTTGGCGATTTTACATTTTCTGGCAATGAAGTAATTGACACCAAAATATCAAAACCAACCAGCACAATCACACTAAACGCGGCTGAGCTCAAAATAAAAAACTGTCACGTATTGTGGAATGGCCAAAAGCTAAATGCAAAAACAAGGCTTGATGAAAAAAACGAAACCATGACCATAACTGTTCCAAAAAAGATTATTGGTAATGCGAAAATCATTGTCGATTTTGTCGGAGTGTTAAACAACAGGTTGGTTGGCTTTTATCGCAGCCAGTACAAGGACAGGCAAGGAAAAACCAAATTTCTTGCCACCACCCAGTTTGAGGCAGCAGACGCACGAAGGGCATTTCCGTGCTGGGACGAGCCTGCTGCAAAGGCGACATTTGACGTCACACTGGTTGCAGAAAAAAACCAC
>CAZETC010000048.1:3804-5155 GCA_964515435.1 uncultured Candidatus Nitrosotenuis sp.
TATCAAACACAAATGTTGCATCAAAGAAAAAACTTGGGAATAAAATTCTGTACAAATTCGCAAGGACGCCGGTAATGTCGACGTACCTTTTGTATCTAGGTGTGGGAGAATTTGAATTCATTTCAGGACACGTTGGGAAAACTCTCGTGAGAGTAATAACTACAAAGGGGAATAGCTCAAAAGGAAAATTCTCCCTAGACATTTGCAAAAATCTCATCAAGGCATACGAGGATTATTTTGGAATCAGGTATCCACTGCCAAAGCTTGACCTTATAGCTGTGCCAGATTTTGCGTCAGGGGCAATGGAAAACTGGGGTGCAATCACGTTCCGAGAGACAATCCTGCTTTATGATGAAAAAACGTCGTCAACGCAAACAAAACAGCACATTGCCGAAGTTGTATCGCACGAGCTCGCACACCAGTGGTTTGGTAATCTGGTCACGATGGAGTGGTGGAACGATCTCTGGCTTAATGAGAGCTTTGCCACATTTATGGCCACAAAGTTTCTTGACAAGTTCTACCCAGAGTGGAAATTATGGGATCAGTTCTTGGAAGACACCATGAACACTGCAATGGCCATTGACGCGCTGCGCTTCTCGCACCCAATAGACGTCAAGGTAAAAAGCCCATCAGAAATCCGAGAAATCTTTGACGCCATCTCTTACGACAAGGGAGGGTGCGTTCTTAGAATGCTTGAGGGCTTTGTCACGGAAAAAACATTCAGGGCTGGCCTGAGGGTGTATCTGAAAAAATTCGCATACAGAAATGCGCGCGGCGACCACCTTTGGAACGAGATAGGAAAAGCGGCAAAGATGGATGTTCGAAACATGGTAAACTCGTGGTTAAGGCAGGTCGGCTTTCCGCTTGTTGAGGCACAAAAACTAGGCTCAAAACTCATAATATCACAAAAACGATTTGTTCATGAAAAAAAGGGCGGTGAAAAGGGGCTTTGGCAGATTCCATTCTCAATAAACCAGGATGGCAAGACCATGCGCAAGCTTGTAACAAAACCGCGCGACACAATTCCAATCAAAGAAGCCCCACTGGTGATAAACTCAGGCAGGACTGGATTTTACAGAGTCAAATATTCTTCAGACCTCTTAGATGCGCTACGGCAGCTAGTCTTGGAAAAATCCATCACACACGTGGACAGGTGGGCGCTACAAAATGATCTTTTTGCATTGTGTGTGTCTGGAGACAGGGCTGCAAAGGACTATCTTGGCTTTACAGCTAGCTACGAAAACGAAGACGACTATATCACGCAGTCAAACATCGCAGGGAACTTGTACTTTTTGTACAATAAAGCAAGAAACGAATCCTTTTCTTATGAAATCAAAGATGCTACATACAC
>CAZETC010000048.1:5165-6828 GCA_964515435.1 uncultured Candidatus Nitrosotenuis sp.
TCTCTAAACCCTGACATACAAGATACAGTGTTCTCAATTGTCGCATGGAGTGGTGATTCTAAAACATATGACAAGCTAGTCAGGTTGTATCGAAAAGTCAAGACACAGGAAGAAAAACTGCGTTTTCTTGGCGCACTGTGCAGCTTCAAAGATGAAGGGCTACTACAAAATGCGCTAGATTTCTCACAAACAAAGGAGGTCCGCTCGCAAAACATGCACGTACCAATAATGAAAATCGCGGCAAACCCGTATGGAAAGGCGATTCTTTGGCCGTGGCTAAAAAAGAACTGGAGATCCCTGCGAAAGAAGGTCGGTCCGGGCAGCCCGCTTCTTAACCGGATGGTTGCAAGCATATCGTCAGTAGCAGACGCCTCCATGGAGAAGGAACTCAGGCAGTTCTTCAAGGCAAACCCCACTCCTGGAACAGAAAGGACGCTTGAGCAGACACTTGAAAGAATAAGGATCCATTCGTCACTAGTCCAAAGAATGAGGCAAGAGTTTTCATGAATAAAAAAATCGCACTTGCCGTAATCGGCACAATAATTGCATTTGGAATCGGCATATCTGTAACCCAGAACGCAAAAGACTCGGAGAAATACTCAGAGGCTTTTTACTTGGATGCGATTTTTTACCAGGACAAAAAGTTAGTCGAGATAAAATTCGATGACAACTCTGAGAAGACCACAAACGCGGTTCTGGAAATACTCGGAATGGAAAAATCCTATCAGAAGACCTTTGCAAGCTCGCATTTTGAAATTCAGGTTACTTTTGATGGGGTTCCGGAATATGGTTGGAAGTCGATGCCGATCACAGTGGTAGTAGATCATCAGGAATTTGGCAAAATTGGACTGAAAACCGAGATTCATGATCAAGGCCAGCCGCCAAGCAAAACAATCTTCAGCAAACTTTGATCACAGCCCAACAAGAATTTATGGAAGGAAGCAAGTGTAAAATCTGCTTTGGATCTTTTAGATGAACTAAAAAAAGGAAAACGCGGCGCAATCGCCAAAGCAATATCTATAATCGAAAACGATGAAGCCCAGGCCCGCAAAATAGTCAAAAAAATATTCAAAGACTCGGGCGGCTCTATCATTATTGGAATAACAGGACCTGCCGGCGCGGGCAAGAGTTCGCTTATCAACAAGACATCTCTGGCACTAAAAAAACTAGGCCTCAAGGCGGCAGTGCTTGCAGTTGATCCGACAAGTCACGTTACGGGCGGCGCAATTTTGGGCGACAGGGTAAGAATGACTGAATCGACAGACTCTGGAACCTATATCAGGAGCGTGGCATCACGCGGCTCGACAGGTGCAATATCACGCTCAATCCGAAACAGCATACGAGTGCTAGAATATGCCGGATTTAATCCAATAATTATTGAAAGCGTGGGCGCAGGCCAGACCGAAGTCGAAATAGCAAACATTGCCGACATTACCGTGGTGGTATTCAATCCGCACACTGGTGACAGCATACAGACAATCAAGGCCGGAATCACGGAAATTGGCGATGTCTATCTGGTGAACAAAAGCGACCTTGAGGGGGCCCCACAACTGTACGAGTCTGTCAAGGAGTTTATTGGCATGACTGAAAAAAGCCCCATAATCCTGCAGACGTCTGCTACAAAAAACAAGGGAGTGGACGAGCTTGCAAAAAAGCTAAAAGA
>CAZETC010000048.1:6838-8285 GCA_964515435.1 uncultured Candidatus Nitrosotenuis sp.
GGAATCAGACAAAACTTTTGAGAAATATCTGAAAATGCTTCAGACAAGGAAGCTAGATCCATTTGAGGCAGCAGACAAGATCTCAAGCTCAATTCTAAAGTGATACCATGGCGCAAAAAGAAATCGAAAAACCAAAAGAAATCCTCACCGACTCTAACATTCCGGTAAAACGAATCTTCAATCCGTCAAAAAAACTTGCAAAAGAAGACGCCGGGAAATACCCCTTTACTCGCGGGATACATGCCGAAATGTACAGAGAGAGGTTCTGGACAATGCGTCAGTATTCTGGGTTTGGGGATGCAAAGCAGACAAACGAACGCTTCAAGTTTATGTTGGAAAAAGGCCAGACCGGGCTTTCCATGGCGTTTGATCTTCCCACCCAAATAGGCCATGATCCTGATGCGCCGCAGGCAGAAGGCGAGGTAGGCAAGGTGGGAGTATCAATAGCATCACTCAAGGACATGCTTACGGCGTTTGGCGGAATTCCTCTTGGCAAGGTAAGCTCGTCCATGACAATTAATTCTACGGCATCTACGCTCTTGGCGTACTATATTGCAGTCGGAGAATCGCAAGGGTTCTCAAGTGACCAGCTAAGAGGCACTACACAAAATGACATTCTCAAAGAATACATTGCAAGGAACACCTACATCTATCCGCCGCAGCCCTCAATGAGGTTGATTGGTGACATGATCGCGTACTGCGCAAAAAAAGTGCCGCAATGGTACCCAATTTCGATTTCAGGATATCATATGAGGGAGGCAGGTTCAACTGCAACACAAGAAGTCGCATTTACAATAGCTAACGCGATTGCATACATCCAGACCTGTCTTGATAGGGGACTGAAAATCGACGACTTTGCACCAAGGCTTTCATTTTTCTTTTGCTGCACAATAGAATTCTTTGAAGAAATAGCCAAGTTCCGAGTCGCGCGCAAGGTATACGCAAAAATTCTAAAGGAACAGTTCCATGCAAAGGATCCCAAGTCGATCCAGCTAAAATTTCACACACAAACAAGCGGTGAATCCCTCACGGCGCAACAACCGGACAACAACATAGTCCGTGTCGCAATCCAGACCATGGCAGCAGTGCTTGGCGGGACACAGTCGCTGCACACAAACTCTAGGGACGAGGCCCTGGCATTGCCGACTGCCGAGTCTGCAAAGATAGCATTAAGAACGCAGCAGATTGTGGCCCATGAAAGCGGAATAACAAAAACAGTAGACCCGATGGCAGGCTCGCACTATCTGGAATATCTCTGCGATGAAATCGAGGATGGTGTATGGAAATACCTAAAACAGGTAGAAAAAATGGGCGGCGCACTAAAGGCAATCGAAAAAGGGTTCTTCCAGTCAGAAATACGGCAGAACGCGTACCGGCTCAAAAAGGAGGTGGACGCAAACCAGCGAGTGCTAGTGGGTGTAAACAAGTTCCCAGACGAGGTCGAGGC
>CAZETC010000048.1:8295-9714 GCA_964515435.1 uncultured Candidatus Nitrosotenuis sp.
AAGGCAATCAAAAAACTCCGCGCAGAGCGAGACAACAAAAAAGTACAGCATGCATTATCAAAGCTAAAGGCAGCGGCAGAAAAACAAGACAACCTCATGCCGTTCATTTTGGATTCGGTCAAGGTTTATGCCACGACTGGGGAGATAAGCAACACCTTCCGCGAAGTTTTTGGCGAGTACAGGCCAAAGGAAGTGTTCTAATGAAAATCGATCACATTGCAATCGCGGTAAATAATGTCGAATCTTCGGCAAAGCAATACCAGCAGGCACTTGGCGTTGACAAGGTGATCTTTGAGACAGTTGAATCAGAAGGAGTAAAGCTTGCGATACTGAAATTAGAAAATGGGAGAATTGAGCTGATGCAGCCAACACGGGATGACAGCCCAATTAAAAAGTTCTTGGAAAAAAAGGGAGAAGGGCTGCACCATATGGCTCTTGCCACAAACGACATCGAAAAGGAATACCAAAGAATGGAAGGCTGCGGAATCCAGTTTCTTGGGAAAATCCGAGACGGCTCTGAAGGGACCAAGATAACATTCATCCATCCAAAATCATTAAGCGGGGTTCTAGCAGAGCTCTGCTCTCATCCACATTAGAATAAAAAATAAAAAAAGGAATTATTCTCCTTCATCATGGAATCCTAGTCCGTCATTGTCTGGATTGTCGTCATTTAGATCAAAGACTGGATTTCCATGCGTGAGTTCTCCTGGCAGCTTTGCGTCTCCTTTATAGGATGCCTCGGCGATATTACCAAGAACCCGTTGGATGTTGATGTCAACTACGTCTCCAGAATTGAAGCTGATGTCGCTTCCTGAGAGATTGATCAGATCCATGTCTGTTACTCTGGGTGAGCCACCATTAAGTGGGTCTGGAATATGTGCGTGAAATACGCAGCTTCCAGCAGTTGATGCATGTGCGATATAGTACAATGGCATCTTGTCCATATGTGTTCCATGCTCGCTTTCGTCAATGTGACCTGCAATTACAGTAACGAATGGTACATGCGTGTTTGCGTCACATGGCGCTCTAAGCAAGAAGTGTCCAGATACAAAATTTGGACTGGAGTCATACACTGGCAAGACCCCACCTGGCAGCAGCGTAAGGCCGTCTAGTCTGATATGTGTGTTATCAGGCAAAGAGTCGCCTTTGACGCCTGCTTCAAAGCTGTGGCTTGCAAAGACTGTTCCTCCGTAGATGGTTCCCGCTGCAACAATTCCTGCTACCAGTATCATCAACTGAAGTTGTTTTGGTTTGTCCATGTTTTGCACATCAAAACCTCAAAATAAAAGCCGGTTGGTACATTTACCAAATCTACCAATCTACTTTTAATGAAATTTTTTTTTGATAACCCATGAACAAAAAATTCATGACACTGTTTGCAACGGTAGTGGCAGTAACTTTGTTTGCAGCAAACCAAGC
>CAZETC010000048.1:9724-10707 GCA_964515435.1 uncultured Candidatus Nitrosotenuis sp.
ATTTCCACACGCGTTAACTGTGATCACACCAAACACATCTGATCCAAACCAACAGCATGCAAAACCAATACTAGTTGTGCTAGGTCACACGAACGAGCCATCATTTGGCAGAAAGGCAGGACTTCATGATGGAAAACACAATGTAGAGGTACTTCTAGAAGACCAAGCAACAGGATTGCTGCTGGCAAAGTCTAGCCTCAAAGTAGACAAATACTACTTTAAGGACATTAAAGACTTCAACAAAGCAAGCTCGGCAAACCAAGCAACACAAACTAAAACCAACATTCCACTTTCAGAAGTATTTGGTGACCCTGGACACTACATGGCAAGGCAGGTGCAAAAGGATGGAATCTACGGCTATAGGCTGTACGGTACAATCAACTATTTTGATGTAGCCCAAGTTCCAGTTGATACAACCGTGTTTTGCAAGTCATCGGTAGGTGACACGACCAAATTCAACACTCCGGGCTGGTTTGGAGGCTATGGGTGCACAGACAAAATTCAGGACATCTTCTTCCCCACAAAGGGAGCAGATGACTGATTTTTTTCTTTATTTTGATGGTTCTACCAGTTTCTTTAAATTTTTTCTAAGCATGAAACTAAATGATGTCAATATACCAGTTTGCTGAGGACAAATCCAAGCTTTTTGCAGCAGTCATACTTTCGGTAATTGGAATTCTTATCGCACCAATCATTCTGCCTAACCTCTTTCATGGCACTCATATAGTCCACATCGGACTGCACATCGGCGGAATGGTAGCAGCCATCTTTCTTACGATGGTGACCATTGTCGCATATGCAAAAATGAGAACAAAAAGACTGGGTTTTACTGCGCTCGCATTTTCGTTCTTTATCGCAGCAGAGGTAATGGCATTAATTGACATTACTTGGCCCTTCACCTTCTATCTTGGAGACATTACCTTGCGTGAAATTGAGCACATGCTAATTATATCGATGCTGGGTATATTCACATTAGCAGTATT
>CAZETC010000049.1:0-10570 GCA_964515435.1 uncultured Candidatus Nitrosotenuis sp.
GAATAGATCCCGCCTGCAGTCGTAGGCTTTGACTGGCCTGCTGCATCGCCTACGGTGACTATGTTTTTTGAGACAAATTTTTCGATCGGCCCGTTCACCCAGATTGGGGCAAAGACCTTGCGAATGACAGAATGCTTTCCCATTTGCTCCAAAAAGTTTTCCAATACCTGCATCGCGTTTATGCCGCGGCCTGCGACACCTACCTTTCCCATTCCGTCAGATGCCGGAATGACCCAGGAAAAGAACCCGGGATATTTTTCCGAGTCAAAGTTCACCTCGACTTTTCCCTTTTGAATCCAGTCAGAGTAAATCTCGTACTGGGCAGACTGGAGCGTTCCGGTCCTGTCTTTTTGCACCAGTGCCGACACGCCACGCGCATCAACTAGTATTTTGTAAGGAAATGCGCCAGAGGTGGTGGCGATTTCGTTTTGTTTAATCTCTTTGAGTGAGGTCTTGACACTTATCTCGGCGCCGTTTTTTTGGGCCTGGTGCGCCACCTGCTTGTCGAGCTCGCGCCGATTTATGACTACTACGTTTTGTTTTTTTGCGTCGATCGTGATTTTTTTGCCTGACGGCGAGCTGAGATCGGCAGTATTGATTTGGTTGTCAAGCGTCTTTTGCGACGGGACGACTCCGAGGTCTTCTAGTGCCGACATCGACACAAGGCCGCCGCAGTGCTCAGGCGAGCCTATCTCAAAGTCTTCTTCTATTACAAGAACGCTGTGGCCGTTTTTTGCTATTTCCCTTGCGCAGAAAAGGCCTGCAACACTTCCGCCTGCCACTATTACATCAAAGGACAATTTGCTTAGCTTGTCTGCGCATCAATTTAATTTGTGCTGTCTGGCACCAGTCAAAGTTTTTCAATGGTTGGTTACTCTCAATAATTGATGGCATCGATAAAACAGGTAATAGTAGTACGGGCAGACCTAGGTATGAGAAAGGGCAAGATTGCGGCCCAGGTAGGGCATGCATGCGTCCTTGGAGCTGAAAACGTACGCAAGTCGCACCCAGAATGGTTTTCAAAGTGGTGGGCAGGACAGGAGAAAATAGTGCTCAAGGTAAACAGCGAGCGAGACCTAGAAGAGGTAAAGAAAAACGCAATAGATCTCGGCCTCCCGTGGGCTGAGGTGACAGACGCAGGCCACACCCAGATTGCACCTGGAACATTTACCTGCATATCGATTGGTCCCGCGCCAGAAGAGCTCGTCGACAAGATAACAAGTGAACTCAAGCTACTCTAGCTCAAAAGCATAATATTCACAGGACAACTCAAAAAAATCAGATTGCTTAACTTGGGAATTCTGATTTCTGGCCGCGGAAGCAACATGGAGGCAATACTCAAGGCCGTAAAGCGCCAAAAAATTCCGATAAACCCAGCAGTGGTGATATCAAACAATCCTGACGCGGCAGGCCTCAAGATAGCTCAGAGACTCGGGGTGGCAACAGCAGTGCTGCCAAGCAAGGGGTTTTCCGGAACCAGATGGGAATACGACCAAGAAATTATTGCAATTTTACAAGAATACGGGGTCACCAAGAAAAACGGCCTTGTCTGCCTTGCAGGGTTTATGAGAATAATCAGCCCAGAGTTTATCAGAAAATACAAAAACAGGATACTCAACATCCATCCGGCTCTGCTTCCCGCATTTCCAGGACTGCACGCGCAAAAGCAGGCACTTGACTATGGAGCCAAGTTTTCCGGCTGCACCGTGCACTTTGTAGACAACGGGGTAGACACCGGCCCGATAATCCTCCAGGAAACAGTCAGGGTGAGTTATACTGATACTGAGGAAACGCTCTCAAAAAAAATTCTGGCAAAAGAGCATCTTGCCTATCCAAAGGCAGTCAGGCTTTTTGCGGAAGGAAAAATAACGGTTTCCGGAAGAAGTGTAGCCATCAAGAGTCGGGCCCGCTAAAAAAGTACAGGACTGCCAGCTCTTTTTTGTTCCCAAAGAACCTGTGCGGAACTTGTTTTTGCACATAGTATATCTTTCCTTCAGATATCTCATAGTCCTTGTTTTGTATTCTTATGTATCCGTCCCCCCGAATCACATAATACACCTCGTCGTCATCGTGCGGTTCTTGAGTGTCCTCTTCCCCTGGTGCTAGGACCAGCACCCCGGCTGCGATGTTTTGCCTGTTGAGAAACGTCTGAAAGTATCCGTCGGAGTTTTTTATCTCGTCAATGTATTTTTTTACGTCAAACTCGGTTTTCATGAAATCACTTTTTTTTCTTTTTGGCTCCCTTTTTCCTTTGGAGCTGCCTTATCATAAGCGAGAATAGTGCCCCTGCCGGAATCCCGACTAGCGTACCAATGCTCACATACGGCGCCAAAAACACTCCCCCCACCCAGACGCCTCCGTCGGTGGTAAACTCCATGAATGTCCGCGGGCGCAGGAGCAGCGAGACTGTCTTTGAGGCAGTCTGCTGGCCTGAATCGTCCGTGTACTGTATGGACACCTCAAATGGGAGCATGTGCTCTGTTGTTACGTCCTCAGGGCTTGTGAGGATTTGCGCCCGGATCGAGATGGGTGTGTTTTTCTCTACGGCAGAATATGAAAACATTGTCTGGCCACGAATAGTCACGTCGCTTGGCGGGTTTATCTGGATTGCGAGGTCGCGCAGTGCCGTGTCCTTTGAGATTATTTCCACATCAAATGGAAACTCGGCTCCAGGAAATATTGCGGACGGCGTTACCGTGTTTATCTGGACCTCCGGCATTCCTTTTATCTCGATTGGTATTGCGATGTTTTTCTGCATTACAGGAGTCGGGGTTTCGTTGTTGCTAAGTAAGATATGCGAGTACACCGCGTTCAGATAATGGGTGCCGACCTGCGAGTCATGACTGGTTGCAAATTCAAGCACGCCTCCAAAAGAGCCGCCTTCTGAGAGCCGTTCGACTTTGAGGGTTTGGTTGCTTGCCTGAATAGAATCGTCTTGTACATCCATGAAAATTGTCACGTCTTGCTTGTCCTCCCATCCGTTATTTTGTATGAGAAATGATATGGTAAAGTCCCTTCCTGCAATGACAGAGTCAGGATGCTCTATTGTGACGTCGACTCCGCCTTCCATTGTCTGCTTGATTGTTGCTGCATGTGCACTATTAACGGCAATCATGAACAGGGCCGCCAGTGCAATCAATGCAAATATTTTTCCCAACTGGAGCCAGGACCCCTTACCGCGGCGCCGACTGGTGGTGTTTTTGCCTCAGCGTTTTTTGCTTGTCGGCAAGATCCTTGGATTTGTCGTGCTCTTTTGCAAGCTCCTCGAAAAACTTGGTTGAAAATCCGTTTTTATCTATAGAGTTGACATCTTTTTTCATCTAAATTTTGGTGGCAGTTTCTTAAATTTAAGTCAATTTGCGGAACGAGCCTGCAGGGTTGCGATTAGCTCAATGGTCTGGTCGCCGCGGCTCACCTCCATTATTACTTTTTCCCCGACGCTTTTGTTTTCGGCAAGGTAGATGATGAGATCATCGATGTCTCTTATCTGGTGGCCGTCAAGTGCGACTATTATGTCGCCGCCCTTTATCTGTCGGTCTGCGTTGTAGGTAGCCTCCTGCAGTCCAGACTTGGATGCGGGCCCGTCTTTTACTATTGCAGTTACGAATACTCCCTTGTAGTTCTTTGGCAACCCCAGCTGTTTTGCAATTTCCGGCGTTACGCTGGTGCCTGCGACCCCAAGCCACGGATGCTCAAATGCTCCCCTTTCAATCAGGTACGGGACGATTTTTTTTATTGTGTTTGACGGTACTGCGAACCCGATTCCTGAAAACTCGCCGGTGCTCGACTGGATTGCGGTGTTAATCCCAATTACCTGCCCTTGGAGGTTCAGCATCGGCCCGCCAGAGTTTCCCGGATTGATTGCGGCGTCAGTCTGTATCACGTTTGGTATTGAGTATCCGGCATCGCGGTTTGGCAAAAGCCTCCCCAACTGGCTCACAATCCCAGTAGTCATAGTGTTGCTTAGTCCAAATGGGTTTCCTATTGCGATTACCTGCTGGCCCACCTCAAGTGTTGACGAGTCTGCAATCATTAACGGCACTATGCTTTCCTCTGAAAAGTCGTCGGTTATCTCAAGTACCGCAATGTCGTTGTATGGATCAGTTCCAATAACCTTGGCAGAATAGATGTTGCCGTCGACAAACCTCACGGCAACGTCCTTGGCACCAGTCACAACGTGGTTGTTGGTTATGATGTGTCCTACATCATCGTAAACAAAGCCAGAGCCGAGCCTTGTGGACTGGCTCTCAAGAGGATTTCCGTTTATGATCACGTACGGATTTACGATAGACACTTGGCTGGTTATCTGAACTACAGAATTTTCCGTCTTTTTGAACAAGACTGTTAGTAGGCTTTTTGTTTCCTGGGTTTCTGTAGTAAGTATTGCTGGTTTGGTTTCCTGGGCCTGATCATCGAAGGTGATGGTTTTTGTTTCCTGGCTTGGCACGAGGATTGAAGCCCTAGCATCATAGTCGTCGCCAAAATTCGTCATGACCACGGCAGCAAGAAGAACCGACAGGATTCCTATTGCTGAAAGTAAAACTTTTTCACGGCTGTTCATTTTTTTCCACAGATATGTGATGCTTTTGAAAAATATTGCCTATAACCATTACTTATCATTGTTCTAGGTGATTCCTGCGTGGTTTGTAAGGTTAATTTAGAATCTCCTTGAAAGGTTCGTGTTGGCTGGAACAAAAATCGATGGACTCGCAGTCGCATCTGCCGTGAGGCAGAGAGTAAAAAAGGCAGTTGATGAGCTAAAATCGCAGGGAATCAAGCCTTGCCTTGCTACGGTTCTTGTCGGTGACGATCAGGCCTCTATGACATATGTAAAAAACAAGCAAAAAGCCTGCGCCGAGGTCGGAATACTTACCAAGGACCACAAGATGCCAACTGCCACAACACAGGCAGAACTAAACAAGCTCATCGATTCTTTGAATAATGACAGTACAGTCCATGGAATTTTGGTCCAGCTGCCGCTCCCAAAACATATTGACGAGTTTGAATCAACGTCTACAATATCACCTCTAAAGGACATTGATGGCCTCACGCCCCACAACGCTGGACTATTAGCTATGAAAAAGGCCGTTCTGAAGGCATGTACCCCATCTGGAATAATCGAGCTTTTTGAACATTACCGGATTAATCTCGAGGGAAAAAATGTCGTAGTAATTAACCGGAGCAACCTTGTAGGAAAGCCGCTGTACCACCTTTTGCTTGAGCAAAACGCAACTGTCACCACGTGTCATTCGAGAACCCGAGATCTTGAAAAAATTTGCAGAGATGCCGACATTGTGATTACTGGTGTTGGCGACAGGGCCAGGTTCGTTTTGAAACCAGACATGATAAAGCAAGGTGCAATAGTAATCGATGTTGCAATCACGCGCCTTGATGGCAAGCTGGTTGGCGACTCGGACTTTGACAAAATAATACAAAAGGCATCATATGCATCCCCCGTCCCTGGAGGTGTAGGCCCAATGACAATAGCAATGCTTTTAAAAAATACAGTAACTGCAGCATCGTTGAGCAAAAGTTTTGGCAGACAATAACGACAAATCAAGCCTCCGCAGACTGTGGCTGGAAAAACGCGACAATTTTTCTGCGGATTTCATAGAGATTGCCAGCAAGAAAATCCAGAAAAACCTGAAAAAAATCGAGCCATGCCGCGCAGCGGATACGATCGCGTGCTATTACTCGATTGGCAGCGAAGTGAAAACCCACGGCATCTTACAGGAGATACTCAGTGAAGGAAAGACACTTGCGCTGCCAAGAGTAGAGAGTGAGGATCTGGTCTTTTGCAATGTAAAAAAATTCGAAGACCTAGAAAAAGGCGAGTTTGGAATAATGGAGCCAAAGCAGAACTGCAAGCCCTTGACAGAATTTGATGCAATACTTGTTCCAGCAATAGCCATGACCATGAAAGGCCAGAGACTCGGCTACGGCAGGGGGTTCTATGACAGGTTCCTGGCAGGCAAAAAATCACACACCATTGCACTTGCGTATTCCAAGACAATTTTGAAAAATATTCCGAGCTCAAAAAATGACGTCAGAATTCAGTGGGTCGTAACAGAAGACGGTGCAATCAAGACATCATAGGTATTGGAGTCCTTTTTTTCCAATGTCCTTTCTGTAGAATTTATTTTTCCAGGCAATTTTTTCAACTGCAGAGTATGCGTTTGATATCGCATCCTGTAAGGTATTGCCTAGCGCTGTGACGCCAAGGACCCGCCCGCCGTTTGAAATGGTTTTTCCGTTTTCTGATTTTGTTCCGGCATGGAACACGACCACTTTGTCAGAGTTTGCCAATTCGATCCCCGTGATTTTGTCGTTTTTTTGATAGGACTCTGGATATCCATTTGAGGCCAAGACGACACATACGGCGCTCTGTTTTTTCCAAGAGACTGGCGGTTTTTCTGATAGATTTCCTCCCCATGACGCAGCCAGATACTCGTACAGGTCAGAATCCATCCTCATCAGGATTGGCTGGCATTCCGGGTCGCCCATCCTTGCGTTAAACTCCAAGACATGGGGCTGCCCGTCTTTTACCATTATACCAGCATACAGGAATCCTGAAAACGTGATTCCCTCTTTTTTGATGGATACTATGGTTTTTTCAATCACCTCTTTTTGTATTGTCTTTGCAAGATCATCATTAATCACGCCAGTTGGGGAATACGCGCCCATTCCTCCAGTGTTTGGTCCCTTGTCGTCATCGTAGATTCGCTTGTGATCCTGGCTTGTAGCCATCGGGATGGCTACATTTCCGTCAGATAATGCGATGTATGACGCCTCGATTCCATCAATTCTTTTTTCAATTATTATCCTATTTCCGGCATCGCCAAAGGACTGTTTTACAAGTATAAGATCAATTGCGTCAAATGCCTCTTGTTTTGAGTCGCAGACGATTACGCCTTTTCCTGCTGCAAGGCCGTCTGCCTTGATCACTACGTCATAGTCAAGTGATGTGACGTATTGTTTTGCGGATTTTGCGTCAGAGAATACCTCAAATGGCGCAGTCGGGATTCCATATTTTTTCATGAACAACTTTGCCCAGATTTTGCTGGATTCAAGCTGTGCTGCATCTTTTGTCGGGCCAAAGATTTTGAGGTTCCGCTCTTTGAACCTGTCCACGATTCCCATCGAGAGAGGCACCTCTGGGCCCACAACGGTAAAGCAATTGTTTTGGGCCGCAAACTCCAAGAGCTTATCGATCTGGTCTGCCTGTATTGGCACGTTGTTTTTTGTCCCGCCGTTTCCCGGGGCGTAAAAGACCTTGTCAACGTACGGCGACTGGGAAAGTTTCCATCCGAGCGCATGCTCTCGGCCACCCGAGCCGACAACTAGAACATTTACCAACGATGACAGTTTTGCAGTCTCGTATATAATCGAATTTTAATAAAACAAAAGAACCAGAGCCAGTCTAGCTTTATTAAATCAGAACAGGCACCCCATTTATTGCAGCTAGCAAAGGATTTTGATCCAAAAAAAATTGAAAGCGAGGTAAGAGATCACCTTAGCAAAATAGATTTGCAGAAAGCTATCTTTGATGCCAAAAAAGGAGAAAAGATTGTCTTTATTGAAGGCCCGCCAACGATGAACGGGATTCCGCATGCGGGACACCTCCGAGGGCGCGTAATCAAGGACCTCTGGTACCGCTACATGACTCTAAAGGGCCACAAAATAGTCTTTAACGCAGGCTGGGACACGCAGGGGCTGCCAGTCGAGCTGCAGGCAGAAAAAGAGCTCGGCATCACTGGTGGAAAAACCGAGATTCTAAAATCATTTGGAATTGAGAAGCTGGTTTCTGAATGCAAGAAACTAGTGCACAGATACAACGAGAAATGGGTTGCAGTGGATGAGCTTCTTGGCATGTCGTTTAACCAAAAGGACGCGTACTATACCTACAAGGATGAATTCATTGAAAGGGAGTGGCAGTTTCTAAAAAAAGCACATGAGACTGGAGTGTTGTCAGAAGGATACCGAGTGGTCGCATACTGTCCGAGCTGCCAGACCTCACTGTCACATGCCGAGGTCAACCAAGGATACGACATGGTGCAGGATCCGTCGCTATACTACAAGGTCAAGCTAGAATCAGAAGACGCGTACATGGTGGTATGGACCACGATGCCATTTACCTTGGTCACTGACGCGATGGTCGGGCTGCACCCAGACGAGAACTACCACCACGTCAGAGTACAAAACGAAACATGGATTATCGGAGAAAAAAGGGTAGAGGAATTCATGAAAGAAGTCAGAGTAGAACATTATGAAATAGTAAAGACATCCAAGGGCTCCGAGTTTGAGGGAAAAAAATACACCCATCCATTATTGGCGCAGATTCCAAAGCTAAAGGAGCTTGCAGAAAACCCTGTAGTGCATGTTGCAGTGGCAGAGTCGTTTGTTGATGCAAACACGGGAAGTGGCATCGTGCATTTGTCCCCTGCAAACGGAGAAGACGACTATGACATTGCCCAAAAAAGAAAGGTCCCGATTTTCAACCCGATTAACGACGAGGTGAAATTCACAGAAGACGCAGGTAAGTACTCAGGCATGTTCGTGCGCGATGCCGACAGGCAAATCGCAGACGATATCAGGTCGGCTGGCGCACTTGTTCGAATCGGCAGAATCAAGCACAAGTACCCACTTTGCTGGCGCTCAAAGCATCCAATCGTCTGGCTCGCAAGAAGAGAGTTCTTTTATCTTTTGGACAGACTAGGAGACAAGGCAATAGAGGCAGCAGAAAAAGTCGAGTATTTTTTTGATCAGCCAAAAACAGGTTCTTGGGGATAATCAGGGAAAAGCACCCGTGGTGCATTTCACGGGAAAGGTTCTGGGGATGCCCACTTCCCATCTGGAACTGCAAGGAATGCGGCCACATTGAAAGGTTGTTTTCAAGAAAAGAGATTGTGGAAAAGGCATCAGATCTCCCAGACGGTCCGGATTTTGAGCTGCACAGGCCATGGATTGACAAAATAATAATAAAATGCAAAAAATGTGGCGCGCAGATGGAGCGGGAAAAGTTTGTCCTTGACACGTGGCACAACAGCGGCGCTGCGCCGTATTCATCGCTGACAGATGAGCAGTACAAGAAAGGAATTCCAGCGTCATTTCTTACAGAGGGAATAGACCAGACAAGGGGTTGGGCATACACCATGCTGATTGAAAATGTTATACTAAACAACAAACCCGCCTCACCGTTCAAGTCGTTTTTGTTCCAAGGCCATGTTCTTGACAAGAACGGAAACAAGATGAGCAAAAGCCTCGGAAATGTACTTGATGCCGAAGAATTATTAACAAAATACCCGGTAGATCTAGTCAGGTTTTACTTTATTTGGAAGTCAAGCCCGATTGAGCCGCTCAATTTCAGCACGGACGAGATGATGTCAAGGCCCTATCAAATACTAAACACGCTGTACCACATTCACCTGTACTTTAAGCAAAACAGCGAATATGACAAGTTTGAGCCTCAAAAAACTACTCTGGGCTGGGCAAAAGGCAAGAAATTGCTTTTGCCGCCAGACATTTGGATTCTATCAAAGCTGCAAAAGATGATCACCGCAGTACAGGAAGAAAACGACAGCTGCAGATTTCATGAGGCGGCAAGGGCGCTTGAAGACTTTATCATAAACTCGCTAAGCCAGGTCTACATCCCAATTACAAAAGCAGAGCTGTGGGACGATGACAGCTCCAAATCTGACAGAAGAATTGCAATTTACGCGGTTTTGCACGAGGTGCTAAAAACGCTTGATGTCCTTATTCATCCACTGTGCCCCTACACCAGTGAATACCTGTACATTTCTACGTTTGGCAAGGACAGTGTTTTGCTTGCAAGCTGGCCTGAGCCCCAATCAAAACTAGTCAATGATCAAATTGAAGAGTCGTTTGATCTGATGAAGGAATCGGTATCAGTTGCAGCCGCCGCAAGAATGAAGGCAAAGCTAAAACGGAGATGGCCCCTGACAGATGCAACAATCTGTCTCAAAAAAGGACAAAAACCCAAGCTTGAAAAGCTCTCGGAGCTTCTCTTGGCACAGCTAAACGTAGAATCGCACAAAATAGTCGAGCTTGAATCACAGACAGGCCTTGAGCTATTAGAAGAGATGCAAAAGAAAAACCTCCCCGCAAAACCCGTTCTTGAGCTTGACAGGAAAAAAATCGGACCCAAAGTAAAACAGCACATGAATGCATTTTTGGCAAAATTCTCGTCTACAAGCCAGGATGAGATCGTGTCAAATCTGCTAAAAAAAGGAGCTCATACATTTGATGTTGGCGATGCAAAAATCACGCTAGACAAGGAGGATTTTGTGGCAGGTTTTGACGCAAATGATGGCTACGCCTTTGCCCAGAGGGACTCGTTTATCGTGTTCATTTCTACTGCGAGAAACCGCGAAATGATGGCACGAGGGCTCATAAAAGACCTGGCGCGAAGGCTCCAGACCCTTAGAAAAGAACGAGGCTACAACCCGACGGATATACTGCAGACGGCGTCGATTCTGGAGCTTGATGACGAGTCCTTGGAAATGGTAAAAGAAAAATCGCAGGAACTTGCGTTTTTGGTGCGGGTAAAGCA
>CAZETC010000050.1:0-4853 GCA_964515435.1 uncultured Candidatus Nitrosotenuis sp.
CCTCTACTGTAATGTCTGATGGCGCACTGATGGTTGGCGCAGTTGTGTCGATTATTGTTACCTCCTGAGTTATGGATACCGAGTTGCCTGCAGCATCGGTTGCAGTCCAAGTTACCGGTGTTACGCCAAGTGCAAATGTCGCTGGGGCGTCGTTTGTTACAGATGTGACCTCGACTAGGTCGGTCGCACCTATGTTTCCAAGGTCGACTGCGTTTTTGCTCTCGCTTGTTGCCTCTGCAGTGACATCAGATATACGAATCTCAGGTTTGGTAGTATCAACAATTGTTATTTTTTGTTTAGATTCAGATGATAATCCGGATGTGTCAGTTGCAGTCCAGGTAACTGTAGTTTCTCCAACTGGAAACTTTTCCGGAGCGTCGTTTGTAATGGACCCTACTCCTACGTTGTCAGATGCTACCGGGGCTTCAAGCGTTATGACATTGTCTGACTTTGATGTGGCCTCCGATGTGATGTCAGCCGGTGTAGCTATTGCCGGTGCTGTGGTATCCACTATTGTTACCTTTTGTGTAGCTGCTGCTGAGTTGCCTGCGGCGTCGGTTGCAGTCCATGTCACTATTGTTTCTCCAAGTGAAAATTCCGCTGGAGCGTCGTTTTCAATCAACACGTCACTTACTGCATCGCTTGCTGCCGGCAAGCTCAATGAAATATGGTTATCATCAGATGATGTAGCTTCGGCCGTAATGTCTGATGGCGCCGTTATTTTTGGTGCGGTGGTATCAGATACTGTGACGGTTTGCGTTGCGGTTGCAGCATTCCCTGCAGCGTCAACTGCACTCCACGTAATAGTACTAGTTCCTAGGCTGAAAACGCTTGGTGCGTCGTTAGTTATTGATTGGACACCTATTGTATCGACTGCAGTAGCCTTGCCAATTGAAACACTCGTGCCGGCCTGTGATGCTGCCTCTACTAGAAGGCTTTCTGGTGCCGTAATCGCAGGTGCCGTGGTGTCAACTACTGACACAAGCTGGGTAGCAGTGGCTGTGTTTCCTGATGTATCCGTGACAGTCCATGTTACTGTAGTGTCGCCGAGTGCAAATGCAGACGGGGAGTCATGTGTTATAGAGTCAATGCCGACAAGGTCAGAGACCTCAGGCTCGCCAAGTGATACGACGTTTTCTGAAACGCTTGTTGCCTCGACTACGAGCGCCTTTGGTGCCGTGATCTCCGGCTTTGTGCTGTCGATAATTGTTACAATCTGATCCTTTGATACGCTGTTTCCGTAGTTGTCAGTCGCAGTCCAGGTTATCACCGTGGTGCCAAACGGATACTCCGAGGGCCCGTTGTTACCAACAGATGAGATTCCTGTTACATCGTCGACTGCTGGCTCGCCAAGTGCCACTATGTTTCCTGTCTGGCCTGTCGCTTCTTGTGTAATGTCTGCTGGTATGGTCAGGTTCGGCGCAGTTGTGTCAACTACAGATATGGTCTGGGTAATAGTGGAGTTGTTGCCGCTTTGATCTATTGCAGTCCATATCACTATTGTCTGTCCGAGCGGAAATGCCGATGGCGCATCGTTTACTATAGTTACAGCTTGAACATCCACTACGGTCGGGCTCACAAGCGAAACCGGGTTTGCCGTGGAAGACACTGCCTCTACTGTTACCTCGCTTGGTTGTGTTATCACGGGCACTTTGGTGTCAATTATTGTTACTTTCTGATTGTCATACGCAATGTTTCCTGCAACATCAACTGCAGTCCATGTCACTATTGTTTCGCCTATCGGAAATGACTCTGGTGAGTCGTTTGTAATGGATTCTATTTCTGAATTATCAGAAGCTACCGGTTGGCCGAGGCTCACCTTGTTTTCTGAGACGCTTGTCGCCTCTGCTGAAACGTTTGCAGGGGCAGTTATTTTTGGAGCCTTGGTGTCGCCTATTGTCACCCTTTGCGTTGCAGTTGCGGTGTTCTTTGCGACATCTGTTGCAGTCCATGTCACTATTGTTTCACCTAGCGGAAATGACTCTGGGGCGTCATTTGTGATAGAAAGCACACCGACTAGGTCTGTAACTACTGGGTCTCCTAGCTCCACTTGGTTTTGCGTCCCCTTTGCCTCTGCTGAAATATCGGAAATGCTTGAAAATACCGGCGGGGTCGAATCGCCCACGGTCACGACTTGGGTTGCTATTCCCATGTTTCCTGCGTTGTCAATCGCAGTCCATATCACGGTGGTTATTCCAAGCGGAAACTCCGTTGGCGCGTTGTTTGTGAGTGATTTTATGCCGCTTTCGTCATTTGCTATCGCATGCCCTAGGGATATCGGCGTTAGTCCTCCTGTCGCCTCAACGTAGAGATCCTTTGGAGGGGTGATGGTCGGTTTTTTGAAGTCGTTTCCTGCCGGCTTTAGCGGCTGGACTGTTGTTTGTTCTACTGGTATGGTAGCTGCAGTGTCACTTGAGCCATATTTTTGGACTCGGTGATTACTGGAATCTACTACAAACAAGTCACCGTCAGAATCCACTTCGACGTCTTTGGGAATTTTGAACTGTGTGTTACCGGTACCGGCAGCGCCAAACACAGACTGCACCGCACCGTCCTTGTCCATGATTACAATTCGGTTGTTGCCTGCGTCTGCCACTATTACATTTCCTGTAGAATCTACTGCTATGCCGTCAGGCGAGATCTTTAGTCCGCCAGAGGATGCCGAGAAGCTTTTTACAAATGTCCCATCGGCTGTGAATTTTTGGACCCTGCTGTTTCCAGCATCTCCGACATAGATATTTCCATTATCGTCAACTGCTATTCCGAGTGGGTTGATGAATTTACCAGTATCGGTGCCGCTGGAACCAATCGTTTTGATGTGCTTTCCATCGGAATCGAACTTTTGCACCCTGCTGTTTGCCGTGTCAACAACATAGACCAAGTTGTCTTTTGACACTGCGATTCCGTTTGGAAGGTTGAATTTGCCGCTCTCAGATCCTTTTGTTCCCCAAGTGGTTATGAAATTTCCGATGGTGTCGAATTTCTTTACAGAGTGTAACTCGTGATCAACTACATAGACAAAGTTGTTTCTTGCTGCGATTCCTGCAATGGAATGGAACTCTTTGGAACCTGTTCCCTTTGATCCCCAGGAGTGAAGGTATGTTCCGTCATTGTCAAATTTCTGGACTCGCGCGTTTCCCAAATCAGTGACATAGACGTTTCCTGATTCGTCCACTGCCACGTATTGTGGAAAGGTAAATGATCCCGTATTTACTAGGCCTTGGCCGCCAATGGTCAGAACAAAAGGATAGTTCGTGGCTGCAAGCGCAGGCTGTAGTATCAGGGTGAAAATAAAACAAGCTATCAGTATAGCTATTTTTCGATGCATCTAGGCATAGATTTCTGGGTTTGCAAAAGATCTCAAAAGTAAGTATTTCTTGCAGTTTTAGTCAAATTTTCAGACTTAGAAGGGCTTGTTGACCTCGCGGGTAAAGACATAGCTTGCAAGCGCTATCATCCCTACGACAAATGCTCCAAGTATTCCCAAGCTCACCGCAGTCGAGATTCCTTCCGTAACTCCGGTCATCAAACCCCGAACCAGGAGAACAGTGTATGTCACGGGGTTGAACTTGGCCGCAACAGCAAGCCAGTCCGGCAGCAGTTCCAGCGGAAAGAGCGCCGGGCTTAGCATGAATAACGGCATGCCAAGAAAGTTGATTATCCCCCAGAAGGTTTCCTGCGACTTTGCAGTTGCGGCAATTACCACCGAAATTCCTGAGAACCCAAGTGAGAACAAAATGACAATTGCCATTATTGGAATTATTACCAGGAGGTTTGGAAAGCTTACGCCAATTATTATTGCAATTCCAATTATCAGAGCAGACTGCAGAGCCGAAATCAAGGAAATGGCGAGCATTTTTCCAAGTGCGATTGACGATCTTGAGATGGGCGATGTCAGCGCCTTGTTCATGAACCCGTATTTTCTGTCCCAAAGCGTGTTGACCCCGCCAAAGATGCTCGTAAAAATCGCAGTGAGAATTATTACGCCAGGTGCCATGAACTCAAGGTAACTACCATCAAAACCCACCTGTTGTATGAGCGGCTTTGTTCCCGCAAAAGTGTGGCCAATCACAATAATCCAGATTGCCGGCTGGATAAGCCTTATCAAAACTCCGCTTCTTGACTTGCGGTACCTTTTCAGCTCGCGCCAAAATATGGTATAGGTGTCGTAGATCATATCATCCTCCTCTTTTTTTGGTATTCTCTTCTTCTGTCATACGTGGTTCCGTTGTTGTCGCGCAGGTCCCTTCCAGTATACGACAGGAACACGTCATCAAGCGTAGGCTGCGTAATCGATATTGATTTTATGGTAATCCCAAGTTTTGATGATAGGGAAAATATCATTGGTGCTACCTCTGCTCCCTTTGATGAAAATACCGTTATCTTGTCTTCTGATTCGCTCACCTCTTTTACGAATTCTATTTGCTTTATTCCTGAGACTAGCTCTGATTTTGAAGGATGTTCATCCATTGAAAACATGATTACGCCTGCGCCAATGGTACCTTTGAGCGTCTGCGGCGCGTCTACTGTCTGTATTTTTCCATAGTCAATTATGCCTATTCTGTCGCAGAGCTTGTCGGCTTCCTCCATATAGTGCGTGCTTAGGAATATCGTCATCTTGTATTCCTGGTGAATTCTTTTGATGTATTCCCAGATCTTTTGGCGTGTTTGGATGTCAAGTCCTACTGTCGGCTCATCTAGGAACAGCACACTTGGTCTGTGGAGCAGCCCGCCTGCAATTTCAAGGCGCTTTCTCATCCCTCCTGAATACGTGATGGCAGAGTCGTTTTGTTTTTCTGTGAGCTCCACAAGATCCAAGAGCTCGTCTATTCTTGGATTCATCTTTTCCTTTG
>CAZETC010000050.1:4863-9540 GCA_964515435.1 uncultured Candidatus Nitrosotenuis sp.
ATTTTCTCTTCCGGAGAGATACTCGTCTACTGTTATGTCCTGCTGCACTGAGCCAATTTTCTCTCGCACCTTTTTTTGCTGCGATGACACGTCAAGCCCTGACACAAAGGCCTGTCCAGACGTTGGCTTGAGAAGTGTTGTAAGGATCATCATAGTGGTACTTTTTCCTGCGCCGTTTGGGCCCAAAAATCCAAAGATCTCGCCTTCATCTACTGTGATGGAGACCTTGTCTACTGCGGTAACATTGGAGTTGTAGATCTTTGTCAGATCCTTGGTCTCTATTGCGTGCATCCGATCAGAGAAACCTCGGCTGCTATAAAATGCTAAGTCTTGTGGCTCAAATTTTTTTTGCAAAAACAATTTAAGGTAGAAAAATTTTTTGCATTTATGAAAGGCTTGTGCCACGTTTGCCACACGTCAAATATTGAAATCACGCTAAAAGAAGGCACGCCGGTTTGCAGCACCTGCTCAGTCAAGTTGCAATAGGTTTGTCATGATTAGTTTTGGCTTGGTTTAGATAGATATTGTGGGCAGTGTCTTGGCATCTCCCGTATTTGATAAATAATAAAAAATATGTAAAAAATTTTGTAATTATTTGAGTGATTTGTACTGTTCTTTTGTCAGTTTTAGGATGAGTTTTTCTCCGATGCCCCAGACTTCAGACTTTGGCACGATTCTTGTATGCATTATTCCATCTGCAATTTCGATTGATTGGAGCTCGTTGGTATCGTTGTCCTTTACTAGTCGCTTTACCTTCCCGATTTTGTGGCCGTCTATATCGACTACCGGCACTTTTGCCCGAATTGGCGGCCTTGAGAGAAGCAGTGACTCTTCTGTGAACTTGTCAATGTATTCCGTTCCAAGATAATAGTCCTGGTGAAATCCCTGGTGTACTGTGACTCCGGATACTGCGAGGGTCTTTGCGTTGATGTGGATGTGTTTTACCTTTCCGTACACGATTCCCTCCCTGTCCACTACCTTTTTTCCCGTGAACTCGTCTGCCGTGCACAGGTTTTGCGGTGTTTCTAGCTGGGTTGCCATGGTTTGGCTTTCGGGATTGGTTTATGGAATGCAAAAATTACAATTTTCAATCAATTCGGTTAAATTAGTTGACTTTTTGTTGGCTTGCGTGAAAGACGGTGTTGTCAAGGCTTCCCTGACAACAACAGGGCGAAGGACAGGCAACGAGCACTCTGTCTGGCTTCGCGCAGTGATATACGAGGGGAAAATTTACTTTTCTCGAAGAAATGAAAACTCTGACTGGCTAAAAAACGCGCGTGCCCACCCGCAGGTCAAAGTTGAATTCGATGGCCAGACATACGCAGGACGTGCTTTGCTTGTAACTGACGAGTCGCTTGCCAAGAAGATCTCAGAGCTGAAATACCCAGGAGAGGAATGTGTCCAAGAAGTACGAATCGTCGTTCAGGTGCAGATTACAGATTAATCCAAAACTTCATCTAGATAATTTGCCAGATCGTACATGTGAGAACGCCGGTGTTTGTTTTTGGAATGCTACTGGTTATTGGAATGATTGGCGCAATTGAGAGCTTAGCTGCCGAACAACCATATGCCAAATCGAACACCAAGGCTGAAAAATCACTTTCAATAACTAGCCCCTCATTCAAAAACAATCAGATGATTCCAAAAAAATTTACCTGCGATGGCGAAAACATTTCTCCGCCATTAAAATTCAAAAACATTCCAAAGGACGCAAAAAGCCTAGCATTAATAGTGGACGATCCTGATGCACCAAAAGGAACATTCAACCACTGGGTTGCATGGCACATCTCTGCAAAAAAGACTAAGATTTCTGAGGGCGAAAAAGGCAAGATGTCTGAGGGATTAAATGACCTCGGCCAAAAGGGATACTTTGGGCCATGTCCCCCGTCTGGAACCCACAGATACCACTTTAAGATTTACGCGCTTGATTTTGATGTTGACATTTCTGAAAATTCAAAAAGCAAGGATCTTCTTGCGGCAATACAAAACCACACAATACAAACCGCTATGCTTACTGGAAAATATTCTAGGACAGGCTAATCACACAATGTGAATTATGGTAGAAACGCCGCGCTTGTCCATTTCCACTCCATTTTCCATTTCCGCAACAGAAACAGTAAATGATATCAAATCGCGCTGCTGCGCCCGCGTCGCATCCAAAGAAAGATGAACGTCCATCATGTCAAATTCCTGCTGCGGAAAATCCGTCTCATTGATGAATACCTTGACAGTCGACTCGACCCGGAACTGCTGGCCCTTGTAGTGCTCGATTATCTTTGTTTTTCTTCCGTTTCGTCCTGCTGCCTTGACATTGACGTCTATTATTCCAGGCTTTGAGCTGGTATATCCTGATTGTTTGTTTACAAAGACCCCAATCTGGAAGGGCTGGCCCGCAGTGGACTCGGCCATCTTTTGTATTCCGTCGTTCATTGCCACATCGACTCCCTTGATGGTTTGGGCAACTTTGGCAATCCACTCGTTTGTTTTTTGGATTACGGCCGCTATTCTGTCCCTTCTTTTCTTGTCCTCGTCTTGCGGCAGCTGGTACCTGTCAACCCATGCCAAATAGTCCTTTGAGATGTCCTCGATGAAGCCAATGCAGGTGACCTTGTAGTCGTCTACGCTGCTTGCGCGCTCGGAGCTCTCATCTGTCCTCATCCCGTCATAGTCTGCAGGCATTGCCATTAGTCCCAGTTGGGTTTTGTCTCTAAAAAAACCATTCCCGGCCCAAAAATTATAACCAAATCAAATCAAAAACCAGTCATGAGCTTTTCCGAAATCACGTCGCACCTGCAGCAGGAGCTCAAGTCAAACCTGCCCCAGATCAGACTTTTACTAAAGAGAAACCCCGCAATGGCATATACGAGAATAACCGAGATTGGCTCATTGGTTGGAAAAAAGTACGGAATCTCGCTTCTAGTCAACTTTCCGCAAAGGGACAAAATCAATGACTTTGATTCGTATGGATGGCAGGATCTCTCCATCATAGTAGACATGCAGAAAAAAAACTTTCCAGTCCAGCGCCAGACAATAAAGGACAAGGCAGTAGAGATTTTTGGAAACGTCAAAGTCGACGATGCATACATGTATGAGGGAAAGGAAGGAGTCAGGGTCTTTTTTGAGAATGGCAGAATCGACATTTTGCCGCACTCGCTACACATATGGTGCAAGTTTGATGATAAGATTACTCAGTACTGTGACTGGCTTTTAGCTAACGTGTATCAACGTGGTTCTGTTCAATAGGGGTTTTACATACTCATGAATTACCGAGTCTGCAAACAAGCAATAACATTAACTTGAGTTATCTTTCAGGTTTCTTTCAACGTATTGTTCTATTTCTCGTTTCAATCTGGAATTCAGTGATGCAGTCGTGTTCCCTTTATGCAGAATCAGATAACCCTCGTTTGCAAGCTCTTTGACTTTCTTCTTGATGTTCTTGTCGTTATTCTTAACTATCTGTCCAAGCCAATTCGCCATCGTGTCGATAGGAAAATAATGCTCGCCCCACCTTCCCTTCCTCATGATAAAGTTCAGTATCAGCGCCTTGAGTTCTGGATCTTCATACTCTCTTCTCATAAGTTCACTTATCATACCTTTCAAAGTTAATCTTTAAGTACTTTGCCGTTATAATTCCTAGTGAGGAAATATGCAGGAATACAAAGACGAATACCCATCTCTGATCACAAAGGTGCTTGGATACTCGCCAAAGATGAAGATCCTAGACTATCTTCTAGATTTCCCTACAAACGACTTTACCAAGAAGGAAATCATAGACGCGCTCGGCATGAGCAAGCAGACATTTTACAAGTACTTTGACGACTTGGTGGAGGTAGGCATTGTAAGAGTCAACAGAACCATAGGGAAGGCCAAACTATACAAAGTGAATCGCGAAAACCCGATCGTCAAGGACCTCGTGAACATGGAAAAGAAACTATCCCTTCAGATTGCCGAAGAGGAAGAGAACAAGCTAAAGAAGCCTGTTCCTGCCAAACAGATCAAACGTAATAAAAAATCAAGATAATGGTTTCCTAAGCCCCCTCATTTTTTCTGGTTTTGTCTAATTTTCATTGTTTGGTTTGACTCTAAGGCTTCCTGTATTCTTCTTGTAGCAATTTCATTTATGAGCTTGTCAATATAGTGTGCCTGTTTTGAGTCCATGTTGAACTGGTACATTATGGCGTTGCCAACAGTCCTTGTCCGTATTATGACGCCTTGAACCTCTAGCTTTTTGACCTCTGCCAGAGCAGTCTTAAATGAAACCCCGGAATATTTTGCAATATCAGATATGGAATAATCCCATCGCTTATGTGTGGAAAGAAAGTCCAGCATCTTTGAGCTTGCAACTGGAAACATTGTAGCCAAGGCTAAAAATGCAAGCAAAAACATGGTCAAGAATTTCATTCGATGAACTATGCAGATTTTAAAACGGTATAAGTTTTTCGTGCATGAGTTTGATTTTAATTCAATTTTTGTCTTGAAGAGTTTGGGCCTTTTGGCCAAATTACTTAGCTTGGGACTAAATTGCGAATCTGCTAGGATTCAAATCTTCACCTGTACTAGGTGGGCCCGCCAAGACTGGTCAGCTCGTAAGTATAGTCCAAATTCCCATCAATTGTATAAAATTCCGCCTTGACTGGCAGCGGTACATTATCAGCTACAAGAAAATAATTCGTAATC
>CAZETC010000050.1:9550-10486 GCA_964515435.1 uncultured Candidatus Nitrosotenuis sp.
GATATGGTATAGGTTTTCAGAGTCCCAAACTCAAATTCGGTGTCCTTGTACTCTGTGAGCTTTAGCTTTGGCGTGAACTTGCCGATGTATGTAGTCCCCCATTCTGCTCCAACTACTAGGTATTTTGACTCTACAACCGTATCGCGCACAGAAAGGACGGTTTTGTCCAATGCATCAACATGCGGCTTTATGTCGTCTGATACCCCGATAAAGACATAGGCCTTTCCTATTTTTAGCGTCTCATCAAGATGCTGGCCTGTCTTTTTGTCGTCAATTATTAGGCGGACCTCCTGTTCGTCACCTGTCTGTTCCAGAAAATCAAACTCTGCCAAAAACTCCATCTCTTGGTATTTTACCAGATACTGCAGCGTCGGCTGCATCTCTGCGCCTTTGCCCACATGCCACTGGTTTGCAAATCTTGGGATCACGTTTTGCTCAGCCCCCGGCACACCAGTCAAAAAGGGATAGGACAGTCCTAGTGCAGCTGCTCCAAGCATTATTCCAAGTGGGATGAAGAGAACTTTGCGAACCAAGACTCAGGATTTTAAGACTTTAGCTTGATAATTCCGTTTGTAATCAGATACTGTATCCCTGAGACAAAGTCCTTGTCGGTTATCTGTCCGTCTGCCCAGAACTTGGCATTATTTTTTATCCAGGACGGAATTACGTCGTTTCCCGTTCCAGAGCTAGTCGTTTTAGGAATTTTGATTATTTTTTGGTTAATCAGATACTGGATCCCTGAGACAAAGTCCTTGTCGGTTATCTGTCCGTCTGCCCAGAACTTGGCATTATTTTTTATCCAGGACGGAATTACGTCGTTTCCCGTTCCAGAGCTAGTCGTTTTAGGAATTTTGATTATTTTTTGGTTAATCAGATACTGGATCCCTGAGACAAAGTCCTTGTCGGTTATCTGTCCGTCTGCCCAGAACTTGGCAT
>CAZETC010000051.1:0-4209 GCA_964515435.1 uncultured Candidatus Nitrosotenuis sp.
AAATTACAACAAAGGCACCATCTCACCAAAAGACACTTTAATTACTCATTTTAGAAAAAATCGAGCCAAGGTAGCTCAGCCTGGGAGAGCACTCGGCTGAAGACCGAGCTGTCGTGGATTCAAGTCCCACCCTTGGCACATTTTTTTATTTACAGATTGGGAAAGTAAGCAATGTTTTAATACATGAAAATAGTCTCATGAGAAAGCAACTTGGCAAAAAAAGAAGGAAAGGCTAAAAAAGAAAAACCGAAGGCGTCTCAGAAAAAGGAAAAGGCGGCAAAGGCTAAAAAGTCAAAAGGCAAGAAACGCAAAAATGATTTTGTAGCAGATGACGGCCTTGTAATAATTGACGAAAAAATCGAGGAAGACAAGGAGGCTGAGCTTGAGGCAAGAAAAGCGTATTTGGAAGAAGCACGATCCCAAGAAGTCGACGACTAGCTATATCTTTATTCATAAAAACATTCTATACTAATACATGCGAGCATTGTGTCTTATTACAATCAAGCCAGGAAAAACAGACAAAGTGCTTGAATCGCTAAAGAAAAAGCGTAAACTGCTCAAAGAAACAATGCCAGTTACTGGAAGAGCAGACATTTGCGTCTTGCTACAAGGCACATTTGATGAGATAAACAACATTGTGATTGATTTTAAGAAGATTAAGGAGATAGTTAGCACCGAAACTCTGATTGAAGTGGAGGTAAATATGGGATGGTAAAGGCCGTAATACTTGTAAAATCTCCAAAGCGACTCATGGCCGCAAAGCTTGGTAAGCTGGAATTCGTATACAATTCCTTCCCTGTGAGCGGCCAGTTCGATGCGGTGGCATTTGTCAAGGTCAATGACCTCTCAGAAATTAGGGAAATTACAACAAAAATTCAGATGATTCCCGGCGTTGAGCGAACCGAGACAATGATCGAAATACAATAAAGCATTTAACAGTGTATTGTATAACCAACTCGTGAATATAAAGCGGGTAGGCAACGTAATCCTTGCAGTAAAGGACTTGGACAAATCTACAGAGTTCTACCACAACATGTTGGGCCTACCAATAAAAAATCAACGAAGAACATGGGTTGATCTGGGGCAGACAGGTGCGTTACTGAGCTTGCATCCGGCTTCGATCACATCTGATCATTCAGCAAACAACATGGAAAGCGGTATTGTGATTGGATTTCTGGTAGGCGATGTAAAATCAGCGCTTGACGAACTCAAAACCAGAGGGGTGAAGGTTCATCGAGAAATTGTTGACAGAGATGCTGGTAAAAACGCAATAATCTTGGATCCTGACGGATACATGGTATCGTTATTTGAGCCTAAATTCGAAGACTCTCAGCAGCAATCAAAAGGATACCACGGATTCGCTCCGGCCTAAAGAATATTTTTTATCTTTTTTATTATCTCGCCTATTGGTTTGGCACCTGGATTAATTGTGACATAATAGATTACCTTGTTTGCAGGGATGCAGATGATTATTGCCTTTTGATGCCTTAATACAGCATGATCAAATCCACCCAGTGCCTTTGATTGCGAATTGCGAAGCGTTATCAAATTTGATATTATGAAAAACTCGTTTTTCGCATCCTCTTGCTTTAGAATAGGCTTGATTCCAGATTGAATGACTCCTGCCAGGGTCCTTCCATACTCGTTGATCACTCCTGCATATCGAATCGACTTTGAAAACCCGAGTATTTTTTGGCAGTTTTTTCTGTATGTAAGAATCGATTCCTTCCACTTTTGGTCAGGCGTCTTATTCATCAATTAATAATGGTTGGCAAAAGTTAAAAGCGTTTTTTTCTCTCAAAACCTAGATCTGTTTTTTGCTTTTCATCTGCTCGATTCTTTTTCGAAGATCTGCGTTCTCTTTTCGCAGTCTGTTGTTTTCCTCACCTGTAGTAAAATCGTTTGCTGCCATGGCATTCATTGGATGTCCAGACAAGAACGCACTGGAGCTCATATCGAGTAGTCCTGCCGCGTGTTTGAGATACATTTTGTGGAAATCATGCAGTTTGCCAGAAAACATCGTGTCGCTTTGTATCATCTTTTCTTTTATCTTTCCAGGGTTCATGCCAAGCCTGCTGCTGATTGCTGGAGGATATCTCGGAAAAGCAAATGGGCTCAGGCTAAATCCTAGCTGATAGCCGTGTATGTCCATGAATTCTCTATTGTCTACCGGGTCCACGGATACTGGTGATTTGGAAGGGTATTTTTGCTTTAGCCTTTAGGCGTGAGATATACTCCTCTGTAAAACTCGGGTCATTTTTTATCAAATTGAGCTGATCGCAGATCCTTATAGCGATCAGAGATCGCCATTCAGATCAGCATGGGATTCGACTTGAAGAGTTGCATCAAGTGTAAAAAAGACATCAGTGTAGGAGAATTACATAAAATTGTCATATACGTAATTCGAGAAAAATTCACGGACCACCACTACGAACATGTAGAATGCCCTGATAGGTTTACAGTTTAATCTACATATTTGTATACAGGATACAATTCCCCAGTGTCCCGGCGATATTTCCATTCTTTATTCTTCCAGACCACTTTTTCAAATGCTGGTTGAATAGACGGGTGTACCCTTGTGTATACGTCATCACCCACCAGAATCTGGTTTGGTTTTGCCATACCCTGAATCTTTGCAGCTATATTCATGACTGGTCCCAAAATGTCAACGTGTGATTTTTCAGCATCGGCGCCGTATCTGACTATCATGTTTTCACCATAGTCAATTCCAATTTTTATAGCGAGATCAGGATAATCGTACTGGTTTAAAATTGGGTTTATCCCTTTTTGGATTACAGAAATCATGGATTTTGCGCAAAGAATTGCGTTATCTGCAGGCTGTAATTGGTTCTCTTCAGCCACAAAATATCCTATCACGGCATCACCTACGAACTTTAGCACAAATCCGCTATGGTGCCTAATGGTTGACGCCATCTCTTGTGCAAAACACGTGATTATTATGGCTACTTTGTCCTCTGGAAGCTCAAGCGTTATGTTAGTAGATCCGACAAGATCTACATACAATACGACCATTTTCATCCTGGAAAAAACGTGTTTGCGCAAAAATGCACCGGACTCGTCCTCTACTGGCATGTATTCATATCCACTTTTCAACGCACGCCATACTCGATTCTGCGTCTCTTTGATGAGTGTTTCAGAGTCCACTGCGCGCTCTGACGGCGTGCTTAGTATCATGTCAATTACGCCATAGTCTTTTTTTGATTCTTGGGCAGGCTGCTTTTCTGTTGGTGTTTTTTCGTTTTTTGCCTTTGACTTGCCATCTGTGCTGCTCACTTTCCCAAAAACACCTTTTCTAATCTAACAGAAAGTCTGTGCTACAAACAGGGAATATTGTCCTCTTTCCTTTATAAGCAAGAGCGTAATACTGGACTATTTCGACACTACAATTCATGCAAAGTCTATGAAACGACAACTAGGGATTAGTATGAAGATTTTATATTTAAAACATGGGTATAAAACATTAGAATTTTTAGGCTCAGACACGACAGATCCTCATGCGCCTAGGCACAAAGTCACTTGACGAATTTTTCATGGTGTTGGCAGAAAAATCCGATAAAATTAGCAAGCTTTTTCAAAAAAATATGGAGGGAATTACCAAACAAATCCCAGTCAAGGTAATGCTTGGGGATACTACCATAACTGAGCAAACTACCTTTGATCCCCAGGCCGTCCACGACTTTTACAACAAGGTAATTGTCCGCTTACCTGAATGGAAGACCCAAGGGATATCCACCACTATGGATAAAGATCTTAGGAGGATTTTTGTCAAGTTGGAATGCCACATTGGTAGGTACGTCCTTTTGTGGCACATCTCATTGCAGTATCATGCACTGCTTTATTACAAACCCGACATACAAGTGCAAAAAATCCAAAAAGAATTGGCAGATCTCATGGACAGCACCATAGACAAGGAGAAAGAGCTAGTGAATCTGACAAATGATCTTATAAAGGAAAAGCTTGAGGCCATGGGTTACACTAATCTTGACGAGCAAAGGCTCTTTGAGGTGTTGTTTGACAACGAAAAGCTTCGAGAGAGTCTCTCGTCTGAGATGACTAAAAAGACAGACTTTGATTTTAAGGCGAAAGACCAAAGAAAAAAGGAACTGTTTAAGGAGCTCGACAATCTGCTTATTGAGACATACCAGACCACGTCTGTACTGATTGACGAAGGCAGACTAGTCACCGGGG
>CAZETC010000051.1:4219-4732 GCA_964515435.1 uncultured Candidatus Nitrosotenuis sp.
AAATAAATCAAGACATGCAATCTTTGAGCCAAGGAGGATTGCGTCACAAACAAAAGAAGAAATTGTAAAATCCCTAGACAAGATAATCAAAGCCTTAGCTATCTAGAAATTCTTATATTCAACACATACAATCAAGTGTAATAATTAGTCAAAGGATCAATGAACTAAAACTAGTTCAGGGGAGACGATCCTTTGACTCATCTCCGATCACGATTAACCTATTTAAGAACTACGTACAAATTCGCGCTCAATTCACTATGAATTTTGTCGAATTAGCTGCACTGTGCAGCGACGAATCTTGACAAGAAATTAAATATACCAAGACGGTTGCGATCAATTCTAATGATCCCTACGTACGGAGATATTGTAAAAATTAGAAAATCATACAGTGGCATAATCCGCAAGACGCCGCTGTATTATTCTGAAACATTTAGCAAAATGTCCGGTTCTAAGGTATACCTAAAAGCAGAGTTTCAGCAGAAAACGGGCTCGTTTAAGCTCAGAGGCGCGTAT
>CAZETC010000051.1:4742-5105 GCA_964515435.1 uncultured Candidatus Nitrosotenuis sp.
GAAAAAAAACACGGAGTCATTGCAGCCTCTGCAGGCAATCATGCGCAAGGAGTAGCATATGCATCGAAGCTTGAAAAAATCCCATGTACAATAGTAATGCCGCTTAGCGCATCTCCAGCGAAGGTAGCCGCAACGCGCAGGTATGGCGCCAAAGTTCTGCTTGACGGCATAAACTATGACGAGTCATGGGCAAAAGCGCAGGCAATTTCAAAAAAGACCGGCGCAAAAATAATTCATGCTTTTGATGACCCTAAAATAATTGCGGCAAATGGAGCTATAGGCCTAGAAATTTTAGAAGACCTACCAGACGTAGATGAAATTTACGTGCCGATAGGCGGCGGCGGCCTAGCTGCAGGAATCCTC
>CAZETC010000051.1:5115-5554 GCA_964515435.1 uncultured Candidatus Nitrosotenuis sp.
GGAATCCTCGTGGCAGTAAAGAAAACCAATCCAAAAATCAAGGTAATCGGCGTAGAGTCAAAAGCATTTCCTGCAATGAAAAACTCGCTAAAGGTTGGCAGACTTCAGGCAGTCAAGGGAAGCAGAACAATTGCAGACGGAATTGCAGTGAAGGTACCTGGAAAGAACGCGTTCAAGATAATCAACGCGTTGATTGACGACATTGTGCTAGTCGATGACACTCAGCTAGTCAAGACAATGTTCCTGCTAATGGAGCGAGCAAAGATGGTAGTTGAGCCTGCAGGCGCAGTAGCACTGGCATACCTCCTTTCTGCAAAGCCAGCGCCAAACAAAAAAGTGGTACCAATTCTCGGCGGCGGAAACATCGACATGTATCTGCTAGGCCAGATTGTCTCAAAGGGTCTTGCAGCGATGAGCAGGATGGTGAAATTATTCATAC
>CAZETC010000051.1:5564-7869 GCA_964515435.1 uncultured Candidatus Nitrosotenuis sp.
TCTAAAGGACAAACCCGGCGCGCTCAAAGAAGTAGTTGATGAAATCGCTTCGCTGAGCGTAAACATTGTCGAAGTAGTTCATGACAGGTTAAGCTCAGACATTGATGCCGGAACGGCAGGCGTGACCTTGAGTCTTGAAACCGAGGGAAGAGAACACGCACAAAAGCTAATAGCTCACCTAAAAGCGAAAAACATCCAGTTTAAGATACTGACATAAGTTTACTTGAATTTTTTTTGCACAAACTTTACGAGTCCAGTCTTTTTCATCTCATTAGATTCGGAGAGGACTGACGCGTGTTGCTTTTCCTTGAATTTTTTTAGTTTTGATTTCAGTTCTGGAAACTCGTTCGCGAGAATTTTGATTGCGTAAAGGCCTGCATTTGCAGCCTTGTTGACTCCAACAGTGGCCACTGGTGAGCCGTTTGGCATTTCAACTATAGAAAGTAAAGAGTCCATTCCTCCAAACGCGGAAAACTTGAAGTCAGCAGATTTTTTATCTGACTTGTCATTGTACACCATTATTGGAACTCCGATTACTGGAACTACTGTATGCGATGCAATCATTCCTGGTAGATGTGCAGAGCCCCCGGCACCTGCAATTATCACCCTAAACCCATTTTTTTCTGCATGCTGCGCATACTCTAGCAGTCTGGTGGGGGTACGATGCGCCGATACAATCTGATCCTCATGACGAATTCCAAAATCATCCAATATTTTCGCAGCATTATGCATCGTCTTGCTGTCTGAGCTGGAACCCATGATTATTCCAACAAGTGGCTTTTTAGGAATCACGATTCTTGAAAAGAATGAGGATACTTTTAACAATATCTAGATCAGATACTGTTTTTAATCGAAGATTTGTCTGATGTGATATTGAAGCGAGTATTGGGCATAATCGGTGGTGGACAGCTAGGAATGATGCTTACCGAGGCAGCAAAAAAAATGCCCCAGCACATATCTGAGGTAATAGTCCTTGATCCAACCAAAGACTGCTCTGCTTGGCAGGCAGGCGCAAGGCAAATCGTGGCTGATTTCAAGGATGAAAAAGCGATACTTGAGCTTGCGTCAAAAGCAGACATCCTGACATACGAAATAGAGTCAGGAAACAGCGATGTCCTGAAAATAGCAGAATCCAAGACTGCCATCAACCCATCACCGGAAACACTTCGAATGATTCAGGACAAGTTCCTGCAAAAGTCGTTTCTTTCCCAAAACAACATACCGATCGCAGATTTTGTGCAAATAGACTCTTTTGACAGTCTGGAACAGGAAATTAAAAAATTTGGATATCCATCAATACTAAAGGCAAGAAGAGATGCATACGACGGGCGCGGAAACTATGTGATAAAATCCGAAAATGAGCTGGGAAAATCATACAAGCATTTTTCTGGCAAATCGCTAATGCTTGAAAAATTTATTGATTTCAAAATGGAAGTGTCCGTAATAGCAGCAAGAAACACGAAAGGCGAGATAGTAACATATCCAGTGGTAGAAAACATACATGAAAATAACATTCTGAAAATGACAATTGTTCCTGCCAGAGTATCACCAAACGTTGCAAAGCGGGCAGATGACGTAGCACACCAAACTATGCAGGTGCTTCATGGCGCAGGAGTGTTCGGAATCGAAATGTTTGTCACTTCTGATGATAAAATTCTGATAAACGAGATTGCGCCGCGAGTTCACAATTCTGGCCATCACACACTGCAGTCAAGCAAGACATCGCAGTTTGAGCAGCACTTGCGAGCAATACTAGGTCTTGAGCTAGGTGACACAAGGTTGCTTCATCCAACAATTATGTACAACATTTTAGGCCCCGATGGCTTTTCAGGAAAATACAAAATCCCAGACATCAAGATGCAAAACCTGTACCTAAAGATGTACGGCAAGTCAGAATCAAAACCACAAAGAAAGCTTGGGCACTTTAATCTGGTGGACGCAGATGATACGCTTGGAATAGATGGACTGTTGGAGCTAGTCGAAGCCGTGAAAAGCCAAATCAAACCTGTGTCTGCATGATTTTGCGTTGAGCATAAAAATAGACAAAATTGTCTTTCAAACTATACACCCTAATATACTAGATTTACAAAAGAGTCCTACTCAGTTGATAGAAAAAGACGAGATGATTACAATGTTGGGACATTTTAACCTGGAGGAAATCGATTCTAAGATATACATTGGTTTGCTCCAGCTTGGCCCGCTTTCTGTAGGAAATCTGGCAGCAAAACTAGAAATCGAAAGAAGTAAGGCATATCGCTCACTTGAAAAGCTGCGAAACATGGGGCTGATAATAACTACGCTGAGT
>CAZETC010000051.1:7879-10014 GCA_964515435.1 uncultured Candidatus Nitrosotenuis sp.
AAGAAGCACTTGCGAACATCATACAGCAAAAAGAAAACGAGTTCATTACTATGCAAAAACTAGCAAGCAAGCTTGCTGAGGATCTAAAAGGCATCACCTGTGAACAAAAACCAATGGAAGCAGCTACAGTCTCAGTCATTCAAGGAAGGCACAACATCTATACTAGAATCGGCAAGATCATACAGGAATCTGACTCGACGGTATACGTCGTGACAACTGAAAAGGATCTTGTGAGAATGTACCATACATTAATTCCAGAAAAGATAAAAATTTGCAAGGCTGGGGGAGGAACAATCCGACTCGTAACTGATAGCGAAGATCCAAAGGCGCTTGAAATAATCAACAAGTTTGGGGCGTCAGATGTCAGAGTTGGCAAGCTTCCATCAAAAAGCAGGATGATCGTAGAGAAGGGCAAGCACCTGATAATATCTGGCGGAATAAACGAGTCAATGTACATGAATGACGATAACGACTCGGTTTTGGACAGCAACTCAGTAGAAATGGTGAACAATATGTACAGCCTTTGCGAGCACATTTGGAAGAGCGCTCAACCTGCAGAGCCAATGAAGAAAACTACAACAAAGTAATTTTCCCACGTTTATCCAAAAAATGCGAGCTTTATATTAAATAAATTCAAGATGCAGCAAGAAAACAGCAATGTTTGAGATAGCCACCATAGACCAGATTAGAATTATCTTGGCTTTAGCAATGCTTGGAATTGCCTGCGCATCAGACATTAAAAAACGAGAAATACACGACATAATCTGGGTTGTATTTGGCGCAATAGCCGCATGTCTTATTCCGTTTAGCGGAAACTTGGAAAAAGAACTCTATACTGTAGGGATATCGCTAATCATAGCACCAATTGCCATCATAATATGGCGAGTTGGACTTTTTGGGGGCGCTGATGCATTTGTGCTCATAGTCCTGGCAGCACTTGCGCCAAGCGCGACTCTTTTTGATGGCGTGGTCTCCCCATTTACGGTGCTTACAAATGCGGTTTTACTGTCAGTCACCCCAATGCTTGTGAACGTTTCAAGGAATCTCCTTCTAATTGCTACAAAAAAAGACATCTTTAATGGGTTTGACGAAACTCGGAGCAGAAAGATTCTTGCCATGATTATCGGATATAGAGCCGCAAATCCAAAGTTTGGCTTTTCAATGGAACGCAAGCTCGGAGAGCAAAAAAAGCTTAACTTGTCTTTTCATCATGCAGAAAACGCAGCCTTTTGCGATGAAAAGGACACTTGGATCACACCTGGAATTCCGTACCTCATGTTCATTGCAGCAGGGTTTGTCTTGCAGCTCATCTACGGAGACATAATGTTTAGAATATTTTCAGTTTTTACTTGAGATGGACCAAACCAGATAAACATGCACACAGACATGTTTTGTAGAATTACCGCAACCAGTACGATTTATTAATTAATGAATGTGAGTCCGAACATTGGCGTTAAAGGCGGCGTTAATCATTACCGGAATATCCATAGCGTTACTAGCAGTATATGGTGCAGATGTAGCAATAGGCAAAGGCTCCGATCAGGGTTTTTTGCCATTTGATCACAAGACCAGGGGAATGACACTTGGCGGGCTCGCTTTGGCACTGCCAATTATTGGATTTTTCATATCTAGAAAAGAGCCGTCAAAGGCTCTGGCCGTAATGCTATTTGTGACTGGTGTCATGATAATTGTTGGCGGCGCGGTATTTCTTGCAAACATGCCATCTGGTGAAACCGATGGGCGCAATCCCATGGCAGAGGCAGGGCCGCTGTTCGGCGTAGGAGCATTCCAAATTGCACTTGGTGTAATAAAGATTAGAAAATGATTGTCTGTGCGAAATGTAGCAAAGAAACTGATGAGACATATGATTGTGTTCACACAAATGATCAAGAATACTGTGTAGAGTGCTACACGGAACTACACTATTATCTCACTGAGCTTAAGAATTGCTAGAACTAGAGCAATTTATCCAGTGGATAAGCTCCTTGGTATCAGAATACTTGTATGCGGGGGTTTTTGTCGCAGGCATAATTGAGACGGTTTTTCCGCCAATTCCAACAGTCGCAGTTTTTCCAATAGCAGGTTTTGTCGCATCACAAAACGACATGAGTCTAGTCGAAGTCATAGGCCTTGGC
>CAZETC010000051.1:10024-10346 GCA_964515435.1 uncultured Candidatus Nitrosotenuis sp.
CTTGGCATGGCAGGCGGCGCAGGTGCGAGTATTGGCTCTACTGCAATTTATTTTATTTCTGCAAAACTTGGCAGAATTGTTCTTCTTCGATATCTAAAGTATGCCAAGATTTCAGATGAAAAGCTTGCAAAAATAGAAAAATGGTTTGAAAAACATGGAGACAAAGCAGTGTTTTTTGGAAGAATGGCACCTGTGTTGCGTGAAATGATTTCAATCCCGGCAGGGTTACTTGGCATGAAACCCGTCAAGTTTGTAGTTTACACGTTTTGCGGCTCATGCGTCTGGAGCATTGCTTTGACGCTTGTTGGATACTATTTTGGAG
>CAZETC010000052.1:0-4864 GCA_964515435.1 uncultured Candidatus Nitrosotenuis sp.
GGGAATGCCAGTCTTTGACATTATCTCCTCTTTTGTTGCTATCATACCGTCTTTGACAAAGCCATAAGTCTCTCTGCCTGAAATCAAAAACCTGCCAACCTTCATTATTCCATCACTTGTGGGTGTAGACTGCCTGCAGCATCGAGTCCTTTCTGCAGTACCCGAATCTTACAAACTGAATTTCCTTTCCCTCTTTTAGCTCTGAATAATGAGGCTCTGTAAAAACGTTGATCTCTTCAAGACTCCGCTCGTTGAACTGCTCGCCAAAGAACAGCTGACTGGGAATGAGTATCTTGATTTTCTGGGCGTTTTTCTGCGCAACCCAGTGGATTTTCGGAATATCGCCTGCAAGCTCGTCTCCTGCAAATTCCCCCACTGCTGGATCAGTCCCTGTCAGTTTTACATTGCCAAGGCCGATAAAGCGAAGCTTATCACCCGGATTCAGGTTTGCAATGTCCTCTTCTTCCACATAGAAATCCTCGCCTATCTCAACAGTCCTTGTCCCCATGTCCTTTGTAGGGTGGTTTTGCATTGTGATGGTATCAGGAAGGCCATGCACCTTGACTGATGCCGGGTTTCTCACCATGTGTAATCGGATGGATTCAGGATCCACTATTTTTCGGTTAAACGATTCCAGGGTCTCAAACGGCGCAAGTGTATCAGCCTTTGTAAATCCTAGGGATAAAACGAACTTGCGGATTGCAGAAGGCCTGATTCCGCGCCTTTTCATTGATTCCAGCGTCGGCAATCTTGGATCGTCATATCCTGATACCTTGCCCTCCTCTATTAGGGGCCGCAAAACTCTCTTTGATACCGGCATTCCCTCAAACCCAAGTCTTGAAAACTCCATCACTCTTGGCTTTCTCATTTTTAATCTGTCCAGGATCTGATAGTACAGCTCGTTTCTGAGCTCGTACTCTTTTGTCCTAAACGCGTGCGTTATCCCGTCGATGCTGTCTTCTATTGCCACTGCAAAGTCGTAGCTTGGCCAGACCCTGTACTTGTCGCCAAGAAGAGGGTGCTTTGTCTCTATTATTCGAAACATTACGGGATCGCGCATTACCGTGTTTTCTGATTCCATGTCGCCGCGATACCGTACTATTGCCTCACCCTGCTTGAATTTTGTAAACATCTTGTCCCACCTTTCCTGGTTTTGCTCAAGATCGCCCATGCTGCACTTGCACGGCTTCATCTCGCGCCTGTTCTGCGAGATGGTTTCCTGCTTGCAGGTGCAGGCATACGCATGATTTCCGTCCAGCATCTCTTGGCATTTTTTGTACAATAATTCTATATCATCAGAAGTGTTCTTGACCTGATCATATCTTACCTCAAGCCAGTCGAGGCCCACCTTGATTGCTGCATAATATTCCAGCCTTTCAGCTTCGGGGTTTGTGTCGTCAAATCGCAAAATCAGCTTGCCACCGTACATTTTTGCATATTCCTCGTCGATGATTGCCGCCTTTGCGTGGCCGATATGCGGATATCCGTTTGGCTCTGGCGGGAATCTTGTTATCACCTTTCCCTGTTCTGCCCCTTCAAGTGGCGGCAGGCCCTCTCGCTCTTCTTGTTTTTTTGGTTTCTCTGTCAACAGATCGGGGAACTCTGATTCGGCCTGGCGCCTCTGTTCGTCAGGAGACAGCTTGTTTATCGATGATACTATCTCGGTGATCAAAGGCATTATCTCCTTTACCTGCGTTCGAAGGGACGGCTCTAGGCCCAAAATCTTTGAGAGGACTATCTTGTCCTGCGTCTTTCCGTGTTCTAGTGCGTTTTGCAGAGCTAGCTTGCGTATTTTTTCTTTGAGCTCACTCAACTAAAGACTCCTTGTCACGACAAAATCCAAAAGTGTGATCATTTCTTTTTTTGCAGGGCCTGAATATGACGACAGGGCTCTCTTTGCCTTTTCAGCGTATGACAGTGCAACTTTTCTTACATCCTCTTCAATGTCCAAGGAGCGCATCACATCAACAGCTGATATGATGTCTTTTTTTGCTGCCCGAGAGTTCCCGAAAACCTTGAGAATTGTTTTTCTTGATTTGGGGTCGGCCTTCCTGATTGCCATCAGTATGGGCAGCGATTTTTTGCCTTCTCTTAGGTCGTTTCCAACCGGCTTTTTTGTCACCTTCGGGTCGCCCAAAACCCCGATGAAATCGTCCGTAATCTGGAACGACACGCCTAGGTTGCGCCCAAACGAGGCTAGGTTTGCGATATCCCTTGGCTTTGCGCCTGCGCATATTGCACCCATTGCGCACGACACCTCGAAAAGGGCGGAGGTCTTTTTCTCAATCATGGTAATGTATTCAGGCTTGGTTGGGATCTTTTTTCCCTCTGCCATCCTGATGTCAAGGACCTGGCCCTCGCATACATCAACGCAGGCCTGCGCAAGTCTTGACACAAGTCTTGATGATATTTTTTCGTTTGGCACGTTTTTGATGGATACCGTCTCAAATGCCTTTGAAAACAACACATCGCCGGCCAGAATGGCAAGCGGCATGCCAAATCTTGTGTGAACAGTTGGAACGCCGTGTCTCATCTCGTCATTGTCCATTATGTCGTCGTGGACCAGAGTGAAATTGTGAATCATCTCTATTGCAGCAGCTGCCGGCATTGCCTTTTGGATTGAACCTCCGAGCATCTGGCAGCTCTTGATTACAAGATACGGCCTGAGCCTCTTTCCACCGTTTACTATCAAATGAGCTGATGCGCGATACAGTTCTGCAGGTTTTCCAGCAAGCTTTTTTCCAAGGTACCTGTTTACCGTTTTGGCATTTTTTGGAAGGGTTGAAGTCATTTTAGAATCCTCCAGTCGTTTGTGGGAAAGTGGTATTTGAGAGGTTTTTCCAACATTCCCTTGTATTCATCTCTCATCCATTTATCAAAGATCTTTTTGTGCTTTTCAATCATTTTGGGATCGGATTCTGAAAAGAGATACAAGGCCACTATCATCCACGGGCAATAGTTTTCTGGGTTTTTCTGCACATCTGAAAACAAGTCGCTGCCTGCCCACTTTATTTCACTTATCTCATCTTTGACTAGCTTTATCTCAAAGGAATCGTCCACCGTTCCAATCAGGGTGCCGCAGATCTCGTTTTCAGAGCCAACGCCCTTGTATGGGACATGGTACTCGAACTTGAACAGATAGTCAAGCCTGCAGCCAGAGCCAAGCTCTTCTGGAAGCCTGCGTTCGGCTGAAGACACGTATGTCTCAGTCTTCCGTGGGTGGCTTGCCACGGTTCCGTCCCAGTCCCCAGGCCAAAGCATCTTGGATTGGCTGCGCCTGGTGAGGAGCAGTCTTCCTTCCTTGTTGAACAAAAGCACGGTAAACGCCCGGTGCAGCTTGCCCTGTGGGAGATGGCACTTGACCTTTTCCTCAAACCCTATGGGGTTATCGCTGCCGTCGACTAGTATGAGCATCTCTGTCATTTACTTGCCTCGGAATAATGTTCCCTCAAATTTTCCCCTTTGTATGGCAGACACGATTCTTTCCGGCTTGTTTCCGTTTACAAAAAATACCGGAAGCTTCATCTTTGAAATTCTCGTCGCCTCTTCGACCTTGCGCTTCATGCCGCCAGTGACGTCCATCGGTATATCGTTTATTGATACCTGGTTGTCTCTCATCTCGTAAATCAGATCCTTTTTCTTAAAATCAGAATACAACCCGTCCACATTCAGGACGAAAATGCAAAGCCTCGGTCGCAGAGTCTTTGCCAGGATGCTCATTATTCTGTCGCCTGAAAGAATGTAGGATTTTTTACCTCCATGCCACAACGCATCGCCAAACGTAACCGGAACGAGGCCGGATTCGGCGATTTTTTTTATCTCTTTTACTTTTTTTGTGATTGGCCTGTTCCCTGACATAAAGTCAGTCGGTGGAAGACAATACGGGCTTAGCCTTGCCTTTGCAAGACCGTTCAAGATTATCCTGTTTAGCTCAACCATGGAATTTTTTACTATTGCAATTCCGTGCGGATCATATCTGGCAGGCTTTGTGTGCATGTTATACCTGACTGACCAGTAGTGGCCAAACGAGCCCCCGCCGTGCACAATTATGACTGGTTCTTTGATCTTTTTTAGATGTCTTGCGATTTTCTGTATGGTTGCAGTCCTTGGGGACAGAGGCCTTTCCTTGTTTGTGATAATCGAGCCTCCAAGCTTGATGAGGATCATAAAGTCTCTCCAAAAACAGACAATTAAAAAGTATGTCACACATAAAACGCTGGGTAATATTTCGTGCCTATTTATCGACTATTATTGGAAAAAATTACAAATTTTCCCGTAAAATCAAGGATAATGGTTTCTAGGTCGAAACCACGCTATGATAGTAACAAAGAATGTCTAGATGCTTGAACCGTTTCTTGAACTGTTCTATCTCATTTGGTAGGTCAGATTCCACCTCGTTTTCGAATTTTGTTTTTTCGATAAATACAACATATTCGATTGTTTCATCCTTGTACACGACGCCTGACTCCTTCCAATAACCAAGAGTGGGTATGTCTACAGACAAGCCACCATATTTTTCAATAAAATAATCTTTCATCAGGAGATATTCTTCTGGACTAACCGGAGAGCCGTCATTATAATACGTCGGAAATTTGAAATGCGATTTTATTTTCTCTTGAAAAAATGTCAAATCTCACGCGCTGATATAATGAATACCTAATCTGGAAAGTGCAGTACACTGTTTTCCAGATATGATATAATCCGTCTTTGTAACTGCCTTGAAAGATTGTCCGGATTTCATTAATACTGATATTGCCTTGATCTCTTCTTCAGGAGCAAACCTCACTCTTTTGTACGCGCTTGTGATTCCTTCTGTCATTATGAATAGATTATCGTCAAATAATTATTTAAAGAATTGCAGAAT